>NZ_JCACKF010000042.1:97438-206283 GCF_059505245.1 Stenotrophomonas sp.
GGGGGGCGGGGGGGGGGGGTGGGGGGGGCCGGTTGGCGCCTGGGTGGGCGCCATCGAGCCCCCTGGGAGGGGTTCCGGGGGTGGCCCGCGAACCCCCCCCGCCCGGCCCAGCCCATGAAGCCAGCGCTTTGCGCGACCAACCACCCCGCCACGAGGGGCTCCGCCGTTGGCCGGACACCCCGCGACAAACCCGCGCACGTGCGCAATCCCGGCGAACGGCGGACAATGGAGATCTCAGGCGGCCCGCTGCGCCGCCCCTCCCGCTTTCCGCTGCAAGGATTCCCCCATGGCCGCCCGCAAGTCCTCCGCCCCCCTCATCGAAGTCACCGCCCGCCCTGGCCAGCCGCTCGGCATGGCGCCGGCCACCTTCCTGCGCGACTTCTGGCAGAAGCGCCCGCTGCTGATCCGCAATGCCTTTCCGGATTTCCAGACCCCGGTACAGCCGGAAGACCTGGCCGGGCTGGCCTGCGAGGAAGGTGTGCTGGCGCGCCTGATCGAGCACGACAAGGCCCAGGACGGCTGGCGCGTGCGCACCGGCCCGTTCCAGGAAGACGTGTTCCCCGCCCTGCCCGACCACGACTGGACCCTGCTGGTGCAGGACGTGGACAAGTGGGACCCGGACGTGCGCGCCCTGATCGAGCACTTCAGCTTCCTGCCGCGCTGGCGCATGGATGACGTGATGATCAGCTTCGCCGCCACCGGCGGCTCGGTCGGCGCCCATGTCGACCAGTACGACGTGTTCCTGCTGCAGGCCCACGGCCACCGCCGCTGGCAGATCGATGCCAGCGAATCGATCAAGGGCAGGCAGCCGCCGCTGGGCTTCCGCCCGGACGTGGAGCTGAAGCTGCTGAAGGTGTTCAAGCCCACCCACGACTGGGTGCTGGCGCCGGGCGACATGCTGTACCTGCCGCCGAACGTGCCGCACCACGGCGTCGCCGAAGACCCCTGCCTGACCTTCTCGTTCGGCATGCGTGCGCCGTCTTCTGCCGAGCTGATCAGCGACTATCTGGACACCCTGATCGCCGATGCCGATGAGAACATCCGCTACCAGGATGCCGACCTGAAGGTGCCGGCCGACCCGAACGAAATCGACACGGTGGCGATGGCGCGGGTGATCACCGCCCTCAACGCCATCCGCATGAACGACCCGGACAAGCTGGGTGACTGGTTCGGCCGCTTCATCACCACCTACCGCGCCGCCGGCGAAGTGATGGCCCACCAGGCCGCGCCGGCCGCGGAGCAAGTGGTCGAAGCGCTGGCCTCGGGCATGCTGCTGCAGCGCCACCCGTGGGCCCGCCTGGCCTGGCGCCGGGCCAAGCGTGGCGCCAGCCTGTATGTCAGCGGCCAGGACTTCGCGCTGCCGGTGAAGGACGCGCAGCGCCTGGCCGGCGCCGAGCAGCTCGACGCCGCCGCCTATCGCGGCCTGTCCGACAAGGGCCGTGCCGTGGTCCAGCAGCTGCTGGTCGGGGGTGTGTTCCAGCTGATCGACCCGAATGAGGTGTACGAGGCCGAAGACGAGGAAGACAGCGAGGATGCCGTGGTGCTCGGCGAGGTCGTCGAAGGCCGCGACCGCGTCGAGGCGATCGACGCCGACGCGGTGTCCGACGATGTCCACTCCGTGACCGTGCACGACGACGGTATCGAGGTCATCGTCAACTTCGAGGACGACGACGAAGACGACAGCACCGGCCGGGCCTGAGCCATCGTCATGATCCGGGTCCAGCAGGTCAGCCACGCCGACGCCCACGTTGCCATCCACGACGTGCGCCAACGCGTGTTCGTGCAGGAACAGGGCATCGCCGCCGAGCTGGAACGCGATGCGCTGGACCCGGTCAGTGCCCATGTGCTGGCGCTGGACAGTGACGGCCAGCCGGTCGGCACCGGCAGGCTGGCTCCGGACGGCCGCATCGGCCGCATGGCCGTGCTGGCCACCCATCGCAGCAACGGGGTCGGTGAGGCCCTGCTGGCGGCACTGGTCGAGGCCGGGCGCAGGCTCGGCCTGGCCGAGCTGCACCTGCACGCCCAGCTGCCCGCCCGCGATTTCTATGCACGCCAGGGCTTCCTGCCCGAGGGCGAGGTGTTCGAGGAAGCCGGCATCGGACACCAGCAGATGCGCCGCCGGCTGGGCGTGGCCAGCGCCATCGACAGCCGCGCCGAGGCGGTGGCGATCACCACGGCCATCATCCACCGCGCCCGTCGCCAGCTGTGGCTGCACAGCCGCCAACTGGACCCGGGGCTGCTCGACGCGCCCCCGGTACAGTCCGCCCTGCGCCGCTTCGTCACCGCCCGCCACGACAAGCAGCTGCGGGTGATCGTGCACGACGCCGCCGCCATCGCGTCTGCCGGGGCACCGCTGCTGGCGCTGGCCCAGCGCCTGCCCAGCGTGATCCAGTTCCGCGAGGTCAGCGATCCGGTCGACCGCGCGCTGGCCTCGGCCTGCCTGCTCAACGATGCGGGCGACTTCTACTTTCGTCTGATCGGCCATCGCCTCGACGGCGAGGCCGGCATCGCGCTGCCAGCACGTTCGCAGCCGTTCGAGCAGCAATTGCAGCGTGTCTGGGACCGTTCGCGCGTCTGCAGCGAACTGCGTGCGCTCGGCATCTGAGTCGGCACAGCCGACCGAACCTGTCTGGAACCGGCACCGGCGGACGCGGGATACCTGTGGTGGTGCCCCTTCGTGTCCGGTTGGGGGTACAATTTGGCTGTTTGAACGCGCCCGCGCAGGGCTATTCATCTTCCTGCCGGGTCCTTCTGAAGCCATACCCCACAAAGCGAATCAACACCCTCCATCGTGGACAATCAACTGAAGCAGTTTGCGCAATCTTCGCAACTCGCCGGCGGCAACGCCTCCTATGTCGAGGACCTGTACGAGCAGTACCTGGTCTCCCCGGATAGTGTCGATCCCAAATGGAAAACCTACTTCGACGGCTTCAAGGGCCGCGAAGCAGGTGACATTCCGCACTCGGCCGTCATCTCCCACATTGCGGACGCGGCCAAGGATGCGCTGAAGGCCGGTACCGGTAACGGTGCAGGCGACGAGCGCGAGCGCAATGTCGGTCGTCTGATCACCGCCTACCGTTCGCGCGGCCACCTGGACGCCCGCCTCGATCCGCTGGGCCTGGCCGCACCGGTCAACACCCCGGATCTGGGCCTGCCGTTCCACAGCCTGTCCGATGCCGACCTCAACAGCGAGTTCAGCACTGGCGGCGTCGGCGGCCAGCCGCGCATGAAGCTGCGCGACCTGCTGGCACGCCTGAAGGCGACCTACACCGGCTCGATCGGTGCGGAGTTCATGCACATCTCCGAGGTCGAGCAGCGCCAGTGGATCTACAAGAAGCTGGAAGCCGCCGGTGGCAACTACCAGCTGGACGCTGACACCCAGCGCCGCACCCTGGAGCGCCTGACTGCGGCCGAAGGCCTGGAGCGCTACCTGCACACCAAGTACGTCGGCCAGAAGCGGTTCTCGCTGGAAGGCGGCGATTCGCTGATCCCGATGATGGACACCATCATCCGCAACGCCGGCAAGGATGGCGTCAAGGACGTGGTGATCGGCATGGCCCACCGTGGCCGCCTGAACGTGCTGGTCAACACCCTGGGCAAGAACCCGCGCAAGCTGTTCGACGAGTTCGAAGGCAAGTTCGAGCACGACGAGCACGCTTCGGCCGGCGACGTGAAGTACCACATGGGCTTCTCCGCCGACGTCGCCACCGATGGCGGCCCGGTGCACCTGGCGCTGGCGTTCAACCCGTCGCACCTGGAAATCGCCGACCCGGTCGTGGCCGGTTCCGTGCGTTCGCGCCAGGAGCGCCGCAAGGACACCGCACGCAAGCAGGTCATGCCGATCCTGATCCACGGCGACGCGGCCTTCTCCGGCCAGGGCGTGGTCATGGAACTGTTCCAGATGTCGCAGGCCCGCGGCTTCGCCGTCGGCGGCACCGTGCACATCGTGGTCAACAACCAGGTCGGCTTCACCACCTCCAACCCGCTGGATACGCGTTCCACGCGCTATGCCACCGACGTGGCGAAGATGATTGCCGCCCCGGTGCTGCACGTGAACGGCGATGACCCGGAAGCAGTGGTGTTCGCCGCACAGCTGGCCTTCGAATTCCGCCAGACGTTCGCCAAGGACGTGGTCATCGACCTGATGTGCTACCGCCGCTGGGGCCACAACGAGGCCGACGAACCGGCGATCACCCAGCCGCTGATGTACCAGGTGATCCGCAAGCACCCGACCACCCGCGAGATGTACGCCGAGCAGCTGGAAAAGGCGGGCGTGATCGCCGCCGGCGCCGGCAAGGCGATGGTCGATGCCTACCGCGAGAAGCTGGACGCCGGTGAAGTGACCACCGAGCTGGCCAAGGTCGAGAAGACCCCGCCGAGCAGCCCGCTGTTCGTCGATTGGCCGAAGCTGCTGGAAGGCAAGCTGTCCGACCCGGTCTCGACCAAGGTCGAGAAGAACAAGCTGGTCGAGCTGGCCAAGCTGATCAACACCATTCCCGATGAAGTGCAGCTGCACTCGCGCGTGGCCAAGGTCTACGACGACCGCCGCAAGATGGCCGCCGGCGAGATCCCGGGCGACTGGGGCTTTGCCGAGAACCTGGCCTACGCCACCCTGCTCGACGAAGGCCATGCACTGCGCCTGGTCGGCCAGGACGTGGGCCGCGGTACGTTCACGCATCGCCACGCGATCCTGCACGACCAGAAGACCGACAACTACTACATGCCGCTGCGGCAGCTGGTGGATTCGCCGGAGAAGGCCACCGTCATCGATTCGCTGCTGAGCGAAGAAGCGGTGATGGCCTACGAGTACGGCTTCTCCACCACCGATCCGAACACGCTGTGCATCTGGGAAGGCCAGTTCGGCGACTTCGCCAACGGTGCCCAGGTGGTGATCGACCAGTTCATCGCCGCCGGTGAAGCCAAGTGGGGCCGCATTTCCGGCCTGACCCTGCTGCTGCCGCATGGCTATGAAGGGCAAGGCCCGGAACACAGCTCGGCGCGCCTGGAGCGCTTCCTGCAGCTGTGCGCGCTGGAGAACATGCTGGTGGTCGTGCCGTCGACCCCGGCCCAGGCCTTCCACATGCTGCGTCGCCAGCTGCACATGACCACCCGCAAGCCGCTGGTGGTGATGTCGCCGAAGTCGCTGCTGCGCCACAAGCTGGCCGTGTCGACCCTGGACGAGCTGGCCAACGGCGAGTTCCAGCACCTGATCGGCGACGCCAACGCAGACGCCAAGAAGGTCAAGCGCGTGGTGCTGTGCTCGGGCAAGGTCTATTACGACCTGCTGGAGGACCAGATCAAGCGTGGCCAGGACGACGTGGCGATCATCCGCGTGGAGCAGCTGTATCCGTTCCCGCGTGCGCTGCTGGCGGCCGAACTGAAGAAGTACGGCAAGGCCACCGACGTGGTGTGGACGCAGGAAGAACCGCAGAACCAGGGCGCGTGGTACCAGATCCGCCACCACCTGCAGTTCTGCCTGGCCGATGGCCAGAACCTGCACTACGCCGGTCGCGCACGTTCGGCCTCGCCGGCTGCCGGTCACATGGCTGACCACGTCCGCGAGCAGCAGCAGCTGATCGCCGACGCACTGGTCAACCCGTTCAACGACACGTTCGCTGAATAATCCTCCCCCTATTTAGAAGACAAACCAGGAAGCTCCCGCAATGGCCACCGAAGTCAAAGCCCCGGTACTGCCCGAATCCGTCGCCGACGGCACCATCGCCACCTGGCACAAGAAGGTGGGCGACGCTGTCAAGCGCGACGAAAACCTGCTTGACCTGGAAACCGACAAGGTCGTCCTGGAAGTGCCGTCGCCGGTCGACGGCGTGCTGAAGGAAATCAAGTTCGCCGAAGGCTCGACCGTGACCTCCAGCCAGGTCGTGGCGATCATCGAGGAAGGCGCCGTTGCAGCTGCTCCGGCACCGACCGCCGAGGCCGCTCCGGCCGCTGCTCCGGCCGCCGCCGCTCCGGCTCCGGCCGCTGCCGCTGCGCCGGCCCCGGCCGCCAAGTCGGCCGCCGATGCGCTGCCGCCGGGCGCCCGCTTCACCGCCATCACTGAAGGCGTGAACCCGGCCGATGTCGACGGCACCGGCCGTCGCGGCGCGGTCACCAAGGAAGACATCGTCAACTTCGCCCGCAACGGCGGCGCCGGCAAGGCCGGTGGCGCACGCCCGGAAGAGCGCGTGCCGATGACCCGCATCCGCAAGCGCATCGCCGAGCGCCTGATGGAGTCGAAGAACTCCACCGCCATGCTGACCACCTTCAACGAAGTCGACCTGTCCAAGGTGTCGGCGGCGCGCAAGGAACTGCAGGACGAGTTCGTCAAGGCACACGGCATCAAGCTGGGCTTCATGAGCTTCTTCGTGAAGGCCGCCGCCAACGCGCTGCAGCGCTTCCCGCTGGTCAACGCCTCGATCGACGGCGACGACATCATCTATCACGGCTACTCGGACATCTCGATCGCCGTCTCGACCGAGAAGGGCCTGGTCACGCCGGTGCTGCGCAACGTCGAGCGCATGTCGTTCGCCGACATCGAGAAGACCATCGCCGACTACGCCAAGAAGGCCCGTGACGGCAAGCTGGGCCTGGAAGAACTGCAGGGCGGCACCTTCACCGTGACCAACGGCGGCACCTTCGGTTCGCTGCTGTCGACCCCGATCATCAACCCGCCGCAGAGCGCCATCCTGGGCATGCACGCCATCAAGGAGCGTCCGATCGCCCAGAACGGCCAGGTCGTGATCGCGCCGATGATGTACCTGGCGCTGTCCTACGACCACCGCATCATCGACGGCAAGGACTCGGTGCAGTTCCTGGTGGACATCAAGAACCAGCTGGAAAACCCGGGCCGCATGCTGTTCGGCCTGTAAGACACCTCCCGCCCCTCCGCGCCTGCGCGGAGGGGTTCTGGTAATGCATCAAGGAATAATTCAATGGCTGAACAATTCGACGTCGTCGTCATCGGTGCCGGCCCGGCCGGTTACCACGCTGCCATCCGCGCGGCCCAGCTGGGCCTGAAGACCGCCTGCATCGATGCAGCGCTGGGCAAGGACGGCAAGCCGGCCCTCGGCGGCACCTGCCTGCGCGTGGGCTGCATCCCGTCCAAGGCGCTGCTGGATTCCTCGCGCCAGTTCTGGAACATGGGCCACATCTTTGGCGACCACGGCATCAGCTTCAAGGATGCCAAGATCGACGTCGAGGCGATGGTTGGCCGCAAGGACAAGATCGTCAAGCAGTTCACCGGCGGCATCGGCATGCTGTTCAAGGCCAACAAGGTCGCCGCCTACTACGGCTTCGGTGAACTGCAGCCGGGCAACGTGGTCAAGGTCACCCAGCATGACGGTTCCATCGTCGAGCTGAAGGGCACCAACGTCATCATCGCGGCCGGTTCGGATTCGATCGAACTGCCGTTCGCCAAGTTCGACGGCGAGACCATCGTCGACAACGTTGGCGGCCTGGACTTCACCGAAGTGCCGAACCGCCTGGCCGTGATCGGCGCCGGCGTGATCGGCCTGGAACTGGGCAGCGTGTGGAAGCGCCTGGGCGCTGAAGTCACCATCCTGGAAGCCATGCCGGAGTTCCTGGCGGCTGCCGATGCGGAAGTGGCCAAGGCGGCTGCCAAGGAATTCAAGAAGCAGGGCCTGGACATCAAGCTCAATGCCAAGGTCTCCAAGACCGAGATCACCGGCAAGGGCAAGAAGAAGGAAGTCATCGTCACCTACACCGACGCGGAAGGCGAAAAGACCCTGACCGTGGACAAGCTGCTGGTGGCCGTTGGCCGTCGCGCCGCCACCAAGGGCCTGCTGGCCGAAGGCACCGGCGTCAAGATCAACGAGCGCGGCCAGATCGAAGTCGATGCGCACTGCCACACCGGCGTCAACGGTGTGTGGGCAGTCGGCGACTGCGTGCGCGGCCCGATGCTGGCGCACAAGGGCTTCGAGGAAGGCATCGCGGTGGCTGAGCTGATCGCCGGCCTGCCGGGCCACGTCAACTTCGACACCATCCCGTGGGTCATCTACACCGAACCGGAACTGGCCTGGGTCGGCAAGACCGAAGCGCAGCTGAAGGCCGAAGGCATTCCGTACAGGGCCGGCAGCTTCCCGTTCGCCGCCAACGGTCGTGCCGTGGCGATGATCGAGCCGGCAGGCTTCGTGAAGATCCTGGCCCATGCCGAAACCGATCGCATCCTCGGCATGCACCTGGTCGGCGCCAACGTCTCCGAGCTGGTGCACGAAGGCGTGCTGACCATGGAGTTCAGCGGTTCGGCCGATGACCTGGCCCGCATCTGCCACGCCCACCCGTCGCTGTCGGAAGTGGTCCACGACGCGGCGATGGCGGTCAGCAAGCGCGCCATCCACAAGGCGAACTGATCGGCATCATGGTAGGTGCCGACCGTTGGTCGGCACTCACCTGCAGACGAAAAACCCCGCTTCGGCGGGGTTTTTTGTTGCCCGTTTCCCTGTAGCGCCGAGCCCACGCTCGGCTGCCCTGCAAAGGCCGCCGAGCATGGGCCCGGCCCTACACCTTTCCAGCCGGCTTCTTCGGTGAATCCTCACAGACCCTGTGCTGTACCACCGTATCGCCAGCCTTCCATTGCTTGACCACCCGGCAGCGCGCCTCGGCTTTCGGCGCAGGGACCGCCGCTGCATTGGCTTCGTCAGCCGCAGCGCTCTGCTCGCGCTCCAGCCACGCCGACGGGGGTGCCGGGGGTGCAGCCAGCACCGGGCCTGGCAACAGGACCAGACCGGCCAGCAGCACCCTCCTCATGCGGGAACCGCCCGGCCGCCAAGCAACCGCGCCGGCAGCATGAACAGCGCTCGCAGGAAGGCGAACAACGCCGAGAAGGTGATGCCGACCAGGCGGAACGGCAGGCTCAGCAGCCACACGAGCGGCCAGGCGATCAGGGCGAGGATCGCCAGCGGCCAGCACAGCACGAACAGCAGGCACCACACACCGAGCGCGAACAGGGTCTTCATCACGGTCTCCTTGGGGCGGCACCCTGCCGCCTGCGGACACCTTGGCGCCCCGCCCTCGCCGCCGGCAAACGGTTTGCGACGAAACCCGGGCTGGGGGCGATGAAATCCGGTGCAGGGCCGTCGTTGTAGAGCCGAGCCTACGCTCGGCTGCTCTTCGTTGCGATCACAGAAAACCCGCGCTGCGCGCGACAGCCGAGCGTAGGCTCGGCTCTACAGGAGCTGCACCGCGCCCGAGCGGCCATGGACCACCTGGAATCGCGCCGCGGTACGCACTGCGGCATCCGGGCGCAGCACGCTGTCGGCGAAGCGGAGCTCGGCGTCCACGGTCTGCCGGTTCAGCTGCAGCTTCCACCAGCCGCGGCGGTCGCCGTCGAAATAGCGGATATGCGGGTTCTGCGGAATCGATGGCCCGTAGTACGGCCCGTACGGCGTGTCGTCGCCGCCACTGCTGATCGCCGGGGCGATGAATTCGGTGGCCACGACCGGCGCGCTGGCCGCGTCGAAATCCAGCTTCAGGTCGTTGACGAAGGTGGAATGCCAGTCGCCGCCCAGCACGATGGCATTGCCCTGCCCGCCCGCCTGCATCGCCTGCAGCAGACGCCTGCGTGCGGCGGGATAGCCATCCCACGCGTCGTTCCAGAAGCGCTCGCGTGGCGTGCCGCCGTCCAGCCGCAGCTGCGCCATCAGCAGCTGCTGCACCACCACGTTCCAGCGCGTGCCCTGCGCGGCGGCCATCGACTGCGTGAACCACGCTTCCTGCCCCGTGCCGAGCATGCTCATGCGTGGATCCAGCGCCGCTTCGCAGCGCGGTGACTCGCCCACACCGCAGGGATTGGCCGGGCGGAACTGGCGGCAGTCGAGCAGGGTCAGCTGTGCCAGATCGCCGTAACGCAGGCGCCGGTGCACGCGCAGGCCGCTATTGCCCGCAGGCTTGCTGCGCATCGGCAGATGTTCGTAGAACGCGCGGTAGGCCGCCGCGCGGCGAACGATGAAGTCCTCGATCGACACGCTGGGCTTCTCCGGATGGATGCCCGAGTAGTCGTTCTGCACCTCGTGATCGTCCCAGATCACCGCGAAGGCGTGTGCGGCATGGGCTGCCTGCAGATCCGGGTCGAGCTTGTACAGCGCGTACTGGTCACGGTAGCGCTCCAGGCTCACCGTCTCGCCACTGAAACGCGCCGCGTCCAGCATGGTGCCACGCACGTTCTGCAGCGGGCTGTATTCATACAGGTAGTCGCCGGCATGCAGCACGAGGTCGACATCGCTCCGTGCGATATCGCGCAGCACCGGATAGTAGCCACTGTTCCAGGCCTGGCAGGTGCACAGGGCCAGCCGCAGCTGCTGCAGCTGCGTGTCCGGTAGCGACGCGGTGCGGAAGTGGCCGACCGCGCTTTCCTCATCGCCATCGCAGGCGAAGCGGTAGTAGTAGTCGCGGCCCGGGCGCAGGCCATTGACCTCCACGTGCACCGAATGGGCCAGCTCCGGCACCGCGGCTGCAGTACCCCGCTGTACCAGCCGGCGCATGCCGGCGTCTTCGGCCACGAACCAGCGCACCGGCACCGCCCGCGACGGCATGCCGCCGCCGTTGAGCGGGTCCGGCGCCAGCCGCGTCCACAACACGGCCCCCTGTGGATCCGGATCACCGGCGGCGACACCAAGGGTGAACGGATCACGCCCCAGCCGCGGCCGTGGGCCGGCCGTGGCCAGCCCCGGCATCGCCGCCAGCGCGATCGCCGCCCCCGTGCCCCGCCACGCCATGCGCAGCAGGCGACGACGCCGTTCCGGATCCACAGGCCCGCGCATCAGAAGCGCACGGTGGCGGTGGCCATCACCTGGCGCGGCGCGCCGACCTGCATGGTCGCCAGGCTGCGGGTCGGGTCGGCGGCGTAGGTACCGTTGGTGTTGATCGAGGACAGGTAGCGCTTGTCCGTCAGGTTGGTCAGGTTCAGCGCCACGGTCAGGTTCTGCGCCGGGCCCAGCGCGCCGAAGTCATAGGCCACGGAGGCATTGACCAGCCAGTAGCTCGGCACCGACTCGTCGTTGGTATAGGTCACGTAGCGCTTGCCGACGTGGTTGGCCGACAGGCGCATGTCCCAGGGGCCCGGGGTCCAGGCCAGGGTGCTGGCGAACATCCATTCGGGGGTGTCGACGGTCTTCTTGCCGCGGGTCGGCACCACGCCATTGTTCACGTAGTCGTTGTCGTAGGTGCTGTCATTCCAGGACAGCGCGTTGGACCAGGCCAGGTCCTGCATCGGCTTCAGCTGCAGTGTCGCCTCGGCGCCGCGGCTGGTCACCGAACCGACGTTGGAGAACAGCGCCGGGCAGCCGAGGATGCCCACGCACTGGGCGATCGCCAGCAGGCGGTTGTCGAACTTGACGTCGTACACCGCAACCGAGGCTTCATAGCCCTGGCCGTAGCCGCGCCAGCCCAGCTCGAGGGTGCGCGACTGTTCCGGCTTCAGGTTCTGCGCGCTGGCATCGAACGCCGCCTGCGGCACGTTGAACGGGCTGCCCACGCCCAGCGCATAGGCGGCGACGTTCTTTGCGAACGAACCGAAGATCTCGTTGCCTTCGTTGAGCTTGAAGTTGAAACCCGCCTGAGGCAGCAGGCCCTTCTTCGAAGTCAGGCTGCTGTTGTTGGCATAGCTGCCCAGTGGCGTGCGCACGCGGGTGCGGGTGTGCGGCGACTTCGCACCGATGTCGATGGTCAGCCGGTCATCGAACAGGCGGAAGCGGTCCTGCACGTAGAACTGGCGGGTAATGGTGGTGTAGCGCTGGTGCCACACGCGCTGGTCCGGGTTGCGCAGGAAGAAGTCGTCAGTGACCGGGCCGTCGATGTAGTAGAAGTTGCGCTGCACGCTGTGGCCGTTGTCCTCGTACCAGAGGCCGGCTTCCAGGTCGTGGCCGCCGACGTTCCAGGTGAACGCCGAGGTCACGCCGGTACGGTCGATCGCGTACTCGGTGGTGCGGATCGAGATCGGAATCTCGCGACCGGTGCCCGGGTTGGACGGATTGGACGGGCTGAACCAGTGGCCCTGGCCACGGTTGCTGTGGTTGTAGACGTTGACCTTCAGCCGCATCGACTCGTTCAGGCCGAAATCGCCGGCGATGCTGGACAGGTCATCGTTGCGCAGGCCGTGGCCGGAGTAGTACGCATCCCAGGGGCTGTTGACGCCGCCCGTGAACCTGCCGCGCGCGGCGGCGACGGCACGATCCCAGTCCGGCGCGTAGTTGTCCCAGTCCCAGCCAAGGCGATCGATCATCTCCAGCGACAGGTCCTGGTAGTCCGCCTCGACGCGGCGCGAGGCGTTGAACAGCGCGGTGATCCTGCTGTCCGTTCCGAAATTGTAGGTGGCCTTGCCGTTGAACTGTTTCAGCTCCTGCGAGCCCTTGCCCTTCCACTTGTCGCCTTCGGAGTACACGCCGGACAGATAGGCCGCAAAGCCCTGGTGCTCACCGGTCTCCAGGCGCGCATAGCTGCGCCGCGCGCTGTCGCTGCCGAAGCCCTGCGCCAGCACCACGCCGTACTCGGTGGACGGATCGATCGAATAGAACTGGAACACGCCGCCGAGGTTGCTGGTGGACGGCGTACCCAGCGCGCCGATGCCGGTGGACACTTCGGCTCCGCCCAGGTTCTCGCTGATCACGGCACGGCTGATATGCAGGCCGTTGCTGTTGCCATAGGCCATGTTGCCCAGCGGGATGCCATCGAGCGTGTAGCCCAGGCGGCTCTGGTTGAAGCCACGCAGGCTGATGGTGGTGGACCATTCGTACGCGCCGGTGGCATCGGCCGACTCGAAGTGAACGCCCGGCTTGCTGGCCAGCAGCTTCAGGGGGTTCGCACCGGGCGGCAGGATCTTCATGTCCTCGGCGGTCACGCGCTGCACCTGGCGGGCTTCGCCGCGGCCGATCACCGAGATCGAATCGAGGGTGGTCGCCGACGGCGCGTCGGGGGCGGGGGCGGGTTCAGCGGCAGCGAGCGACGGCAGCGAAGCACAGACCAGCAGGGCCAGCAGATTGCGGCGATGCGAAGCGTGGGACGACATGGAGGTGGATTCCTTGGGCACGCTGGACGCCGAAGGGCGGCGTCGAAGGGCAGCAGCGGCGGAATCGTAGAAGCGGCGCGTTACATGTCATTTACACGCCACATGCGGAATCCTTGCGTTCCGAATGGTTTACCGTCCGGAAGGCGATTGCCGGCCAGCGGCCGGCATGGCCGTTATTCGAACGAGCCGACCGAATCGTGGGCCAGGTTGTCGAAGCGGGTGTACTCGCCGAAGAACTTCAGCTTGCACGAGCCGGTCGGACCACCACGGTGCTTGCCGATGATGATCTCGGCCAGGCCCTTGTCCGGCGAGTTTTCCTTGTTGTAGTAGTCGTCGCGGTAGATGAACACGATCATGTCCGCGTCCTGCTCGATTGCGCCCGACTCGCGAAGGTCGGCCATCACCGGGCGCTTGTCGGTACGCGTTTCCAGCGAGCGGTTGAGCTGTGACAGCGCGATCACCGGCACATTCAATTCCTTGGCCAGGCCCTTCAACGAACGCGAGATCTCCGAGATTTCGGTCGCGCGGTTTTCGCTGTTGCCGGGCACGCTCATCAGCTGCAGGTAGTCGATCACGATCAGGCCGAGGTCATGCTCGCGCTTGAGGCGGCGGCACTTGGAGCGCAGCACTTCCGGCGACACGCCCGGCGTATCGTCGATGAAGATCTTGGTTTCCTTCAGCATCTTGATCGCGCTGGTGACGCGGCTCCAGTCCTCGTCTTCCAGCTGGCCGGTACGCAGGCGCTGCGCGTTGATGCGGCCATTGGAGGAAATCAGGCGCATCGCCAGCTGCGATGCCGACATTTCCATCGAGAACACCGCCACGCCCTTCTTCGACTTGATCGCCGCGTACTCGGCGATGTTCAGCGCGAAGGTGGTCTTGCCCATGGCCGGGCGCGCCGCGAGGATGATCAGATCGGTCGGCTGCAGGCCGGCGGTCATCGCATCGAAATCGGTGTACCCGGTCGGCAGGCCGGTGATGTTGCCGCCGTTCTCGAAGCGGTTGCGCAGCTCCTCGAATGCATCCTTCAGCGCACCGGGCATGGCCACGAAATCGGTGCGACCACGTGCGCCCTGTTCGGCAATGGCGAACACGCTCTTTTCCGCCGAGGCCAGCAGCTCGCTGCTGTCGCGGCCTTCGGGCTGGAAACCGTCGTTGACGATGTCGGTGCCCACCTGGATCAGCTGGCGCAACACTGCCTTGTCACGCACGATCTCGGCGTAGGCCACGATGTTGGCAGCCGACGGCGTGGTACTGGCCAGTTCGATCAGATAGGCACCGTCGCCCACCAGTTCCATCTTGCCCTGCGACTCGAACCACTCGCCCAAGGTCACCGCATCGAACGGACGCTCGCGCTCGGAGAGCTCGCGGATCGCCCGATAGATCATCTGGTGGTCGCGACGGTAGAAGTCGCCTTCGGTCAGCTGGTCATTGACCCGGTCATACGCTTCGGGCGCCAGCATCAGCCCCCCCAGCACCGCCTGCTCGGCTTCCACCGAATGCGGCGGTACCCGCAACTGGTCGATGCGCGACTCGTCGCGATCGCGATCGAAGCCATCACCGCGCTCTCTGCGGTTGGAACGGAAGCCGGGACGAGCGGACATGCTGCGGTGTTTCCTGCAAAAGTGGGCCAGACGAGTGTAGGCATGCGCCGACCCCGGCGACCATGGACAAGCCTGTGGATAAGCCGTGGAGAAACGGGGGATATCCGCCGGCGCCTGGCCAGACTGGCGTGGGGGCGTCGCACTGCCTGCGACAGGCGCCATTGCGGCACCCGAGCGGAGCATTATCGCAGATCAGGCGCCACGGGTCGGAGCCCGTCGCTGCGCGTCAGGATCCGACCCCGGGCGTGGTTGGGGTCGGATCCCTCTGCGACGCAGGGAACTCCGACCCCGCAGGCGTCAATCGCCCTTGACGTGCACCGCGATCAGCGCCAGGAAGCGGTCCACGTAGCCCTGCAGGAACTTCTGCGTGCCCTCGTTGTGGATCGTGCCGTCGGCATCGATCAGGCCCTCCTTGAAGTGGATGAACGCCTCGGGCTGCCCAAGCACATGCATGTCCAGGAAGGCCAGGGTGTTGCGCAGGTGCTGCTGGGCCACGGCGGTACCGATCTGCCCGATGGAGGCGCCGATCACCGCCGCCGGCTTGCCGGCAAACGCACTGTCACCGTAGGGACGCGAGCCGATATCGATGGCGTTCTTGAGCACGCCCGGCACCGACCGGTTGTATTCGGGGGTGACGAACAGCACCGCGTCGGCGGCGCGCACCTGGTCCTTCAGCCGGGTACCCTGCGCCGGGTACTGCGCGTCGAAGTCCTGGTCATACAACGGCAGGTCGCCGATCTGCACGTACTGGAAGCGTGCGCGATCACCGGCGATCTTCTCCAGCGCATGGGCCAGCTTGCGGTTGCACGAGTCCTTGCGCAGGCTGCCGACGAACACGGCGATGGTGGGGACGGACATCGGGACATACTCCTCATGGTGCGGGAGGCCCAGCCTAGTCGCCGGGCCCGTGCAGGCCGGTGAAGATCAGCCGCCCACAATGCCTGCGCGCACCTGCCGCCAATGCGCCTGCCAGGCCTGGAACATCAGCACGTTCCACAGATGGGTATGCCACTTGCGCTGCCCTCCCAGGAACTGCTGCCACAGCGGCTGCACCGCCGCCGCCGACAGCACGCCCTCACGCTCCAGCCGCGCCGGCTGCAGCAGGTCCTCGGCCCAGGGCCGCAGGTCGCCTTTCAGCCAGTCACTGACCGGCGCGCCGAAACCGCGCTTGGGACGGTGCACCATCGAATGCGGCACGTAACGGCCCAGCACGCGCTTGAGCAGCACCTTGCTGGTGGTCTCGCTGCGCTTGAAGCCCAACGGCAGCGACCAGGCGAACTCGGCCACCCGCCAGTCCAGCAGCGGTGCGCGCGCCTCCAGGCTGACCGCCATCGAGGTGCGGTCGACCTTGCACAACAGATCGTCCGGCAGGTAGGTCACGAAATCGGCCAGCATCATCGCGTCGGCCGGCGTACCCGCGCCGTGCAGCGGATCGGCCAGGTCGTAGAAGCTGCCGGCGGCCCGCGCGCCGGTCACCGCCGCGGCCGGGTCGCGCCAGCGCGAGATGCGGTTGCGGTAGACGTCGCCGATGCCACGCGCACCGGTCTCGGCCAGCAGCGCGGCCAGGCCGCCGGTGCGCGAGGCTTCGCCCTGCTGCTGCGCACGCGCGCCCATCCAGCGCCGCAGCGGCCCCGGCACGCGGCCGAGCATCTGCCAGTTGCGCAGCGCGCGTACATACCGGGTATAGCCGAAGAACAGCTCATCGCCACCGTCACCAGACAGCGCCACGGTCACGCCCTGCCGCGCCAGCCGGGCGACCAGCGCGGTCGGCACCTGCGATGCGTCGGCAAAAGGCTCATCGAACATCGCTGGCAACTGCGGCACCACCGCCAGCGCGTCGGCGCCGCTGACGTACAACTCGGTGTGATCACAGCCCAGGTGGGCCGCCAGCTCCCGGGCCAGCGGCGCCTCGTCATGTCCCGAATTGGTGAAGCCGATGCTGAAGCTGTGCACCGGCTGCCCGCTCTGGGCCTGCATCAGCGACGCCACCAGCGAGGAATCGGTGCCACCAGACAGGAATACGCCGACCGGCACGTCGGCCACCATGCGTAGCGCCACCGCGTCGCGCAGCAGCGTGTCCAGCTGTTCCTCGGCGTCCTCGATGCGGCCCTGGAAGGGTGCGGCCAGCGCCGCCTGCATGCGCGCGCGCGCATCCCAGTACGGCCGCTGTGCCTGTTCCGGACGATGCGCGGATGCGCCGGCAGCGACGGCCGCCGCGTCCAGGCGCAACACCCGGCCCGGCATCAGCTTGTAGCAGCGCTGGTGGATGCTGTGCGGCGCCGGGATGTAATCCAGCCGCAGCAGCAAGGTGAGCGCATCGCGGTCGATGTCGTTGTCGAACGCCGGGTGCTGCCAGAGCGCCTTCAGTTCCGAACCGAACACCAGCGTGTCGCCGGCCCAGCCGTAATACAGCGGCTTCTTGCCGACGCGGTCGCGGGCCAGCCACAGGCAGCGCTCCTGGCGGTCCCACAGCGCGATGGCGAACATGCCGTTGCAGCGCTGCAGGGTGTCTTCCACGCCCCATTGCAGGATCGCCGCCAGCAGTACTTCGGTGTCGGAATGGCCGCGGAAGGCATGCCCCAGCGGCTCCAGTTCCTCGCGCAGGGCGGCGAAGTTGTAGACCTCGCCGTTGTAGGCCATCACGTAGCGGCCGTCGGCCGAGGCCATCGGCTGGTGGCCCAGCGGGGACAGGTCGAGGATGCTCAGGCGGCGATGCGCCAGCGCGATGCCCGCCTCGGCATCGACCCAGCTGCCGCCATCATCGGGCCCGCGGTGGTGCAGCGCCTGGCCCATGGCCAGGGCCTGCGCCTGCAGCGCCTCGGCCGACGCCAGCGGCGCCGGCAACAACATTCCCGCCAATCCACACATGCATCAGGGTTCCTGCGCCAGGTCGAGGGCGGCGCCAATCACCGCATTGTCGCTTGGAAGCCCGAACATTGCTGCCCCCGCCAGTGGCGTGTAGGTGTCGGCACCACAGACCCGGCGCAACGGCAGATGGCCGAACCCGGCCTCGACCAGCGCGGTGACCACGCCCTCGCCCACCCCGCCGCTGTGGCGGCCTTCATCCAGCACCAGCACCCGCCGTGCGCTGGCGGCCTGGGCAGTGATGAAGCCGGCGTCCAGCGGTACCAGCCAGCGCAGGTCGACCACCCGCACCTGCCAGCCCAGCTGCTGCTCGATCGCCCGCGATGCGCGCAATGCCATCGGCACGCCGTTGCCATAGGTATAGATCACCAGATCGCCGGCCTCCGGCGCATAGACCCGGCCCTCCCCCGGCACCAGCGACTGGCCCTGTGCGGGGAAGTCGAACAGCCACTGGCCATCGCCGGCTTCGTGCAGGTCCTTGCTCATGTACAACGCGATCGGCTCCAGGAACACCGCCACCCGCCCATCCACCCGCGCCAGTGCGGCCAGCGTGCGCAGCATCATCACCGCATCGTCGCCGCGCGACGGGCAGCCCACCACCAGCCCCGGGATGTCGCGCAACGCGGTGATCGAGTTGTCGTTGTGGAAGTGGCCACCGAAGCCCTTCTGGTAGCCCAGCCCGGCCACCCGCACCAGCATCGGGTTGCGGTACTGGTCGTTGGAGAAGAACTGCAGCGAACACGCTTCGCCGCGCACCTGGTCGATGGCGTTGTGCAGATAGGCCAGGTACTGGATCTCCGGAATCGGCAGCATGCCCAGGTTGGCCAGGCCCTGAGCCATGCCCAGGATCATGGTCTCGTCCAGCAGGGTGTTGAACACCCGGCGTGGGCCGAAGCGGCGCAGCAGATCCTTGGTGACGGTGTAGACACCGCCCTTCTGTGCGACGTCCTCACCGAACAGCAGGCTCTGCGGATACTTCGCCAGCAGTTCCTGCAGGGCATGGTTGATCTGGAGCGCGAGGTGGCGTGGCGCCTGCCGTTCGGGCAACGCCTCCACACCGCCATACAGGGCTTGACGCGCTCCGGCGGGCACCTCGCGCCGTGCTTCGGCCTGCACCGCAGCCGGCGTATAGGGCGCAAGCGGCTCCATCACTTCCCGCAGCGACTGCAGCTTCGGCCGTCCTTCGGCATCGGCGGCGGCGGCCATGCAGCGCGCGCGCATCGTCTCGTAGGCCACCTCGATGGCGGCCGCATCCATCCAGCCCGATTCCATCGCGATCTGTGCCGAGCGCAGCAGCGGATCCTGCGCCTCGGCCGCGCACAGCTCGGGCAACGCGCGCCATTCCACCTCGAAGTCGGTGCCGGCGTGCCCCATCAGGCGCGTGGTGCGCAGATGCAGGAAGGTCGGCCGCCGCGTACGCCGGCAGTGCTCCACCGCCGCCTGCACCTGCGCATGGCCGGTGGCCAGGTCGAGGCCATCGGCGTAGAAATAGTCCAGCCCGGGCTGACCGCTGAAGCGTTCGGCGATCCAGCCTTCAGGCGTTTTCACCGAGATGCCCAGGCCATTGTCCTCGCAGACGAACAGGACCGGTGCCGGCAGCTTCTGGTAGGCCGACCACATCGCGGTGTTGAACGCGGTCTGCGCGGTGGCATGGTTGGCCGAGGCGTCGCCGAACGAGCACAGTACGATGCTGTCGGCCGGAATCGGCAGTTCGTGGCCCAGCCGCTTGCCGCTTTCGAGGGCCAGCGCAGTGCCCAGCGCTTTCGGCAGATGCGAGGCGATGGTCGAGGTCTGCGGCAGCACCCACAACGGTTTGCTGCCCCACACCTTGTGCCGCCCCCCGCTGGCCGGGTCATCGGCGCTGGCAGCAAAGGACAGCGCGGCATCGCGCAGCGGGTCGATCCCCGGCACCTGGCGTGAGCGCTCGGCCATGAAGGCACCGGAGCGATAGTGCAGGAATGCTGGATCCGTATGCCGGCAGGCCCGCGCCAGCAGCGCATTGCCTTCGTGGCCGGATGAACCGATGGTGTAGAAGACCTTGTTCTGCACGCGCAGCACGCGCGCCATCAGGTCCAGCTGGCGGCTGGCCAGCTGCGAATCGAACAGCTCGCCAAACGCGGCGGCGGTAAGCGTGCTGCCCGGCAGGATCGGCGCATCCGGCGCCGGGCGCGGGCGCGGGATGCCGCGCCAGCCACGCACCGCGTCGAGGAAATTGGCGTCGCACACGTCGGCGCGGTTGAGCACGCGCATGCGTGCGGGAATCGGATCTGGAACCACAGCGAACATCGAACACCCTCCGTGTCGTTGTTGCATTCCGCCCGGCGTTGGCCAGGCGCTACCCTGTGGGGATCACCTTGGTGAGAGTCATGCGGCCTCGAAGCGGGCGCGCACCTCGGCGGTCACCGCCGGCATCGGCAGGAAGCGCGGCTGCCCGCGCACGCGCTGCAACCAGGCGCGAACTTCCGGGAACGGCTGCAGGCTGATTCCACCCTCGCCTGCGACGTCGGTGTAGGCGAACAGCGCGATGTCGGCGATGCCGTACCCACTGCCGGTGAACCATTGCGCATCACGCAGGTGCTGCTCCATCACCGCCAGTGCAGCGGCGGCGCGCTCGTGCAGGCGTGGCAGTTCGGCGCGGCGCGGCGACCCAGGCGGGGTCCAGCCGCGGATGAAGCGCGCGACCGCCACGCACGGCTCGTGCGTGTACTGCTCGAAGAACATCCAGCTCAGTGCCTGCGCGCGCTCCCAGCCATCGTTGGGCAGGTAGGGCGTGCCTTCGGCCAGCCAGAAAAGGATCGCATTGGACTCGGTCAGCACGCGGCCATCGTCGCGGACGATCAACGGCACCTTGGCATTGGGATTGAGCGCGAGGAACTCGGGGGTGTGGGTCTGGCCGTGGGCACTGTCCACTTCCACCCAGCGGTAGCGGCTGCCGAGCTGCTCCAGCAGCAGGCGGACCTTGTGGCAGTTGCCTGACACCGACATGCCGTGCACCGTCAACGGGACGCGCTCTTCCACCATTGCCTGCTCCCTCGGATCCGGCCGGCGGCCGGCTGCGTGCAGTCTGGCAAGCACGCCAGTGAATGCCAAGCGCGGGTGCAGCATGACTACACGGTCGTGCCGGCCGCTGGCCGGCAACCTCGATGCAGCTGGTAGTGCCGGCCGCTGGCCGGCATCCTCGATGCGGCTGGATCCAAGCGATTGCCGGCCAGCGGCCGGCACTACCAAGCCACGCTCAGCGCGCGCGTTGCCGCCACTGTTCGCGCGACTGGCCCCAGATCTGCATGGGCTTGCCGTTGTATGGCGCCGGCAACTCCCCCATGCGCAGCAGGGTGCTGCCGAGCTTGCGTGCCACGGCCCGCGAGTTGTCGTTGTCCTCGGCGATGGTATGGATCACCTCAGCCCAGCCCAGCGTATCGAACGCCCAGTCGATCGCCGCGACCGCCGCCTCCGGCGCATAGCCCCGGCCCCAGCTGGCATGGCGGATGCCCCAACCGACCTCGGTACCCGGCCAGTCCTGCGGCTGCCACGGTCCCATCCGCCCGATCCAGTCGCCGCTGGATTTCTCGATCACGCTGAACATCGAGAAGCCGAACAGCTGCCAGGCGCCGGCCAGGCTGCAGAAACCGCGCCAGGCCACCGAGGGTGGCTGCACGCCGCCCAGGGTACGCATCGTGGCCTCGTCGGCGCAGAACGCCAGGTACGGCTCGTAGTCCTCGCGAAGCAGCGGGCGCAGGATCAGCCGCTCGGTTTCGATGCGCAGGTCGAAGATGCTCATGCCGGCTCCATGTCGAAGGGGGCACCCATGATGGAGGATGGCTTCGCTGCGCGGATGAATATCGCCGGTCGCAATGAAACGGGCCGGCATGAGCCGGCCCGTCAGGTGCTGCATGCTGCGCCGGGATTACTGGCGCGTGGCTGCGGCAGTGGCACCGGCGGCAGCGGTCTGCGTGACCAGCTGGCCATCGACCACCGGCAGGCGATCGCTGGCCGGCTTGTTGTCCATGCGCACGGTCTTCTCCGCGCCGTCATAGCGGTAGGTCACGTTGTAACCCTTCACCACGTCGTTGGTACCCATGGCAATGCGGTTGCCCGGCTTGCTGGCCATGCGCATGGTGCCGGTGGTGCCGTCCTCATTGCGGTAGGTCACGTTGTAGCCGGTGACGCGGCTCGACTCGGAGGTGGCGGTCTCGGTGTGGCACTGGCGCTCGGTGCGGTTGACCACGCGGCCACCCACGTGGCGCTTGTCGATCTGGTTGCCGATGAAGCCGCCGGCCACGGCACCGGCGGCGGTCGCGGCCTTCTTGCCGTTGCCGCCACCGACCTGGTTGCCGAGCAGGCCACCGACCACAGCGCCGACCACGGTACCGCCAACGTTGCCATCACGTTCCGGCAGGCGCTCCTGCACCGTCACGTCCTGGCAGACCTCGTGCGGGGTCTGGGTGGTGGAGGTCTCGCGCACTGGATCGGTGCCAATCACAGTGGCGTAGGCCTTCTGCTTCTCGGTGATCGGGTCAACCTTCAGCACATCGGCATATTCAAGCCCGCGCGGCGCGGACGGGTCCAGCTTGTCACCACGTGCGCCGTCGTCAGAAGCGTTACCTTCAACGAGGCGCGATTCACCATTGGGGGTTCCGGCGCTGATGGAATCGGGCGACTTGTCACCACTCTTCATGAAGGCGGCGGTGGCGATGCCACCGACCAGCAGCGCGCCCGCTGCGACCAGGACAGTTGTAGTTGTGCTTTTCATGACCTGCTCCTTGCGGACCATCCGCAACGTTCTCGGGGCAGATTGCAGCATGCGCTGCCTGAACGAAATCTCCACATTTCCTGCTCATTCCGATAACCCATTCAGCATCGGGAAATGCTGGGCCCGTGGTAGCGTTTGCACATTCCCCACGAGGCTCCCCGCCATGGCCAACCCGATGCTGCTGCCGGTACTGCAATGGGCCCGCCGGCTGCGCTACCCCACCCTGTTCAAGCTCACCGCCGGCCTGTTCGTGCTGACCTTGTTCATCCCGGACCCGATCCCGTTCGTCGATGAGCTGGTGCTGGGCTTCGGCACACTGCTGCTGGCCAACTGGAAGAGCCGCAACGCCGCAACACCTCCGCCGCTTGAACAGCGTTGAGCATCCTGGTTGACAGCCACTGCCATCTGGATGCCAGCGGGTTCGACCGTGACCGCGCTGCGGTGATCGAGCGTGCGCAGGCCGCGGGGGTGCGCCAGCAGGTGGTACCGGCGGTGACCGCGGCCAGCTGGCCGAAGCTGCGTGAGGTCTGCCAGCAGGCGCCGGGGCTGTACCCGGCCTACGGCCTGCATCCGATGTTCCTGGCCGATCACCAGCCCGGGCACCTGCCACTGCTGCGCGAGTGGATCGAGCGCGAACGCCCCTGCGCGATCGGCGAATGCGGCCTGGACTTCTTTGTCGAAGGGCTGGACGCCGACGCCCAGCAGGCGTATTTCATCGGCCAGCTGGAACTGGCCCGCGAATTCGAGTTGCCGGTGATCGTGCACGCGCGACGCGCGGTGGATGCGGTGATCGCCGCCATCCGCCGCGTCGGCGGCCTGCGCGGCGTGGTGCACAGCTTTTCCGGCAGCCCGGAACAGGCCGCGCAACTGCACAGGCAGGGCTTCCTGCTCGGCCTCGGTGGCCCACTGACCTACGATCGCGCGCAACGGCTGCAGCGGCTGGTGCGCGAGATGCCGCTGGAACAGTTGCTGCTGGAAACCGACGCGCCCGACCAGCCCGACGCCGGCATCCGCGGCCAGCGCAACGAGCCAGCGCGGCTGGCGACCATTGCCCGGCACGTGGCCGCACTGCGCGGGATGGAGCTGGATGCCGTGGCCCGGGCCACGACGGAGAATGCGCGGCGATTGTTCGCGCTGCCGGCAATGTAACGGGCAGGTGCCGGCCGCTGGCCGGCACGATCCATCACACCTCGCTGGCCTCGACCGCTTCCACCTTCACCTTCTTCGGCTCCAGCAGCATCTCCAGCGCCTTGCCAACCGCCGCGAAGGCGAACGCGCCGGTGATGTGGGTTGCCGCGCCCAGGCCGGCGCCACAGTCCAGCTTCAACGCCGCATCGGCGCCCAGGTTCGGACGGATGCCGCAGACGCTGCCATCGGCCTGCGGGTACTTCACATTCTCCAGCGAATACACCGCCGGTACGCCGAAATAGCGCTTGGCGTTCTTCGGGAAGTTGAATTCGCTGCGCAGCTTCTTGCGGATCAGCGCCAGCATGGCGTCGTGCTCGGTGCGAGAGACATCGCGGATGCGCACCAGGGTCGGGTCGGTACGGCCACCGGCGGCACCGACGGTCAGCAACGGCAGCTTGCGGCGGCGGCACCATGCGATCGTCTCGACCTTGACCCGGAAGCTGTCGCAGGCATCGATCACCAGATCGAACCCCCGGTCCAGCAGCTCGGCCATGTTGGACACGGTCAGGAATGCCTGCACCGCGTCGACCCCGATGTCCGGATTGATCGCACGGCAACGCTCGGCCATCGCCTCGGCCTTGTTGCGGCCGTAGTTGCCTTCCATCGCCGGCAGCTGCCGGTTGGTGTTGGACACGCAGATATCGTCGGCATCGATCAGGGTCAGGTGGCCGACGGCCGAACGGGCCAGCGCCTCCACCACCCACGAGCCGACGCCGCCCATGCCGACCACCGCCACGCGGCTGCCCTGCAGGCGCTCGAGTGCACCCACGCCGTACAGCCGTTCGATGCCGGCGAAGCGCTGTTTGACCTGTTCGTTCATCGGGCTATTTTAACGTGCAGGTGCTGGCGCCCGCAGTACGCCGGCGTCGAACCCACCGTTGCACGCCCGGAGTGCCCGCATGAATGCCAGCCCGCCCCGCCGCCTGTCCAGCGCCCATCGCTACCTGTTCGTGCTCTGCCTGGGCCTGCTGATCGGCCTGATCGCCACGGTAATGGTCGGCCGCGCCCTGCAGGCGCGTCGCGATCCGTTCCCGGGCAGCCTGATGCAGGTGATGCAGCGGCAGTCACAGCTGCTGCAGCAGGCCCAGCTGCAGAACCGCTGCAGCCTGGCTGACAGCGTGCCGCGGCTGCAGGCGCTGCGCCTGCTGTCCAATGACCTGGACCAGGCGTTTCCCGGGCTGAAGGACAGTGCGCAGTTCCAGCAGCACGCCAGCCAGCTGCGCGGCAACCTCAATACGGCACTGGCCTCACCGCCGGGCGACTGCAGAGCCCTCGCCCAGCTGGTGGAAACACTGCAGGCGGACTGCCGCGCCTGCCACCAGGATTTCCGCTGAGCCGCATTCATCCTGCAGCCGGGCAGCACGCACACGGTTGGCGCGTTGTTCACGTTCGAAAGGAGAGGATTCGTCCACCCTGCTGCACGACGCAGTACCACCCAACCCACCCGCCTTCACGGCCAGGAGACGCCCCATGAAGATCCAGCTCATCGCCGCCAGCGCCATCGCTACCCTCGCGCTGGCTGGCTGTGCCACCTCGCCCGGTTACAGCGGCGGTGGTTACAACAACGGCTACAACAACGGCGGCTACGGCAACAATGGCGGCTACAACGAGGGCCGTTGCGCTGACTGTGGCATCGTCACCCGCATCAACACCGTGCCCTCGGGCCGCACCGCGCCCAGCGCGACCGGCGCGATCCTCGGCGGCATCGTCGGCGCCGTGGCCGGCCATGAAATCTCCGACCACACCGGTGGCAGCCGTGGCAACAAGAACATCGCCGCCGCCGCAGGCGCGGTCGGTGGTGCCCTGGCCGGCAACCAGATCCAGAAGAACGTCACCAGCGATACCTATGACATCAGCGTGCGCATGGATGATGGCCGCACCATCGTGGTCAACCAGCGCGATCTCGGCGGCATCCGCGAGAACACCTACGTGCGCGTCGTCAATGGCAAGGTCATCCTGCGCTGACCTGCACCGGGCCAACGGCAAAGAAAAAGGCCCGCTTGCGCGGGCCTTTTTCATGCCGACGGGCGGCGGGTATTACACCGGCTGCACCTTGTCAGCCTGCAGGCCCTTCTGGCCCTGCACGACTTCGAAGCTCACAGTCTGGCCTTCCTTGAGGCTCTTGAAGCCCTGGGTCTCGATGGCGCGGAAGTGCACGAACACGTCCTCGCCATTCTGCCGGCTGATGAAGCCGAATCCCTTCGCATCATTGAACCACTTTACGGTACCGGTCTCGCGCTCAGCCATCTCACTAACTCCCTTTGACTCTCTCTTGTTGTTGGAAACGCCCGGTGGGCGGCTGACAAGCAAGGGGGAAGCGAGGTGCATCGATGCAGCGGATCGGAAAGATCTTGCTTCATCAGGCCACGATCCACGGTGACCTTGCCAAGCTCAGCGACTGCAACTTAACCCGCCCAAAACGAAAAAGCAACTGGCAAAATCTTTCACTGTCAACCCCAAAACGGCCACCATACGGGACAGCATGGGACTCTCATTCATCTTATATCTGCTAGCGGTCATTTTTGTCCTGATCGGCATCGCCGGCATCATCCTGCCGGCCCTCCCGGGCATCCCGCTGGTGTTCATCGGGCTGCTGCTGGCGGCCTGGGCCGACGGCTTCGCCCACGTCGGCTGGCCCACCCTGGTCGCGCTGGGCGTGCTGACCCTGCTTTCACTGTTGGTGGACGTGCTCGCCACCGTAGTTGGCGCGCAGCGCGTCGGCGCCAGCCGCAAGGCCCTGTGGGGCACCTTCGTCGGCAGCATCGTCGGCCTGTTCTTCCTGCCCATCGGCCTGTTTGCCGGACCGCTGATCGGCGCCCTGCTCGGCGAGTACTGGCACACCCGCGAACTCGGCCGCTCGACCAAGGTGGGCCTGGCGACCTGGCTCGGCATCCTGCTCGGCCTGGCACTGAAACTGGCGGTGGTGATCGCGATGCTGGGCCTGTTCGCGTTCGCCTGGTTCTTCTGAGCCACCTAGCCTTCACGCCACGCGCACGCCGTGGCCGTGCATAAACGGTGGGGCTGGCCGCGATCCGGTGCAGCCGCCACACTGTGCGATTCCCGTATCCATCGAAGGGCCTGCTGCAATGACCCTCCCCACGCTGCTTCCCCGTCTGGCGCCGCTGGCGCTTGCCCTGGCCAGTGCACCGTTGGCTGCGCAGGAGTTCGCGCCCAGCGCCGACACCTCGCCGGCCGCCTGCGCGGCGATCACCACCGACGCGGCCCGCCTGGCCTGCTATGACCGCCTCTTCGGGCATACCCCGGAGGCCACCGCCGCCGCCGATGCCGCCGCCGAATCGGCTGCGCAGGCGCGCCGCGAGGAACGACAGACCGCGCGCGTGAGCCAGGGCGAGGAAAAGCTGCGCGAGCGGGTCAGCGACCTGTTCCGTCCGGCGGCACCGGACAGCGCGCTGGCCAATGCTGGCCGCGGTTCGCTGCTGGATAGCCGCTGGGAGCTGGCCGAGGACTCCAAGCTGGGGCCCTTCCAGCTGCGTGCCTACAAGCCGGTGTACTTGCTGCCGGCGTTCTGGACCAGCGACCGCAACACCACGCCGCATTCGCCGAACCCGGCCAACAGCGTGACGACCCCGCAGGTACTCGACAGTACCGAGCTGAAGTTCCAGATCAGCTTCAAGACCAAGATCGCCGAGAACCTGTTCGGCGACAACGGCGACATCTGGGCTGGCTACACCCAGAGTTCGCGCTGGCAGGCCTACAACAGCGAGGATTCGCGCCCGTTCCGCGAAACCAACTACGAACCCGAAGTGATGATGGTGTTCCGCAACGGCTACTCGATCGGTGGCTGGCGCGGGCGCATGACCGGTATCAGCCTCAACCACCAGTCCAACGGACGGGCCGATCCGCTCTCGCGCAGCTGGAACCGGGTCATGCTCAACATCGGCCTGGATCGCGAGAACTGGGCGCTGGTGCTGCGCCCGTGGTACCGCATCCCGGAAAGCCGCAGCGAAGACAATAATCCGGACATCGAGGATTACATGGGCCGGGGTGACGCGACCCTGATCTGGAACCGCAACGGGCATGAAGTCGCGCTGATGGCGCGTCATTCGCTGCGCACCGGCAGCCGCTCCCACGGTGCACTGCAGCTGGATTACGGCTTTCCGATCAGCAATCTGCTGCGTGGCCATGTGCAGGTCTTCGACGGCTATGGCGAGAGCATGATCGACTACAACCACAAGGCCACCTATGTGGGCGTGGGCGTGTCGCTGCTGGAGTGGTTCTGATGGACGTGACGATCTGGCACAACCCGGCCTGCAGCAACTCGCGCGGCGCACTGAAGCTGATCCGCGATGCGGGCTTCGACCCGGTGGTGATCGAGTACCTGGGCACCCCACCCGACGCGGCCACGCTGCGCCAGGTGCTGGCCGAGTCGGCCCTGAGCGCGCGCGACCTGGTGCGCAGCAAGGAGACCCAGTTCGCCGAACTCGGGCTGGAAGATGCCGACGATGCCACCCTGCTGGCTGCGATGGCCGAACACCCGCGCCTGATCAACCGCCCCGTGGTGCGCACGCCCAAGGGCACACGGCTGTGCCGCCCGCCGGAAACGGTGCTGGAGATCCTGTAACGGAAAAGGGGACGGAGGGGATTAAGTCGTTTGTGCACAAACGACTTAATCCCCTCCGTCCCCTTTTCTGGTTACCGCCAGTCGGTGATGCCTTCGCGGCGGTAGGCCTCGGCGAACGCCGGGCGCGCCTTCATCGAGGTGGCATGTGCCTTGAGCGACGGCCAGGTGTCACTGGGCCTGGGCATGTTGCGCGACCAGCGCATCAGCATCACCAGCATGTAGTCGACCACGCAGGGCGTGGCGCCCAGCAGGTAGGGTCCATGCGCCAGCAGGTGCGTGGCCACATGCTGCCAGGCCGCTTCCAGGCGCTGTCGCGCCATCTCGCGACTGGCCTCCACGTTTGCCTCGCCCGCCACCTCGTGCGGATAGAACCAGGCGCGATAGGCCGGCTGCAACGTATTGGCACACCAGAACATCCAGCGGTAGGCATCGGCGCGCTGCGGCGTGCCCAGTGCCGGCAACAAACCGGCGTCCGGATGGCGGTCGGCCAGGTACAGGGCGATCGCCGCCGCTTCAGTCAGTACCAGGCCATCGATCAGCAGCGTCGGCACCACGCCGGCCGGATTCAGTGCCAGGTACTCCGCCGACTTGTGCTCGCGCGCGTCGAAATCCAGCAGCACCAACTCGTGCTCGATGCCGAGCTCGATCAGCAGCCAGTGCACCACCAGCGCGGCGGTGCTTGTCGAACCATACAGCGTGGTGCTCATGCGGCGGATCCTGTGCAGGTGGGCCGGCCGATTATGCGCCCGTGCGGGAGCCGTCGCTCAGCCGCAGCTGCTCATGCAGGTATCGCGGCGCTCGCCACAGGACATCATCGGCGCGCGCAGCGTGCAGTCATGCGTCTTCAGTTCGCAGGCACGGCGCAGGTCCGGGTTGTCCACGTCCTTGCAGCGCTTGTCCGGCGCCGGCACCATCCGCTGCTCGCAATTGCTCTGGCGGCTGCCGAGAGAGTCATTCTGCGCCATGCAGCTGCGATAGCCGGCCTGGCACTGCATGCGGCATTGCGCCGATGCAGGGAAATCCGCGCCTTCGTACGACGCCGGGGTGCTGCAGCCGGCCAGGGCCAGCAGCACGCCGGCCACGATGAAGCGATGCAGGGCCATGGACACGTCCTGTGCGAGGGTGTGCCAACCGTAGCAGAGCCAGGGCTACAGGCGTGTTAATCCTGCCTCCAGATACAGCAACGGCGCCACACGGGCGCCGTTGTCTGGACCGAAGCGTGCGGGAATTACTCCACCACCACCGGAATCTTGCCGATGCGGGCCTGCCACTCGCGCGGGCCGGTCTTGTGCACCGATTCGCCGGCGGAGTCGACGGCCACGGTCACTGGCATGTCCTGCACGGTGAACTCGTAGATCGCCTCCATGCCCAGGTCAGCGAAACCGACCACCTTGGCCGCCTTGATCGCCTTGGACACCAAGTAGGCCGAGCCACCGACGGCCATCAGGTAGGCCGACTTGTGCTTCTTGATCGCCTCGATCGCGGCCGGGCCGCGCTCGGCCTTGCCGACCATGCCCAGCAGGCCGGTCTGTGCCAGCACCTGCTCGGTGAACTTGTCCATGCGGGTCGCCGTGGTCGGGCCGGCCGGGCCCACCACTTCGTCACGCACCGGATCGACCGGGCCGACGTAGTAGATGAAGCGGCCCTTCAGATCGACCGGCAGCTGCTCGCCCTTGTTGAGCATGTCGACCATGCGCTTGTGCGCGGCGTCGCGGCCGGTGAGCAGCTTGCCGTTGAGCAGCAGGGTCTGGCCCGGCTTCCAGCTGGCCACGTCTTCCGGGGTAATCGTATCCAGGTCCACCCGGGTGCCCTTGGATGCGTCGTAGGTCAGCTTCGGCCAGTCTTCCAGCGACGGCGGGTCCAGCATCACCGGGCCGCTGCCATCCAGGGTGAAGTGCGCATGGCGGGTGGCCGCGCAGTTCGGGATCATCGCCACCGGCAGGTTGGCCGCGTGGGTTGGGTAGTCGTTGATCTTGATGTCGAGCACGGTGGTCAGGCCACCCAGGCCCTGCGCACCGATGCCCAGCGCGTTGACCTTCTCGTACAGCTCCAGGCGCAGCTCCTCGATGCGGTTGGACGCACCACGGGCCTGCAGCTCGGTGATGTCGATCGGCTCCATCAGCGCTTCCTTGGCCAGCAGCATCGCCTTCTCGGCGGTGCCACCGATGCCGATGCCCAGCATGCCCGGCGGGCACCAGCCGGCGCCCATGGTCGGCACGGTCTTCAGCACCCAGTCGACAATCGAGTCGGACGGATTGAGCATGGCGAACTTGGTCTTCGCTTCCGAACCACCGCCCTTGGCGGCGACGATCACGTCGACTTTGTTGCCCGGCACCACCTTGACGTTGACCACGCCCGGGGTGTTGTCCCTGGTGTTGATGCGCTTGCCTGCCGGATCGGCCAGCACCGAGGCGCGCAGCTTGTTGTCCGGGTGCATGTAGGCGCGGCGCACGCCTTCATTGGCCATGTCTTCCACGCCCATGGTGGCGTCATCCCAACGCACGTCCATGCCGATTTCCAGGAACACGGTGACGATGCCGGTGTCCTGGCAGATCGGGCGGTGGCCCTCGGCGCACATGCGCGAATTGATCAGGATCTGCGCCATCGCTTCCTTCGCGGCCGGCGACTCCTCGCGCTCGTAGGCGGCGGCAAGGTTCTTGATGTAGTCGACCGGGTGGTAGTACGAGATGTACTGCAGCGCGTCGGCGATGGACTGGATGAGGTCTTCCTGCTTGATCGATGTCACGTCTTGCTCGCTTGCTCGAGGCTGGCGGGGGTAATCCGCCCATTTTACCCCCTCCCCCGGCCGCAGGTAGAGTCAGGGGTCAGATCCCTTTCCATGGGAAAGGGATCTGACCCCGCCTCCTCTGTCACGCCACGCGCCACTGCGGCGTCCTTGCCCACATGAACGCCGAAACCGCTTTCCAGACCCACCGCCCGCGCCTGATGGCGCTGGCCTACCGCCTGCTCGGCAGCCGCACCGACGCCGAAGACGTGGTCCAGGACGCCTGGCTGCGCTGGTCCGGCGCCGATCCTGCGGCCGTCCGCGATGCCGAGGCCTGGCTGGTCACCACCACCACCCGGCTCGGCCTGGACCGGCTGCGTGCGGCCAAGCGCGAGCGCGTCCACTACGTCGGCCCATGGCTGGCCGAACCGCTGGCGGTCACCCTGGAGCCGGACCCGGCGCCCGGTCCGGCCCAGCTGCATGCGCTGGCCGACGACGTCTCGGTCGCTTTCCTGACCCTGCTCGAACACCTCGGCCCCGAGGAACGCGCCGCCTTCCTGCTGAAGGAGGCGTTCGACCACGACTACCGTGAGATCGCCGAGCTGATCGGCCACAGCGAGGCCAACTGCCGGCAGCTGGTGCACCGTGCCCGGCAACGCCTGCAGGCCGGACGACCGCGCTTCAATGCCGATGCCAGCCAGCACCGGCAGCTGCTGGCGCGCTTCATGGAGGCCTCGCAGCGCGGCGACAGCGACGCGATCCAGGCCCTGCTGCACGCCAACGCGGTGCTGGTTTCCGACGGCGGTGGCGTGGTCACTGCGGCGGTGCGGCCGCTGCTGGGCGCCGAACGCATCGGCCGCCTGTTCTGGGCCATCGCCCGCCGCGGCGCGGTGCATCCCGCCCAGCTGGGCTACGTCAACGGCGAGCCGGCGATCCTGCGCTTCCAGGGTGAGCGCCTGCATTCGGTCACCACCATCGAAGTGGTCGATGGCCGCATCGCCAACGTGTACAGCGTGTTGAATCCGGAAAAGCTGCCGGGTGTTGTCACGCGCGATGACGGTACGGCGTCCTGGTAGTGAAAGGCGGCCACCGTGGCCGCCGTGGAGCCGAAAATGTCCGACCACGCCTCTCCCCGCGTCCCCTACACCCGCCTGGCCGCCGAGGCCTTCAAGGGCCTGCTGGCCACCAGCCAGGCCGTGCATGACAGCTCGATCGATCCGACCCTGATGGAACTGGTGTTCCTGCGCGTGTCGCAGCTCAACGGCTGCGGCTACTGCATGGACATGCACGGCACCGCGCTGCGCAAGGGCGGCATCGAGCCGCGCAAGCTGGACACCCTGCCCGCCTGGCACGAAAGCCGCTTCTTCGATGCCCGCGAGCGCGCGGCACTGGGCTGGGCCGAGGCGCTGACCCGGCTGACCGACGGCGCGCCGTCGCAGGCCGCGTTCGATGCCCTGGCACCGCACTTCGATGAGAAGGGCATCAGTGACCTGAGCATGGGCATCGCGGTGATCAATGCCTGGAACCGCCTCGGTGCGGGGTTGCTGCCGCCGCTGCCGGCCTAACCCACCCCGCCTTCGACAGTTCATCGGTGCTGCTGGTAGGTGTCGACCTTGGTCGGCACGGTGGATCCACGCAATGCGTGGATACGGGAGGGTCGGATCCCTTCGCTTCGCGAAGGGCTCTGACCCGCTGTGGGTCGCTGGGGTCAGAGCCCTTTGCCGCGCAAAGGGATCTGACCCCGGTGCCGGCCACACGCCTGCACTGACTCCCCCTGCACGTATCACGCGCGCACAATACGCGCATGCCTGCCATCCCCCCCGTTGGCGCTGCCGCCGCGAAGAAACCCAGCCTGCGCCAGCGCTTCAAGGCGATGCGCAACCTGCCGCCGTTCCTGCGCATGGTCTGGCAGACCAGCCCCGCGCTCACCCTGGCCAGCCTGGGGCTGCGCCTGATCCGTGCGCTGCTGCCGGTGGCGATGCTGTACGTCGGCAAGCTGATCATCGACAGCGCCCTGCACCTGAGCCAGCACGACGCCGGTTTCCCGCCGCTGGGCGAGGCGCTGTCCAGCGGCATGCTCAATCCGCTGCTGGGCCTGCTGGCGCTGGAATTCGGCCTGGCCATCGCCTCGGACCTGCTCGGCCGGCTGGTCAGCTATGCCGACGCGCTGCTGTCGGAACTGTTCGCCAACGTCACCAGCATCCGGCTGATGGAACACGCGGCGACGCTGGATCTGGAGGACTTCGAGGACCCGGACCTGCAGGACAAGCTCGACCGTGCGCGGCGCCAGACCATGGGCCGGATGAACCTGATGAGCCAGCTGTTCGGCCAGGTGCAGGACGCGATCACCGTGGCCAGCCTCGCCGTCGGCCTGCTGGTCTACGCGCCGTGGCTGATCCTGCTGCTGGCGCTGGCACTGGTGCCGGCCTTCATCGGCGAATCGCACTTCAACGCGGCCGGCTACAGCCTCAACTTCCAGTGGACGCCCGAGCGCCGCCAGCTCGACTACCTGCGCCAGCTCGGTGCCAGCGTGGAAACGGCCAAGGAAGTGAAGATCTACAACCTGCACCGCTTCCTGGTCGAGCGCTATCGGCGCCTGTCGGTGGCGCTGTTCCAGGCCAACCGTGCCCTGGCACGGCGCCGCGCGTTCTGGGGCACGCTGCTGGCTGCGCTGGGTACGCTCGGCTACTACACCGCCTACGCCTACATCGCCTGGCGCACGGTACGCGGCGATTTCTCGATCGGCGACCTGACCTTCCTTGCCGGCAGCTTCCTGCGCCTGCGCCAACTGCTGGAAGGCCTGCTGATCGGCTTCTCGCAGGTGGCCAGCCAGGCGCTGTACCTGGACGACCTGTTCTCGTTCTTCCAGATCGAGCCGGAAATCCACTCGCGCGAAGGCGCCATACGCGTGCCGCAGCCGATCCGCCAGGGCTTCGTGTTCGAGAACGTCGGCTTCCGCTATCCCGATGCCGAACAGTGGGCGGTGCGCCACCTTGATTTCCAGCTGCAGGCCGGCGAAGTGCTGGCCCTGGTCGGCGAGAACGGCGCGGGCAAGACCACCCTGGTGAAACTGCTGGCACGCCTGTACGAACCGGACGAGGGCCGCATCCTGCTCGATGGCCGCGACCTGCGCGACTACGACCTGGACGACCTGCGCGCCAACCTCGGGGTGATCTTCCAGGACTTCGTGCGCTACAACCTCAGCGCCGGCGAGAACATCGGCGTCGGCCAGGTCGAGGCCATGGACGACCGGGCACGCATCGCCGATGCCGCGCGCCGCGGCATGGCCGAGGAAGTGATCGAGGAGCTGCCCGGTGGCTACGACCAGCTGATCGGCCGCCGTTTCAAGCAGGGCGTGGACCTGTCCGGTGGCCAGTGGCAGAAGATCGCCATTGCCCGCGCGTGGATGCGCAATGCGCAGGTGATGATCCTGGATGAGCCAACGGCAGCACTGGATGCGCGCAGTGAATTCGAGGTGTTCCAGCGGTTCAGGGAACTGGCGGATAATCGCACCGCCGTATTGATTTCCCACCGTTTTTCCTCGGTCCGCATGGCCGATCGCATCCTGGTGCTGGCCGATGGCCGGATCGAGGCCAGTGGCACCCACGCCCAGCTGATGGCACAGGGCGGCCGCTATGCCGAGCTGTTCGAGCTGCAGGCGGCGGGTTACCGCTGAGAACGCCTCTCGTTCCGCCCAATGAGAACCCGTCTCATTTGAGATAGAATTCCCCCGACGACTTTTGACAGATACGCCCATGTCCTCCGCTTTTGGCGCCGAAACGGTGCTTGAGGTCCGTCACTGGACCGACGCCTACTTCAGTTTCACCACCACCCGCGACAGCGGCTTCCGCTTCGAGAACGGCCAGTTCGTGATGATCGGCCTGGAAACCGAGGCACGGCCGCTGCTGCGTGCGTACTCCATCGCCAGCGCCAACTGGGAAGAGCATCTGGAGTTCTTCAGCATCAAGGTGCAGGACGGCCCGCTGACCTCGCGCCTGCAGCACATCAAGCCAGGCGACAAGGTGCTGGTCGGCAAGAAGCCCACCGGCACCCTGCTGATCAGCGACCTGCACCCGGGCAAGAACCTGTACCTGCTGGGCACGGGCACCGGCATGGCGCCGTGGCTGTCGGTCATCAAGGACCCGGAGACCTACGAGCGCTTCGAGAAGGTGATCCTCTGCCACGGCGTGCGCTACGAAAAGGATCTGGCCTACCGCGATTACTTCGAGAGGGAGCTGCGTGAGCACGAGTTCCTGGGCGAGATGATCGGCGACAAGCTGCTGTACTACCCGGCCGTCACCCGCGAGCCGTTCGCCAACCAGGGCCGCCTGACCTCGCTGATGGAAAGCGGCCAGATGCAGCGCACCCTCGGCCTGCCGGAGCTGAGCCCGGAAAACGACCGCGCGATGATCTGCGGCAGCCCGCAGATGCTGGCCGACCTGCGTGCTGTGCTCGATGCCCGCGGTTTCCAGGTTTCGCCGCGCATCGGCCAGCCGGGCCACTACGTGTTCGAGCGCGCGTTCGTCGAGAAATGATGCTGCAACGGTAGTGCCGGCCGCTGGCCGGCTCTTCCTGGCCCGCCGGGTTGCCGGCCAGCGGCCGGCACGACCTCACAACAGCGCTTCAATCTCGCCGCTCAGCTGCTCCGGCCGGGTGGTGGGCGCATGCCGCGACACCACCCGCCCCTGGCGATCGACCAGGAACTTGCTGAAATTCCACTTGATGCGGGCACTGCCGAGCACGCCGCGCTTCTCGCGCGCGAGCCACCTCCAGAGCGGGTCGGCCCCCTCGCCGTTGACCTCGATCTTTTCCGACAGCGGGAAGCTGACCGGATAGTCCAGCGAACAGAACTGGCGGATCTGTGCGGCATCACCGGGCTCCTGCGCGCCAAACTGGTTGCACGGGAAGCCGATCACCACCAGGCCGCGTTCGCGGTACGCCTGCCACAGCTGCTCCAGCCCGGTGTACTGAGGCGTGAAGCCACAACGGCTGGCGACATTGACCAGCAGCAACGGGTGGCCCTGGTACCGGGCCAGCGCCTGCGGCTGGCCGTCGAGGTCGCGGAAGCTGAAATCGTAGGCGGTCGTCATGGCAGCGGGCCGTGGGCGGTGAATGCATGGTACCCGCGCCCGGCCCCGGCAACATGCCTTTTGACACAAGTGCAGTCGCCGCCGGCCGGGTTACCCTCGGGCCCTTGTTTGCCTTACCGGAGCTTCTACCTTGACCACTCGACTTGCCCTTGCCGTGGCCATGTCCCTCGGCCTTGCCCTGCCCGCCTTCTCGGCCGGCGCCGCCACCCCGGCTGCCAGCACCAATGCCCAGCAGGCCAACCCGTTCTTCGCCGAAAGCCCGCTGCCGCTGCACTTCCCGCAGTTCGACAAGATCAAGGACAGCGACTTCGCCCCGGCCTTCGACGCCGGCATGGCGCAGCAGCTGAAGGAAGTGGAGGCGATCGCCAACAACAAGGCCAAGCCGACCTTCGACAACACCATCATCGCGCTGGAAAAGAGCGGTGACATCCTCGACCGTGCGACCACCGTGTTCTTCAGCCTGGTCGGCGCCGATACCAACGACACCCGCAAGAAGCTGCAGGCCGACTACTCGGCGAAGTTCGCCGCGCACAGCGATGCGATCGCGCTGAACGGCAAGCTGTTCGCCCGCATCCAGGCGCTGTACGACACCCGCAGCCAGCTGGGCCTGGACGCCGAAGGCGTGCGCCTGGTCGAGAAGTACTACGACAACTACGTGCGCGCCGGCGCCAAGCTGTCCGAGGCCGACAAGGCCACGCTGAAGGACATGAATGCCGAACTGGCCAATCTGGGCACCAAGTTCAGCCAGAACGTGCAGTCGGAAGTGAACGCTTCGGCAATCACTGTCGACGACGTCAAGGAGCTGGCTGGCCTGTCCAAGGAGCAGATCGCCGCCGCCGCCGAAGCCGCCAAGGCGCGTGGCCTGGAAGGCAAGTACGTGATCACCCTGCTCAACACCACCGGCCAGCCGCCGCTGACCAACCTGGCCAACCGCGCCCTGCGCCAGAAGATCTACGAAGCCTCGACCACCCGCGGCAGCCGCGGCGGTGAGTTCGACAACACCGCGCTGGTCTCGCGCATCATGCAGCTGCGTGCCGACAAGGCCAAGCTGATGGGCTTCCCGAACTTCGCCGCCTACAACCTGACCAACCAGACCGCCAAGACCCCCGAAGCGGTCAACGCGATGCTCGGCAAGCTGGCTCCGGCCGCGGTGGCCAATGCCAAGCGCGAAGCCGCCGACCTGCAGGCGATGATCGACAAGGAGCAGAAGGCCGCGCGCAAGCCGACCTTCCAGCTGGAACCGTGGGACTGGGCCTTCTACAGCGAGAAGGTGCGCCAGGCCAAGTACAACTTCGACGAGTCGCAGCTGAAGCCGTACTTCGAACTGAAGAACGTGCTGGAGAACGGCGTCTTCTACGCCGCCGGCCAGGAATTCGGCCTGACCTTCAAGCAGCGCACCGACCTGCCGGTCTACCACGATGACGTCACCGTCTACGACGTGTTCGACGCCGATGGCAGCCAGCTGGCGATCTTCATCTTCGATCCGTATGCGCGCGCCTCCAAGCGCGGCGGTGCGTGGATGAACTCCTACGTCTCGCAGTCCAAGCTGACCGGCTTCAAGCCGGTGGTCGCCAATCACCTGAACATCCCGAAGCCGCCGGCCGGCCAGCCGACCCTGCTGACCTGGGATGAGGTGAACACCACCTTCCACGAGTTCGGCCACGCCCTGCACGGCATGTTCTCCAACGTGAAGTACCCCTACTTCTCGGGCACCTCGGTGCCGCGCGACTTCGTCGAGTTCCCCTCGCAGGTCAACGAGATGTGGGCCGACAACCCGGTCATCCTGAAGAACTACGCCAAGCACTACCAGAATGGTTCGGCGATGCCGCAGGCCCTGCTGGACAAGGTGATTGCCGCATCGAAGTTCAACCAGGGCTTTGCCACCACCGAATACCTGGGGGCGGCGATGCTGGACCAGAACTGGCACCAGATCGGCCCGGACCAGGTGCCGGCGGCCAAGGACGTGATGGCCTTCGAGCGCGCCGCGCTGGAGAAGGACGGCATCTACTACGCGCCGGTTCCGCCGCGCTACAAGACCCCGTACTTCAGCCACATCATGGGCGGCTACTCGGCCGGCTACTACGCCTACATCTGGTCGGAAGTGCTCGATGCCAACACCCAGAAGTGGTTCAAGGACAACGGCGGCCTGAGCCGCAAGAACGGCGACCACTTCCGCGCCACCCTGCTGTCCAAGGGCGGCAGCGTCGACGCGATGCAGCTGTTCCGCGATTTCGCCGGCCACGAGCCGCAGATCGAACCACTGCTGGAAAAGCGCGGCCTGACCGGCGCCGGCAACTGATCGCCAGCGCAGTCGCCTGAAACGAAAACCGCCCGGGAGACCGGGCGGTTTTTTGTTGTGGTCGGGGTCAGAGCCCTCTTCTGCGAAAAGGGATCTGACCCCGGGGTCGAAAATACGTCGAGCCTTCAATCTTCAAGTGACAACGCCATCTTGACGTCAGGCCTGGCTTCATCGCGGCGCCACGTACCCACCCGGCACGCCTTCCGGCGACAGCACCAGCTGCCACAGCTGCGCGTGCCGGCAGCGGAAGGTGGCCATCGACCCGGCCAGGTAGAAGCGCCACATGCGCCGGAAGTGCTCGTCGTAGTGCGCATCCAGCCGCGGCCACGCTGCTTCCACGTTGCGCCGCCATGCCTGCAGGGTCAGGTCGTAGTCGGTGCCGAAGTTGTGCCAGTCCTCCAGCACGAAACGGCCTTCGAACGCCTTGGTGATCTGCACCGCCGACGGCAGCATCGAGTTGGGGAAGATGTAGCGTGCAATCCATGGATCGGTGCGATGCCGTGAGACGTTGGTGCCGATGGTATGCAACAGCAGCAACCCGCGCGGCGACAGGCAGCGCTTGGCCACTTCGAAGAAACTGGCGTAGTTCTTGTCACCGACGTGCTCGAACATGCCGATCGAGAAGATCGCATCGAACGGTTCGTCCAGTTCACGGTAATCCTGCAGGCGGATCTCGATCGGCAGGCCAGCGCACAACTGCCGCGCGAACTCGGCCTGCTCCTGCGATATGGTCACGCCGACGCCGCTGACACCGTAGCGCTCGGCGGCGAACTTCAGGGCTTCGCCCCAACCGCAGCCAATGTCCAGCACGCGCTGGCCCGGGCGCAGGCCCAGCTTGCGGCAGACCAGGTCGAGCTTGGCCTCCTGTGCGGCGTCGAGGTCGTCGGCGTTGCGCCAATAGCCACAGCTGTAGACCAGGCGCTGGCCGAGCATGGCCTGGTAGAGATCATTGCCGAGGTCGTAATGGCGGCGACCGACTTCGTAACTGCCCTGCCCCGCCTGCAGGTTGAACAGGCGCGCCTTCAGCGCGTCTGCCACTTCGCGCCAGCCGTGCACCCGTTCATCCAGGTGCGCCTGCATCAGGTGGACGAGGAATTCATCCAGGACATTGGCATCCCACCACCCCTCCATGTAGCTCTCGCCCAGGCCGAGCGAGCCGTGGCCCATGACCCGCGCGAAAAAACGCGGGTCATGCACCTGGATGTCCTGTGGCTGGGTGCCGCCGATGCGGACCCCGGCTTCGTGGAGCAGGCCGGCGACCCGCTCCTGCAACCCTGTATCCACGCCACCTCCTCGACTGCGGTCAACCGCGTGCGAACAGCTCCACGTAGTCCTTGGCCACGTGAGGCAACAGCACCGCCGTCGGTACATCGGCGGTCTGGGTGCCGTCCGAGTATGGACCCACCTGGTACGGCGGGAAAACAAAGCGCAGCGCGGTGATCTGCCCCTTGTCGTCGGTCAGTGGCTGGAACTGGCTGAAATTGTCGGCCTGCGGGCCGGTTCCGTCGGCGATCATGCGCGATGCGTTGCGCAGCGATTCCTGCAGCTGGGCCGGGTCCATGTCCTCGCCACTGAGGCGGGTGGCCACGCGTTCGCGCAGCTGGTCGGCGACGAAATCACTGATCGCCTTCCAGCCCTTGGCATCGGCCACCAGCTTGTCGGCACTGAGCATCTGCTGCTGCTGCGGCAGCCACACGAAGCGCGCCACCAGCGGCTCGCCGTGGGCGCCACCCGTGTAGCGGCTGCCGTCGGCACTGACCACCACCAGCTGCGGGGTTTCAAGCAGCTTCTCGAAGCTCAGCGACAGCTCGTAGGGCATGGTCGGCTTGTCGTTGCCCAGCCCGTCCAGCGCCTGCTGCAGGTCGCTGCGCGCACTCGTCGCATAGCTCTGCAGCGCGCGGGCCAGGCCCGGATAACGGTCGATACCGGCCGGGTAGCTGATGCCTACCACTTCGCGCTCGTTGTTCTCGATCACGTCGCGCAGGTCCAGCGGCGCTTCCGTGGCCGGCGTTTCGCCTGCGGCGGTGGCTTCGGCGGCGGGCGCCGCGTCGGTCGCCGGTGCCGGCTCGCTTTCACGCTGGCAACCGGCCAGCAACAGCACGCCCACCACGCCGGCCAACACGCTGCCGTGCAATGGCCGGTTGTTTCCAATCTTCATCGGGATCCCCTGTTCATGTTTGTACATCATCGCCTGCCATGGCTGAAGCGTGACCCGCTGGCGTTCAGCCAACGAGCAGGTCGTGGTACTCCTCGTGGCGCTGCAGGAAGGCTTCGGCGTAGGAACATGCCGGCACCACCTTGTATTTCTGCTCGCGGGCGAAACGCAGTGCCACGCGGGTCAGCTCACCGGCGATGCCACGGCCGGCGATCGGCTCGGGCACCTCGGTATGGGTGATGACCATGCGCCTGCGCTTGATCTGGTAATCGAGCACCGCCAGCTGTCCGCGCACACGTGCGGTGAAGCGGTGGTTGGCCAGGTCGTGCTCGACCTCATAGGCCAGACCGGGGGGCGTGACCGAAGCCATGGAACTGTCTCCTGCGGCGACTGCGTGGATGGTGCGCAGCCGGGCGCCATGATCGCGTGAAGCCTGAACAGGGGCAAGTCCAGTCCATTCACGTCAGTTTTCGCCCTCAAGCTGGAGGTGGGCCGGCCGCTATCGCCTATGGAGGGGTATGGCCAGGCTGGCACGACCCTTGCGACCGTTGACCATGCGCACCACCGTGGAGGCTCCCATGCACGCCAGCAATTCCCATTCCGATACCGACCGCGCCCTGCTGGAGGGCCTGCTGCAACTGGCGGTGGAAGGGCAGACCGAGGATCAGGATTTCCAGCGCATCGGCGAGGAAGTGTTCGCCCGCCTGCTGGATACCTACGGTCAGCAGACCGCAGCCTGACCCGGCCGGGGCGGATCGGACCCGATCCGCCCCGCTACCCGCATCAACCGCCGCCGAGGCGGAAGGTCGGGTTGGAGAGTTCGCGCAGGAAGTGGGTGAAGATGCTCGGCTGCATGGCCAGCATGAAGATCACGCCAAACGCCGCACCTGCCAGGTGCGCGCTGTGGTTGATGCGGTCGCCACCGCGCCTGTCCATCCAGATGCTGTAGCCGACGTAGAACGCGGCATAGATGATCGCCGGTGCCGGGATGAAGAACACCAGGATGATCGACCACGGCTTGATCAGGATGAAGGCGAACAGCACTGCCGATACCGCCCCGGACGCCCCGAGGCTGAGGTAGTTCGGGTTCTTCTGGTTCTTCAGGTAGCTGGGCAGGATCGAGACCAGCAGCGCGCCGATGTAGAACGCCGGGTAGGTCAGGTAGCTGCCGGTCAGCTGCACCATCACGCTCTCGATGAATCCCCCGAAGAAGAACAGGGTGATCATGTTGAAGATCAGGTGCGACCAGTCGGCGTGGATGAAGCCATAGGTCACCAGCCGGTCGTACTGGCGGTGACGGTCGATGGCCGGCGGCCACAGGATCAGGCGGTCGGCCAGCTTGCGGTTGTTGAACGCCATCCACGACAGGATGGCGGTGATGGCGATCAACAGCAGATTGACGGGGGTCATGTCAGGCTCAGGCGGTACGGTAGTTGTCGACCATACGATAGCGTTTCGCGTACCAACCGAAGGCCAACGCCGCGACGAAGGCGAAGCCGGCGAAGAAGAACATCAGGAACGCCGCCTCGCTCAGGCCCGTGCCCGCGATCTGGTGGGTGACCGTGTCGTTGCGCACCGCTGCGTTGGACAGCAGCACCCACAGGTTGCCGATGGTGGTGGTCAGGTTCCAGAAGCTCATCACCACGCCCTTCATCGCCTGCGGTGCCTGGCTGTAGGCGAACTCCAGGCCGGTGGCCGAGACCAGCACCTCACCGAAGGTCAGCAGCGCGTACGGCAGCATCTGCCAGAAGATCGACATGGCGTTGCCGCCGTCCATCACCACCTGGATGCCACCCACCACGATCCAGGCCAGGCCACTGAAGGCGATGCCGGCGGTCATGCGGCGCAGCGCGGTCGGTTCGAAGCCGAAGCGGCGCAGGGCCGGATACAGCACCAGGTTGTTGAACGGAATCAGGATCATCACCAGCAGCGGGTTCAGCGCCTGCATCTGCGAAGCGGTGAACCAGCTTGGCATCTGCATCTGCTGGCCCTGCAGGACCCAGGTCGAGGCCTTCTGGTCGAACAGCGAGAAGAACGGCGTGGTCAGCGCGAAGATCACCAGCACGCGCAGTACCGAGCGCACGCCTTCCACGGCTTCGGCCGGATGCTGGCCACGGGCGCGGTCCAGCTGCAGCCAGGTGCCGCCACCGATGCCGGCAAGGATGGCCACCAGCGCCAGGCACAGGCAGATCACGATGCCCAGCGAACCGACCAGGCCGAACGAGGCCACCGCCAGCGCCAGGCCAAGCACGGCGATCACCAGGCCCGGACGGCCCTGGCCAGCCACGCGCGTGGTCAGCGCGGTACGCACCACGTTGGCGAACGAATGCGGGTCCTTCGGCGGCAGCGGCACCAGCACGTAGCGCCTGCGGCCCAGCCAGAACACGAAGGTAGCGATGAACATCAGGATGCCCGGGATGCCGAACGCCCACTGCGGGCCCCAGTTCTTCAGCACCAGCGGGATCAGCAGCGAGGCGAACAGCGAGCCGAAGTTGATGATCCAGTAGAAGGCGTCGAAGACGATCTTGGCCAGGTGCTTGTTGCTCTGGTCGAACTGGTCGCCCATGAACGAGGCCACCAGCGGCTTGATGCCGCCGGCACCGAGCGCGATCAGGCCCAGGCCGAGGAAGAAGCCCTCGCGGCTGTTCTCGAACAGCGCCAGGCACAGGTGGCCGGCGCAGTAGACCAGGCTGAACCAGAGAATGGTGTGGTACTTGCCGAAGAACCTGTCGGCCAGCCAGCCACCGAGCAGCGGGAAGAAATACACGCCGATCATGAAGCTGTGCATGATGTCCTTGGCTTCACCGGCACGGCCTTCGGCAGTGATTTCCTGCAGCAGCAGCGAGGTGATCAGGAACTGCACCAGGATGTTGCGCATCCCGTAGAAACTGAACCGCTCGCAGGCCTCATTGCCGATGATGTACGGAATCTGGCGCGGCATCTTTCCCTGGCCGGCGATGGGGGCGACTGCGTCGTGGCTCATCCTGTAAGGCATTCCTGCAAAGCGAAAGGCGCAAGGTTACCGGAACCGGGGCTTGCGAAGCACGCTGCAGGGCTGCATGACAACGGTGCCAATCCATGGCAGGCGGTGCAGGCCCTGCCGGAAGTCACGGCACCTGCACGACAAAAGCGTAAACTTATCGTTATGCGCCCCCTCGCCCACGCCCGCCTCCTGCTCAGCTGCCTTGCGCTGTTGCTGGCGTTGCAGGCGCAGGCACGACCACAGGCGCCGGCCGCCGTTGCCAGCGAGAGCGACCCCAGGCAGCTGACGGTCGCCGCGCTGGAGCTGCCCAGCCGCGATGACGCGCAATGGAAGCAGCGCCGCGAGCAGGTCGCACAGCTGCTGACCGAGCTGCAGCCGGACGTGATCTCGGTGCAGCAGGTGCTGCAGCAGCAGGGCCGCAACCCGGCCTGCTGGCTGGCCAGCCGGCTGCGCTACAGCTGCGACTTCGTTACCGCCGATCCGCCCAGCCAGCCGCTGCGGCATGGCAACGCCATGCTGACCCGGCTGCCGGTCAGCGAGGACGGCGTGACCCTGCTGCATCCTCCCGGCACCTTCAGCGCGGCCGGCATGATGCGGCTGAGGCTGGGCGAGGCGCTGGTCAACATCTATGTGGCGCGGCTGCGCCCGGACCCGGACGAGGCCAGCGCCCGCCAGCACCAGACCAGCGACCTGATGACCTGGATCGGCGCCACCGCCGAAGGCATGCCGAGCCTGATTGCCGGCGATTTCTCGGCCAGCACGGTGGAACTGGTGCGCAGCACGCCGGGGTTCCAGCCGGCCCGGCGCAATCCCGGCGGCCGTGCCGAGGCGCCGGCGGCCAGTGGGGGCGGCAGCAGCGGCCACGGCCTGGATGTGCTGTTCCAGGTCAAGCACTTTGGCGGCATCCGCCAGCAGCCGATCCTGCTGCCGGCCGACGGCGACCTGCCCGGCCTGCGTCTGGGTGTGATAGCGACCCTGCGCCTGCAGGGCGATACGGCCACCGCGGAATAAGTAGTGCGGGCCGCTGGCCGGCTCCCCCGGTACTGCACGGTTGCCGGCCAGCGGCCGGCACTATCGAACGACTGCTGCAACAGAAAAGGCCGGGGTCTCCCCCGGCCTTCTCATGTCATCCTGTCACGCGATCAGGCGATCGCTTCCTGGTAACGGCGCTCGACTTCGTTCCAGTCGATGACGTTGAAGAACGCGCCGATGTATTCCGGGCGGCGGTTCTGGTACTTCAGGTAGTACGCGTGTTCCCACACGTCCAGGCCGAGGATGGGGGTGTTGCCTTCCATCAGCGGGCTGTCCTGGTTGCCGGTGCTCTCGACCACGACCTTCTTGTCCGGGGTCACGCTCAGCCACGCCCAGCCACTGCCGAAACGGGTCAGCGCGGCCTTGGTGAAGGCATCCTTGAACTTGTCGAAACCGCCCAGGTCCTTGTCGATGGCCTTGGCCACGTCGCCCACCGGGTTGCCGCCGGCATTGGGGGCCATCACGGTCCAGAACAGCGAGTGGTTGGCATGGCCACCACCGTTGTTGCGCACCGGGCCCTGCAGGTTCTCCGGCAGCGACTTGAGCTTCTTCACCAGCTCTTCGACCGGCAGGTCAGCGTACTCGGTGCCTTCCAGCGCCGCGTTGACGTTGTTGATGTAGGTCTGGTGATGCTTGGTGTGATGGATTTCCATCGTCGCCGCATCGATATGCGGTTCCAGCGCGTCGTAGGCGTAGGACAGCTTGGGCAGGGTGTAGGCCATGATGCATCTCCTGATTGCGAGGGCACCCGACGATGTCGGGCGGTGCGCGGTGAATGATGGGGACAGACCGCCAGATTACCAAGGGGGATGTAAAGGAAATTGCGTCCTGCCAGTGAGCACGACGGCAATTGTTACGCAGCAGTGACGCAGCGCGCTCCTCATGCACCGTGCAGCGCACAGGCGCTACAGTGCGTGTACTACCCTCGCCCGCCCCTGCCCATGCGCAACCCCCGGCTGCTGATCACCGCCATCGCCCTGCTGCTGCTCGGCCTGGTCGCCAACCATTTCCTGCAAAGGCCGCCAGCGCCGCAGTTCGCGCCCGACCTGCAGGGCACGCCGGTCGCGCGCGCGCCGGCCACCGCCTCGCCCGGCAAGGACAGCGGACTTCCCGCGTTCCTGCCCGCCGAAGCGCGCGCGACCATCGCCCTGATCCAGCGTGGCGGTCCATTCCCGCACCGCCAGGACGGCAGTACCTTCAGCAACCGCGAGCAGCAGCTGCCGCAGCGCGCGCGCGGCTACTACCGCGAATACACCGTCGACACCCCTGGCGCGCGTACGCGTGGCACGCGTCGCATCGTCACCGGCGGCGATCCGCCGGAAGCGTGGTACTACACCGACGACCATTACGCGTCATTCCGCAGCTTCGCCGTACCGGCCCAGGGAGTCCAGTGATGAGCCACGATGATTTCGGCCTTGGCCTGCATGACATCAACAACGCCGGCGTCTACGCCATCGACAGCGACGACATCGGCGCACTGGCCGCGGCGATGCGCGATGCCGGCCTGAAAGTGATCCGCATCGATCTGGAGGGCGTCGCGGACAAGCGCACCCTGCTCGCCCGGTTGGCCGCACAGCTGGATTTCCCGGCCGGTTTCGGCGGCAACTGGGATGCGCTGTCGGACAACCTGCGCGACCTGCAATGGCTGCCGGCCAATGGCTACGCGCTGTTCCTGGCCGACGTGGACGCGCTGCGCGCCGGTCCGCAGAAGGACTTCGACACCCTGCTGGACGTGATGGACGAGACCAGCCGTGACTGGGTCGGCCGCGACGTACCGTTCTGGGTGTTCCTGTCGCAGAGCGCGTAAGGTCACTGCCTTGGCCGGCATGCACTGACGCCTTGGCAGAGGCCGACCTTGGTCGGCGCTTCTGTGCCAACCAAGGTTGGCATCTACCAAAGCGCCGGCCGGCCAGCACGTGGGCACGGCCCCTGTCTAGCGGCTCCCGTTGTTTTCCTGCAGTTCCTTCTTGAACGGGATGTCCGGCGGCGGTCGTGCCACGGCCGGCTGGTCCTGCATGTTGGGGTTGGTCAGGCCACAGCCGCCACCGGCCTGCAGGATCGAAATGACGCAGGAGATCCTTGTGTTGGTGCCCGGCAATGGAATCTCCATCGCCTTGACGCCCTTGCGCACCCATTCGGCCAGCAGCGATTCCTGCGGCACCCAGTATTTGTCGAACGAGGTCGGCGTGTAGTCGTACGGCGGGCGCTTCAGCCAGGTGCCGGACTGCGCAATGCGCTCCTTGCTCCAGCCGTCGTTGGCACCGCCGGGCGCACCGCGCGCGGCATGGCCATCGCCCTCCTGGCCAGGCACGCGCACGCTGCCATCGGCATTGAACAGGCCGCTGCCCTTGCCGGCGGTACTGGCCTGGCGGGTACCGTTGCTGCTGCCGTCGCGGTTGCGGCTGGAAGACCCCCAGTCATCGCCCTTGGCAGGCGTCGCCCAGTTGCCTGGATCAGGCGCCGGGCGCGCTCCCGCGTTTGCGGGTGTGCTGCTGGATGCTGACGGACGCGCGCTGCTGCTCGCCTGCGTCGCGCTGCCCTGGGCCGCAGTCGCGGGCGTCGCCGTGGCACTGCCACTGGAGGATGCCGGCGCTGCCACCGGTGCCGAGGCCACTTCACGTTCCCGCACCTGCACGTCGCGGCCTGTGGGCGCGCGTACGGCGGGCTCACGCCCGGCCACCGCCGCCATCCGCACCTGCGGATCGGCCACGGCCTGCACTTCACGTTCGCGCACCTGCACGTCCTGCTGCGGCACGCGCACCTGCACTTCCGGGCTGCGCAGCAGTTGGGGAGCGACCGGCGCGTCGACCGTACTGACTTCGCGTTCGCGCACCTGGATGTCACGCACCTGCGGCGTGCGCACGGCCAGTTCCGGGGTACGCACCGGGCTTGGTGTCGGCGGCGCCTGCACCGGCTGCACGCTGCGCTCGCGCACGGCGGGTGTGCTGTCACGCGGCACGACGCTGACTTCGGTGCGCGGCACACTGACCGGCGGCACCACGAAATCCGTGCTGGCCTGCGCCACTTCGGTGGCCTGGACGGGCGAAGGCGGCGGCGCGGCCACCGGCGCCGGCTCGGCGTCGGCCGGCGGTGGTGGTGGAACGCTGGCGGTCGGCGCGGATGCCGGGGATGAGGCGGTGGTTTCGGCAGCCACCGGACGTGGCGCAGGGGCCGAGGCAGCGCCCGCCTCCTGGCCCGGCGCAACCCGACCTGCCGCCGCAGCCGCAGCCGCTTCGGCGCCCGGCTGATCGCCACCGCCTTCCTGCGACGCGCGGCCGACGAACTCCACCTGCACGCGCTCGCCCTCGGTGCCCTCTTCGTCCGGCGCGCTGGTACGGATCACCGCCACCCACAGCAACAGCACGAAGAACAGCAGGTGCAGCAGTGCACTGACCAGTGCCGAGGTCCAGCGCATCCAGCGCTGGTCGCGCGGCGCGGCGTCCCAGTCCTGCCAGAACAATCGGCGCAGCGCCTGCCACGGCGACAGCCGCGGCGACTGGCCTGGCGGGCCCGGCAGCGGGCGCGGCAGGAAAACTGCGATCACCTCGCGGGCATGGAACGGCCGCGGCAGTGGCCCCAGCGAGCGCAGCCACAGCGCCCAGCCATAGGGCAGGCGCGTGGACTTCTCGAGGACGGCGCGGGGCTGCTGGCGCGCCAGCAGCAGGTCAATGAGTTGCTCGGCCCGGGTCAGAGGCACGCGTCAGCGATCAGGCGACGTTGCCGCGCGGAATGTAAGGCGCGTGGCCGCTGTCATGATCGGTCGCGTCACGCACGGCGGTCACGCCCGGCACGCGGCCCATCAGGGTCTTTTCGATGCCCTGCTTGAGCGTCACATCGGCCATGCCGCAGCCCTGGCAGCCACCACCGAAGCGCAGCAGCACCACGCCGTCGGACGAGACTTCCTGCACGGCCACCTTGCCGCCATGCGAGGCCAGCTGCGGATTGACTTCGTTCTCCACCACCCAGTGCACGCGTTCGACCAGCGAGGCCGCATCACCCGGCGCTTCGCCCTTGATGCGCGGCGCCTTGATGGTCAGCTGCTGGGCACCGGCGGTGCCGGCGACGATGTCGATCTCGGCGCCATCGAGCCAGCCAACGCTGCCGGCGTCGACATAGAGGGTGAAACCATCGCAGTCCACCGCCCACTCGTCACCGAGCAGGTCGGTCGGTTCGGCGAATTCCAGCCGGGCGTCGGCGCGCGGCGTACCGGGGTCGACCGCGCTCAGGCGCACGCCCATGCCGGGCACGCCCTCGCGTTCGATCAACCTGCGGAAATGGGTCTGGGCAGTGTCGGAGATCTGGATCATCAGGCTATTCTAGCCAAGTAAGCGTCAGCCGCTCATTCGGTTTATACACCGTCCGGCGCATTGTTCAGTCAACACGAGGTGGAGATTCCCATGGCCGACCTGATTCCACTGGCCCAGGCCCGTTGCGTGCCGCGCAAAGGCAGCGACCACAAGCTCGGCGAGGCCCGCCTGGCCGAACTGCTGCCGCAGGTTCCCGGCTGGGAGCTGAGCGAGGGTGACCAGGCCCTGTCGCGTACCTTCCGCTTCAAGGATTACTACGCCACCATGGCCTTCGTGAACGCACTGGCCTGGATCGCCCACCGCGAGGACCACCACCCGGACCTGGGCGTGCACTACGACCGCGCGGTCGTGCGCTTCTCCACCCACGATGTGGGCGGGCTGAGCGAGAACGACTTCATCTGCGCGGCCAAGACTTCGGCCCTGACGGAGCAACTGCCATGAACGTACGTTTGCTGAGCCTGTCCCTGATCGCTGCGACCGGCCTGGCCGGCTGTGGCGCGTCCGAACCGCCGTCACCGCCACCGCCGCCGCCGACCGAAGTGGCCGCGGTGAAGACGCCGCCGCCGCAGTACCCGCTGGAACTGGCCTGCATGGGCGTGGGCGGCACCAGCACCTTCAAGGTGACCATCGGCACCGACGGCAAGCCGAGCGAGGTTGCGCTGTTGACCGGGGCTGGCAACCCGCAGCTGGACGAACTGGCCAAGACCGCCGTGCAGGGCTGGCAGTTCAAGGCCGCCACCCGTAACGGCCAACCGGTGCCGGCCACCATCCAGGTTCCTGTCAGCTTCAACCCGCCACAGCCGAAGCCGGACCAGTGCTTCGCCATCGAAGAACGCCTGCGCCGCGGCGGCTGATCGCGCGCACCCCGACGGGGCCTGCCGACGCCCGCCTCGCCCTCGCCGCCCCGGCCCTGCCCGGGGCGGCTGTCTGTTGACCAGGATCGCGTGGGTTGATGCTGCAGATTCCCCCTGAAAACATCTGGATCGCACTGGCGGTCACGCTTGCCGCAGGCCTGGCCACCGCGATCGGCAGCCTGCTGGTGCTGTTCTCGCGCCGCCCCAGCCCGCGCCTGCTGGCGTTCGGCCTGGCCTTTGCCGGTGGCGCGATGGTCTATGTGTCGCTGTCGGAGATCCTCAACAAGTCCATTGCGTCGTTTGCACTGGCGTATGGCGAGCGCACCGGCTTCACCTACGGCACCCTGGCCTTCCTGCTGGGCGTGATCGTGATCGTACTGATCGACCACTTCATTCCCAATCCGCATGACAGCCTGGACAAACAGGACCCTGCGTTCCGCGAGAACAGCCGCGAGTACCTGAAGCGGGTCGCGCTGCTGACCTCGGTTGCGATCACCGCACACAATTTCCCGGAAGGGCTGGCGACCTTCTTCGCCACGCTGGAAAGCCCATCGGTGGGCATGCCACTGGCCTTCGCCATCGCCATCCACAACATTCCCGAGGGCATCGCGATCGCGGTGCCGGTGTACTTCGCCACCCAGAACAAGTTCTACGCGTTCAGTGCCAGCCTGCTGTCCGGCCTGGCCGAGCCCGTGGGCGCGGCGCTTGGCTACTGGCTTCTGTCAGGATCGCTGTCGCACGCCACGTTCGGCTGGGTGTTCGGCCTGATCGCCGGCGTGATGGTGTTCCTGGCGCTGGATGAGCTGCTGCCGGCGGCCAAGCGCTATGCCAAGGGCCACGAGACGGTTTATGGACTGGTGGCCGGCATGGGCACGCTGGCGATCAGCCTGGTGCTGTTCAAGTGGTGAGGGGTTCCCGGCTCGCCCTGTAGAGTCCAGCCATGCTCGACTGGCTTTCCGCGTGGCCCGACCGAGGCGCAGTCGAGCGTGGCTCGACGCTACAGGAGATCCCTACTTCAGCCGGTCCAGCGCCTCGACCAGCTCATCCGCCAGCGGCGCGTTCAATACGTATGGGCTCTTGCCGTCATCCAGCGCGAACTCCAGCGAGGCCGCATGCAGGAACAGGCGCTTCAGCCCGATCTGCTCACGAAGCCGCTTGTTGACCGCTGGATCGCCGTATTTGTCGTCACCGGCCACTGGATGCCCCAGATGCTGGGCGTGCACGCGGATCTGGTGGGTACGGCCGGTCTCGATGCGGACTTCGCAGTACGAATGGCCACCGCGGCGTTCCAGCACCCGGAAGTGGCTGATCGATTCCTTGCCGATCGCATTGACCTGCACATGGCGCTCGCCGCCCTGGCGCAGGCCCACGTGCAGCGGTGCGTCGACCGTCATCACGCCGTCGGGCATGCGCCCGGCCAGCAGCGTCAGGTAGCGCTTGCGGATGCCGGCGCCGTGGTCTTCACGCAGCAAGGCCTGCAGTTCGCTCAGCGCCGAGCGCTTCTTGGCCACGATCAGCAGGCCCGAGGTGTCGCGATCCAACCGGTGGACCAGCTCCAGGGTCTGCCCCGGGCGCAGCGCGCGCAGGGTCTCGATGGCGCCGAAGCTGATGCCGCTGCCGCCGTGGCTGGCCACGCCGGTCGGCTTGTTCAGGGCCAGCAGGCGGGCGTCCTCGAAGACGATGGCCTGCTCCAGGCGGCGCATGAACGCCTCCGGCGGACCGGCCTTGTCTCCCTCCTCAGTGAGACGGACCGGTGGCACGCGCACCTCGTCACCGGCCTCGAGCTTGCGCTCGGCCTTGGCGCGGCCACCGTTCACCCGAACCTGGCCACTGCGCACCAGCTTGTAGACCAGGCTGCGCGGGGCGCCCTTCAGCTGGCCGAGCAGGAAGTTGTCCAGGCGCTGGCCGGCGCGGTCGGCGGGAACGGTGATCATGCGCACGGAAGGCTTGTCGCCAGCGGGTTTGGTGGGGTCTTGGGCGGTCATCAGGCTGTTTATTCTGTTACACTCGGGGGGCGAGATAAGGGATTGATTTCGTTGGAAGTTACTCAGGGCCAGAAGCCCAGCTTCCGACGAATCCGGCACAGTGCGCGACCACCGCCCGCGGGGCGGCCATGTTAGCGGCTCACCGGCCTTCCCGGCCATCGCCGGATGCCTGACACGCAACCGTGCTGAACATGTCCCGCGTGGCGCTCCAGCCTGGCTGACAGCTGCCTGCGGCCTGTAACACCCCAAAACCCATAAGAGTGAAGCGCTCCCGCGGCCTGCCGTGGTGTCGTAGCGCTGGAAACCCAAGCCGCCCTCCCCGCGCTTGCGCGAATGGGCGGCGAACCGTGTCCAGAGGCGAAACCCCATGGCGTTCCGCGCGGTAGCCGCTTGCGAGGAACGCAACAATGAAGCGAATGCTGATCAACGCCACGCAGGCTGAAGAGCTGCGTGTTGCCATCGTGGATGGCCAGTCGTTGTATGACATCGACATCGAACAGCCGTCGAAGGAACAGAAGAAGTCCAACATCTACAAGGGCCGGATCTTCCGCATCGAGCCCTCGCTGGAAGCCGCCTTCGTCGAGTACGGCGGTGGCCGCCATGGCTTCCTGCCGCTGAAGGAAATCTCCCGCGACTACTTCCAGGCCGGTGTCGACCACAACAAGGCCGGCATCCGCGAGCTGCTGAAGGAAGGCCAGGAGATCGTCGTCCAGGTCGACAAGGAAGAGCGTGGCAACAAGGGCGCCGCCCTGACCACGTTCATCTCGCTGGCCGGCCGCTACATGGTGCTGATGCCGAACTCGCCCAGCGCCGGCGGCGTTTCCCGTCGCATCGAGGGCGAAGACCGGGCCGCGCTGAAGGACGCCCTGGACAAGCTGAACATTCCCGACGACATGGGCGTGATCATCCGTACCGCCGGCGTCGGCCGCGATGCGGAAGAGCTGCAGTGGGACCTGGACTACCTGCTCAATGTCTGGCGCGCCATCGCCGAAGCCGCACTGAGCAAGCCGGCTCCGTTCCTGATCTACCAGGAATCGCGCCTGATCGTGCGCGCCCTGCGTGACTACCTGCGCGCCGACATCGGCGAGATCCTGGTGGACACCGAGGAGATGTACGAGCACGCCCGCGAGTTCATGCAGCAGGTGATGCCGCAGACCCTGCGCAAGCTCAAGCATTACAAGGACGACATCCCGCTGTTCAACCGCTTCCAGATCGAGTCGCAGATCGAGGGTGCCTACGAGCGCAACGTGCGCCTGCCGTCGGGCGGCTCGATCGTGGTCGACCAGACCGAAGCGCTGACCGCGGTCGACGTCAATTCCTCGCGCGCCACCAAGGGCAGCGACATCGAGGACACCGCGTTCCAGACCAACCTGGAAGCGGCCGAGGAAGTGGCCCGCCAGCTGCGCCTGCGCGACCTGGGCGGCCTGGTGGTGATCGACTTCATCGACATGGCCTCCAACAAGCACCAGCGCGAGGTCGAGAACCGCCTGGCCAACGCGCTGAAGTACGACCGTGCGCGCGTCCAGGTTGGCCGCATCTCGCGCTTCGGCCTGCTGGAAATGAGCCGCCAGCGCCTGCGCCCGAGCCTGGGTGAATCCAGCCAGATCGTCTGCCCGCGTTGCGACGGCCACGGCCGCATGCGCAGCGTCGAGTCGCTGTCGCTGTCGATCATCCGCGTTGCCGAAGAGCATGCGATGAAGGAAAACACCGGGCAGGTGCTGGTCCAGGCGCCGGTGGAGATCGCCAATTACCTGCTGAACGAAAAGCGCAGTGCCCTGCGCGAGATCGAGCAGCGCCACGAGGCGCCGATCGTGATCGTCGCCGACGAGCAGCTGCACACCCCGCACTACACCGTCACCCGCCTGCGCGAGAACGAGCTGGGTGAAGAGAGCAACAAGCCCAGTTACCAGCGCGGCACCCCGCGCAAGCTGCCGGTGCATGCCCTGACCAAGGGCCAGCTGAACATCCCGCCGCCGGCGGTGACCCAGGTCAAGCACACCTCCCCCGCCCCGGTGCGCGAGGAAGTGGAGCCGGCCGCAGCGGCACCGGCCCCGGTCGTGGCAGCGCCGGTTGCAGCGGCCCCGAGCGGCGGCGTGATCGGTTGGCTCAAGCGCGTGTTCGGTGGCGAACCGGCGCCGGCACCGGCACCGGCGGCTCCTGTTGCCCGCCAGCAGCAGGACGGCGGCCGCAAGGACCGCAACAAGGATCGCAACAAGGACCGCAAGGATCGCCGCGACGACAACCGTGGCAACGGCAACGCTCAGCAGCAGAAGGATGGCGGCAACCGCAAGGAGCGCGGTGAGCAGCGCAAGGACGGCCGCAACGGCAACAACGGCAATGCCCAGCAGCAGCCGCAGCAGGGCAGGCAGAAGGAGCCGCAGCAGAAGGACGGCCAGCAGCCGCAGCAGCAGAACAAGCCGCGCAACGAGCAGCAGGTCCAGAACCAGCAGCAGCCGAAGCTGAAGCAGCCCAAGCAGCCGCGCCAGCCGCAGGACGGTGACAAGCCGGCCGAGAAGCCGCAGCGCAGCACCGCCGAGGCACCGGCCGAGGCCGGGACCGCGGCTGCCGCCGTGGCCGCCACGGCGGTCGCCGCCAATGGGGTGACCGCTCAGGAAGCCACTGCGCCGGTGGCGCCGGTTGCGCCGGCCGCCTCCGCTCCGGCGGAAGCCACTGCACCGGCCGACACCACTGCCAACGCCGGCAACGAGGCCGAGGCGATTGCCGTGACCGGTGAAGAGGCTGCTGTCGACGCCAACGGCGAGCAGGCCGGTGAAGGCGCGACCCGCCGCCGCCGTGGCCGTCGTGGTGGTCGTCGCCGCCGTCGTGGTGGCGCCGAGAACGCTGCCGGCAGCGATGGCCTGGGCGATGATCAGGACGACGCGGACGACAGTGATGACACCGATGCCGCTGATGTCGCCGAGCAGAGCAACGACAGCGTCGCCGGGACCACTCCGGTCGCCGCTGCGCAGCCGGCCCGTTCGCAACCGGAATTCGATTTCGATGACGAAGTCGAACCGACCGCTGCCGAATCCGGAAAGCCGGTCCGTGCCGCCGCCGCTGTTGTCGCCGCGCCGGTCGCGGTGGTGAGCAGCGCCGTGGTCGATGCCGCTGCACCGGTGGTGGCCGAGGTACAGGCCCCGATCAATACCGTGGCCAAGGCCGAACCGGCATCTTCGCCGGTGCAGACCAGCATGCTCGATGCCATCGACGCGGCGACCCCGGCCCAGCCGGTGGTGGCTGCAGCACCGGCGGTCGAAGCCAAGCCGGTCGTGGTTGAGGCTGCCCCGGCCGTTGAAGCCACTCCGGTGGTCGAAGTGAAGCCGGTCGTGGAATCGAAGCCAGAAATCGCTGAAGCCGCTCCGGCGGTCGAAGCCGAGCCGCTGGCCGTTGAGGCCGCCCCGGTGGTGGAGGCCGCTCCCGCGGTTGAAGCCAAGCCGGTGGTCGAGACCGCACCGGTCGCCGAACAGCCAGTCGCTCCGGTGGCGGTTGAAGCCGCACCGGTGGAAGCTGCGGCCCCGGTCGCCGATGCGGTGGTGACGCCGTCGATCGATCCGGTCGCCGATGGTCACGCTGATGCCGCCGCCCAGGCGGCCGAAGCCAAGGCCGACGAAGAAGACGAAGAAGCCGCCAAGCGCACGCCGCCGGCGAACTGATCGCGATCTGGTCGCGTGAAAAAGAACGGCGGGGATCGATGATCCCCGCCGTTTCTGTTTGTGCGCCGGGCGCGTGCAGCGCTCTGGTAGAGGCCAACCTTGGTTGGCGACGTTGTTCGAGCGAACGCGGACACGTCCGTGCCAACCAAGGTTGGCACCTACCAGGACATCAGCGCGTCGGCGCGAACTGCAACCGGGTCCACACGCCGTAGTGGTCCGAGGCCCAGCGACCGTTGTCATCGGGCTGGTCGAACAGGAGCTTCGCTTCGCGCGCGACCATCCGGTCCTGCTGGAAGAAGATGTGGTCGATACGCGAAGGTGCCTGGTAATAGTGCCGGTTCAAGGTGCTGACCCCGGCCAGGTCGGTGTTGACGTGCACGCTGCCATAGCTGTCGCCGTAATGGCTGCGCAGCTCGCTCAGGTCACCTGCGTCCACCAGCGCATTGAAGTCGCCCGCGATCACCACCGGCGCGCCGGCCGAGGTAGCGGTGATGAAGTGCAGCAGGTCCTCGACCTGGGTACGGCGGATGCGCTGACCACTCTCGTCGTTGCGCTCGTTGAGATGCGTGGCGTAGACGTTCACCGGCGTGCCGTCGACGTCGATGCGCAGGTGGGCCACCGTGCGGTAGTCGTCCAATGGCAGCAGCAGATGGTCCCCCTGGGCGAGGATCGGCCGCCGGGTCAGCAACGCATTGCCGTAACGCTTCGGCGCGCCCACCGGATCGGTGGACACGAATACGTACTTGTAGCCGAGCTGGCTGGCCAGCCACTGCGCCTGGTTGCGCACGTTGCGGCGCTGGATCACCTCCTGCAGCGCGATGGCATCGGGCTGCAGGCGCTTGAGTTCGGCCAGGATGGTACGGCGGCGGCTTGGCCAGTCTTCGCGGTCATGATGGAGGTTGAAGGTGACCATGCTCATGCCTGGCGCGCTGGCGATGTCCACCACTGGCGATGCGACCTGCGGCACCGCCGCCAGCGTCAGCCCGGGCAATGCCAACACAATGGCCAGCCCCAGGGCGCGCACCGTCGCACGCGCTCCCTCCCCTTGTTGCTTCATCGTTACTGCCCCTTGCGCTCGGCGCGGCGCACCGCGCCCGGTACATCGATCTCGACCCGTGCCGGCAGCTGGTGCACGTGCAGTTCCTTGTTGATCCATTCGGCCGCTTCGCCGTTGATGGTCGCCTCGCCCGGATCACCGGCGTACGGCCACGGCAACACCACGCCACCGACCGGTGGCACCAGGCCCGGCTGCACCTCCAGCACCAGCTGCTTGTCGCTGCGCTGCAGGCGGTAATTGAGCTGGCCCTGCGGCGTGCGAAGGCCCTGCACGGCGATGCCCTCGCCCTGCAGCCAGGCCGTCGGGATGCCGGCGGCCAACACCAGCGCATCGTCCATGTCACGACTGTAGGCGAACATGTCCAGGGCCGAGCGCACGAAGTCCGAGGCGACCCAGGCATGCGGCAGGTCACCGACGAAGAACGGCTTGCGCGGCGTGCGCGAGACCACTTCGGCCCACTGGTTCCAGGCCTGCGGCGCACGGTCCTTGAAGAAGAACTCGGTCGCCTGCCAGGCGCGATCGCGCCAGCCCAGGCGAACGAAGGCGGCCACGTTGCGCCATTCGTACGGCGTGTAGTCCTTCCACTCGCGCTTGCCATCGCGGCGGGCCACGAATTCCTTCCAGTAGCGCTCGAAGGTCGCCTCCAACGCCTGCTGCGGCAGCCGGCCCTGCTCGCCGCCCGGCGCCAGCGCGATGGTGGTCGAGGTCGCGTCGAAATCGCCCAGCTCGGCCGAGCCCGGCAGGTAGTCGATGTTGTGCTGCTGCATCGCCGACAGCAGTGACGCCTGCAGGTCATCACGGAACTGGTCACGCGACTCGGCGATCTGCATCGCTTCGACCTTGCCCAGCTGGGCCGCCAGCGATGCCGCGTCCTTGTAGCCGCGCAACGCCCAGAAATTATCCCAGTACGAATGCATCGGCTTGGCCGAATAGCCTTCGTGGCTGATCGAGGCCGGCATCATCCCGTAGAACGCCGGATTGCGCGCACGGTTCTCTTCGGTACGCTCGCTGGCACGCAGCTGCTCCATGTAGCTGTAGGCGCCCTGCACGTGCGGCCACATCAGCTCGGCGAAGGTGCTGTCGCCGGTATAGCGCCCATATTCGGCGATGCTGTAGATCAGCTCACCGTGGCTGTCATTCTCCGGCACCGGGTCGCTGCCGCGCGCATCGACACAGCACGGCACCTTGCCGTTCTCGAACTGGTAAGGCGCATACCAGTTGATGTAGTCACGCACGGCATCGCTGCGCCCCATGCGCAGCAGGCCTTCGGAAATCATCGCGCCGTCGCGGATCCAGCTGCGCGCGTACGAGCGCGTGCCCGGCTGCAGGCGCGGGCCGACCCGCGAGATCAGCATGTGCGCCACGGCGGTGCGCAGGGTGTCGACCAGGGCCTGGCCTGCCGCCGGCACCTGCAGCGAGACCACGCCCAGCGCGTGCCGCCACTGTTCGGCCACCTGCGCCTGCGCCTTGGCCACGTCCAGCGCCTGCGGCGCCCAGCTCCCGGTCTGCGGCAGCACCACTGCCACTTCGCGGCTCTGCCCGGGTTCCAGCTTGATCGTATACAGCAGCGCACCGGACGCCATGCCGGTACTGTCCTTCACTGCCGTAGTGGCCGGATACTTTCCGGACGCAAGATGCATCGCATCGAGCTTGCCATCGAACGTGCTGGCGAAACGGGCATCGGGCACCTGCAGTGGATAGATGCGCGGCTCGCCGTTGATGCGTACCAGCTGTTCGCCCACGTCCAGCGCATCGATGCGGCTGAAGCCGCCGACGGTGTTGAGGAACTGGGTCGGCGGGTTGACCTGCCAGGGGCGGATCGCCAGCGCCAGGGTGTACTCGTGCGCCACCTTGTCCGGATTGCTCAGCCGATAGCGGCCGATCAACTGCGCGCGCTCCGGCGTGCCCTGCACGAAGCTGGTCACCGCCAGGCCGGCCTTCTCGTGCACCCAGTCGACGTTGGCGATCGGAAGATAGTGGTCCTGCAGCGACTGGGTAGTGGCCACCTTCGACCAGTCCAGCAGCTTGCCGTCGAGGCGGATGAACGGCTCGATGCTGAAGCTGCCCTTGGCCGGCTCCAGCGCACCGTCCTCGCTGATCAGCGCCTGTTCCTGGCCGCCATCGAGGCCGAGCAGGGTCCAGTACGGCTGTTCGCCCACATACGCACGCGGCAGCGAACCGCGCGGCAGGTCGGCCGCCACCGAGGACAGGAAGGCGTTCGGCGTGGCGGCGAACGCCAGCGGCTTGAGCGTGATGTCACGGATGCCATAGCGCCAGTTCGGGCCATCGAGCAGATCGAAACGCACGTAGCGTGCGTCGGTGTCCGGCAGCGCCAGCCAGTCGCGGCCACCCGCACCGCCGGTCACCTCGCGCACAGTGCGCCAGTCCCGGCCATCTTCGGACGTCCGCACGGTGTAACGATTGGCTTCCAGGTTCGGCAGCCAGTCGATCACCGCACCGCCGATCTCGCGGCTCTTGTGCAGGTCCAGGCTGATGGTCTGCTGCTTGACCCCGCCGCTGATCCAGAACGTATCGCCCTTGCCATCGATCATGCGGTCCTGCAGCGCGGTGGCGGTATCGGCGATGACCGATGGCACCAGTGCCGAATCATCCTGCGGTGGCAGGCCCTGCAGGGTCAGCTTGTCGAAGCACACCGTGCCGCGGCCACCGACCTTGCTGTAGATCGTGAACTCGACCGCGGCGCTGCGCGCCATCTCCTTCTCGGGCGACGGCCCCCACGCCTTGTCGATCTGGCGACGCCGGTATTCGACCGGTGTCCACGCCTTGGGGAAGCTGTAGCCCGGGCGGTTGACCCACCAGACGTTGTCGCCGCTGGCATCGATCAGCTTGAACTGCAGGTCGTTGGCCGGCGAATCACCACGCAGCTGGAAGCCGAAACGGTAGTTGACCGGGTAGTCGATGTTCAGCGCGCGGCGGATGCCAACGTAGCCGGAGACCTTGTGGAAATCATAGTCCAGGCACAGCGCGCGGCCGCCGCCGGCGCCGCTGACCGGCCGCAGCGAACCACTGACCTGGTCGGACAGCACCAGTTTCCAGGCGCCGATATCGTCGAAGTCGTCCAGCACCTTCGGCGCCGGCAGTGCCGGTGGTGCGGCGATCGCCAGGGAGGTCCACAACAGTCCCAGTCCAACGGCGATCGCTCGCTTCATCCCTTGACGCTCCCCAGCAACAGACCTTGGATGTAGTACCGCTGCAGCACCAGGAACAGCGCCAGCACCGGAACCACGGTGACCACCGCGCCAGCCATCATCATTTCCACGTCCATGATGTGTTCGCGCGAGAGGGTGGCCAGCGCCACCGGCAAAGTGTAGTGCTCCTGGTCGGTCAACACGATCAGCGGCCACATGAAATCGTTCCATGCGCCCATGAAGGTGAAGATCGCCAGTGTCACCAGCACCGGCTTGAGCATCGGCAGCACGATCTGGAAGAAGATGCGCAGCTCCCCTGCCCCGTCGATGCGCGCCGCTTCCAGCAGTTCGTCCGGGATCGAACGTGCGTACTGGCGTACCAGGAAGATGCCGAACACGCTGGCCAGCGCCGGCACGATCACGCCGCCGAAGCTGTTGACCAGCCCCAGCTGCTTCATCAGCAGGAACAGTGGCAGCATCGCCACCTGCGCTGGAATCACCAGCGCCGCCATCAGTACCTGGAACAGGCGCTCGCGGCCGACGAAGTTGAGCTTGGCGAAAGCGTAACCGGCCATGGTGTTGAGCAGCAGCGAGCCGATCGTGATGCCCAGCGACACCAGCAGGCTGTTGGCAAAGTTGCCGCCCATGCCGGTGCGCGCGAACAGTTCATGGTAGTTGTGCGTGGTGATGCTCGAAGGCAGCAGCGGCGGCGGGAAATGGCTGGCCTCGCCCTGCGGCATGAACGAGACCGAGACCATCCACAGCAGCGGTGCCAGGCTGACCAGGGCCAGCACCAGCAACGCACCATTGATCATCCACGGGTACCAGCGCGACTGGCCGATTTCACGACTCATACCAACTGCCTCTTGCGGCCGAAACGCAGCATCACGGTGGTCACCGCCAGGATGATCAGGAACAGCAGGAACGCCACGGCGGAGGCGCGTCCCAGGTTCCACCACTTGAAGCCTTCCTCGAACATGAAATACAGCACGCTGACGGTGCTCTGCAGTGGGTCGCCGCGGGTCATCACGTAGGGTTCGGCGAACAGCTGGAAGTAGCCGGACACGGTAATCACCCCGACCACCAGCAGCACCGGGCCGAGCATCGGCAGGGTGATGTGCAGGAACTGCTTCCAGCGCGAGGCACCATCGATGCGCGCCGCTTCGTACAGGTCATGCGGGATCGCCTGCAGGCCGGCCAGGAAGATCACCATGTTGTAGCCGAAGTTCTTCCACACCGCGAACAGCATGATGGTCGGCATCGCCCAGTTGGGATCACCCAGCCAGTCGATCGGGCTGATGCCCAGATGGCCCAGGCCGTAGTTCACCAGGCCATAGCTGGTATGGAACAGGTAGCGCCAGATCACCGCCACCGCCACCAGCGTGGTCACCACCGGCGCGAACAGGGCCGTGCGGAACAGGGCCTTGAAGCGCGCGGCCGGTGCATTGAGCAGCATCGCCGCGCCCAGCGACACGCCGATCGACAACGGCACGCCGATCAGCACGAAGTAGGTGGTGTTCCACAGCGACTTCCAGAACATCGGCGTCTGCAGCAGGTCGATGTAGTTGCCCAGGCCGACGAAGCGCAGGTTGCTGCTATCGGCCAGTGCATAGAGGTCGAAGTCGGTCACGCTCAGTGCAAGCGCCGAGGCGACCGGCAGGCCGAAGAACACGCCCAGCACGATCAGCGAGGGGCCGGCGAAGATCCAGCCGGCCAGCGAAGTACGTTTCATTGCGCGCTCCCGGCGGCCACGGCGCTGCTCGATTGCGGCGACGGCGCGCGCTCCTGCAGGCGTTGTTGTTCATGCATCCAGCGGCGCTTGGCCAGCACCTTGTCCACGCGCTGGTCCAGCTCTTCCACGGCCTTGTCCTGCGGCAGGCCACCGCGCACCACCTTCTCGGTGACGATGCGCATTTCCTGCACGATGCGCTCCCATTCGAGCACCTTCGGCGTCGGCCTAACCCGCTCCAGCTGATCGCGGAACGCGGCCGCCAGCGGGTCATTGGCCAGCGACGGCGTGTTCCACGCACTGCGGCGCGGCGGCAGGTCGCCAATGATCGAATGGAAGCGTGCCTGGATTTCCGGCCGCGACAGGAATTCGATCAGCTTCCAGGACGCCTCCTTCTGCTGCGACTTGCGGAAGATCACCAGGCTGGTACCACCGGCGATGCCCGCGCCCGGACCCTCCGGCCCCGGCAGCGCGGCGGTGCCCCACTGCCCTTCCAGTTCCTTCGGCTGCAGCTTCTTGAACTCGCGGATGTTCCAGGGGCCGGAGATGTAGAACACGTTGAAGCCGCGGAAGAATTCGTCCCAGACATTGGAGATCTGCGTCTCGGACATCTTCGGCGCCCAGCCCTGCTCGAACATGTTGGCGTAGAAGCCCAGCGTGCGGCGGAACCCCGGGCTGGAGAAATTGCCCCGGGTGTCGTCGTCACGCAGCAGCGGGTCGGGCTGCTGCAAGGCCAGCGACAGCTGCTGCTCGAACTCGTTGATCGGCATCAGCACCGCGTAGCGGCTCGGGCCCTGCATGCGCTTGATCGCCGCCATCTGCTCTTCCCATTCCTGCCACGTACGCGGCGGGTGGTCGTAGCCGGCCTTGGCCAGCAGGTCCTTGCGGTAGTAGATCAGGCGCGTATCGACGTACCACGGCACGCCGACCAGCCCGCCGTGGATCACGTTGGTATCCCAGATGCCCTGGAAGTAGTCCTTCGGGTCGACCACGGTGGAGCGCTGCACGAACGGCTGCAGCGGGGTCAGCGCGTCGAGTTCGGCGAACTCCGGCACCCAGGTGTTGCCAAGCTGGCACACGTCCGGCAGGCCGTCGGCGGCGAACGCGGTCAGCAGCTTCTCATGCGCGGCGGTCCACGGGATGTTCTGCACATCCACCTTGATGCCGGGGTTTTCGGCCTCGAATTCGTGGATCAGCTCGCTGACCACCTCGGCTTCGCGGCCCATCGCCCAGAAGCGCACGGTGGTGGTGCCCGGTTCGGTACGGGCGCAGCCGGCCACGGCCAACGCGGCCAGGGCAGGCAGCGCCCAGCGGCGCAGGCGGTCGATCCAGTTCGGCATCGGGCTACTTGCCCTGGCCTGTGGTGCGGTTGGCATTGTTCTTCTGTTCCTGCGCGGCAGCCGCGCGTGATTCGGCGATACCCACCGCGCGTGCTGCCGCGGCCTTTTCGTCTTTCTGCAGTTCCAGCGGCTGGAACGACCCTTCCGGCGCCAGCCAGCCGCCACTGAACCCGGCCCGCTCCAGGCCCTTGCGGATGTACGGGTTCTTCTTCATCACTTCCCAGACGAAGTCATCGCGGTAGTTGGCGATCATGGTCAGGATCGGGCCCTGGTCGATGGCGATGTAGTCGCTGGCGACCCAGCCGCGATCGGGAACCAGGCGACCGGTCTTGATCGGGATGTCGTAGTTGAAGCTGGGGTTGAACGAATCCAGGAAGCCGTAGCTGGAATAGATGTAGTCGCCAAAGCGCTTGTGCATCTCCAGCGTGGCCGGGATCACCTGCTCGGGGGCGAACACCACCGATGCGATCGCAGCGGTCGGGGCGATGGTGCCGTCATCGAAGTTCTCGCGCAGGCCGGCGCCGCGCGAGGAGTAGTGGCGGAACTGGCGCTGCTCGCCGCGGTACTCCTGCGTGGTGTTCTGCGGACCATCGCTGGCGGTCAGGCCCCACACGTTCTCGCCATACTCCTTCCACTGCATCGGGTTGGCGATGGCATATTCGCGCTGGGCCAGCGCGGCCGACCGGCTGTTGAGGAAATAGGTGCTGCCGCGCTCGCGCATGTAGGCGTCCTGGATGTCGCGGAAGTCGATCCAGACGTGGCTGTACTGGTGGCCGAACAGCGGGCCGAAGGACAGGTATTCCTGGCCCTGGTAGACGCCCCAGTCGTTGTCGTAGGTACGCGTCCACACCGTCCACGCGTCCGGGCTGACCGGGTGCGTCGGCGAGCCCAGGGCGAGGATGTACACCATCATCGCCTCGTTGTAGCCCATCCAGTCGTGGTCGATGAAACCGCTCTCCGGGAACCAGCCCATCGAGATCAGCGGTGCACGCTGCTGCAGCCACGGCCAGTCGACCTTCTTGTACAACGTATCGGCGATCTGGCGGATTTCCTTCTCGCGCGGATCATCACCGTCGTAGTACGACTGCGCGAACAGCACGCCCATCATCAGCAGCGCGGTATCCACCGATGACAGCTCGACCCAGCTGTCGTAGCGACGGCCTTCCTGCATGTCCAGGAAGTGGTAGTAGAAGCCCTTGTAACCGGCCTTGCCGGTGCGCTGCGGGCCCATCGGCACGTCGCGGAAGAACTTCAGCGTGGTCAGCGTGCGGTCGATCGCCTGGTTGCGGCTGACCCAGCCGTTCTCGATGCCGATCGGATAGGCGGTCAGCGCGAAGCCGACCGAGGCGATGCTGGCGAACGGCCGCGACGGGTAGCGGTCCGGGGTCAGCCCGTTGACCTCGTTGGTGGTATCCCAGAAGAACTGGAAGGTGCGGCGCTCGATGTCATCGAACAGCGGCGGCAGCTCAGGCTTCATGGGCCGAGGCGGTGCATCGGCCTCGATCAGGATCACCGGCGGGCGCGGTTTGGCAGGTTCCTGCTGGGCCGGCTGGCAGGCGGCCACGGCCAGGCTCAGCGCTGCGGCGGACAACAGATGGCGTGCCTGCATGGCGCGGTTCCTCCGGTGGTCTGATCGATGGGAAAGCATACCGTCCAATGATCTGAAATCGTTTACAAGGTGTGTGCTTAAAAAACCACGAAAAACGTGGCCTGACACCGCGATCATTGCCCACGCCGCTGCCCCCTGGCCGGCAGCGGCGTGGGCAATGGACCGGCACGGGGCCGGCCATTGCCGTTTTCACCGATGCCGCCAGCGAGCCGGCGGCATCGGGTCATGCATCACAGCCCGAGCTTAGAAGCGGAAGCCCACTTCGGCCTTGACCTGGCGCGGAGTACCGATGATGTCGCCGGTCTCGTTGTAGCTGGCCTGCAGCTTGCCGTTGGTCTTGACGTAGTTGTAGGTGGAGAAGTTGTCGAAGTTGAACACGTTGATGATGTCCAGGCGGGCGTACAGCTCAGTGTTGCCCGGCATCTTGAACGTCTTCGTCGCCTGCAGGTCGACCGAACGGTAGCCGAAGATCTTGCCGCCCACCAGGAACTTGCCGGTTGCGTTGGGCACGGCCGCCTGCGGAGTCGGCAGCGTGTAGCCGCTGGCCTGCATCACCGGGTACCAGTCGTTGACGGCGGTCGGGGTGGCCAGGGTGATCTTGCCGCCGAAGGTGATGCCCCAGAAGCCCGCGTACGAACCGGTCACCACCAGGCGGTGGCGCGGCGCGCCGTTGGAACGGATGGTCGGGTAATCACCGATCAGACCGCGATCAAAGGCGTACTTCTCGTTGATGTCACGGTTGTGGCGCGCGGTGGTCCAGGTATAGGCGATCGAGGTGCCCCAACCGCTTTCCTTGGTGAACGGCTTCTGTGCCGACAGCAGGACCTGGGTGGCACGGGTCTTGATGCCCTGCTGGCCGATGATCAGGCTGCCGAAGCCCGGCACGTTGCAGCTCCAGGCCTGGCTCAGGCCCGGGGAGGTGCCACCACACAGGCGCGGATCATCGAAGAACTGGCCGGTCGGGTAGCGGTTGCCCAGGGTGAAGGCGAAGCCGTCGTAGCTCAGGGTTCGAGCGATGGTGGCGTCGGTCAGCCAGTCGCCGATCTGGTTGCTCATGCCCAGGCTGAACTGATCCGAGTACGGCGCCTTCAGCTTGTTGTTCAGCAGGTCCACTTCCAGGCCGGCATTGCTGGTCGCGCCGACCAGTGCCTGCAGGTTGCCGATGCCGTTGAGCAGGTTCGGGTTCCAGTCATAGCAGGCGGCCTGGCCGTTGATGCAGGCGCCGGTGGCCGGGTTGCGGAAGTAGATGGTCGGCTGCGGCAGGGCCAGCTTGGTGGTTTCCAGCTGCAGGTTGTCGAACAGGTCACGGTCGTAGGAACGGCCGGCACCACCGTGGATCACGTGCTGCTCGTCGGCATTGATGTCATACGAGAAGCCCAGGCGCGGCTGCCAGGCATCCTTGAATGCCTTGCGGTTGTGACCGTTGCTGATGTAGTCGCTGATGTCCAGGCCGCCCAGTGCCAGCGAATCGGCATAGGTCTGGCCGGCGGGAGCGCGCGGATCCTGCGAATAGATGGCGTCGACCACCTGCTGCGGGGTCACGAAGTCCAGGTAGGACGGGGTCTTTTCGTAGTCCCAGCGCAGGCCGATGTTCAGCTGCAGGTGGTCATTGACCTGCCAGTCGTCCTGGATGAACACGCCGTACTGCTTGGACTTCGAACGCACTTCGCCGGACACACCGGTCACGCCGGTCACCGGCTTGACGAACTGCGCCTTGTACGGAATGGAATCGGGGAAGTCCGGATCACCCAGCGAGTAGGTGAAGGTCGGGTTGATCTGCGCCGCATCGGACGCGTACAGGTCGATCTGCTTGTACTTCACGCCCATCTTGATGGTGTGGTCGCCCGCCCACTGGATGCCATCCAGGGTCAGGTTGTCTTCGATCGACCAGCCCTTCTGGCCCTTCACCTGCGAATCCAGTGCCGAGGCGCCACCGATCTTCACGATGGTGCGGTCTTCCGGGCCGTCCGGTGCGGTGTAGGTGATGCCGTTGGCCAGCGTCAGCGGGGTCGGATTGTTGAACGAATCTTCGTGGGTGACCATCAACTCGTTGTAGTAGCGCTCACCGCTGTGGTTCCAGCGCAGGGCATAACGACGGTCGGTGTTGACCACTTCACGGCCGGCTTCCGGCGAGGTCTGGCCGCTGAACTGCGACTGGGTTTCGTCGCGGTCCTGGAAGGTCAGCTCGATGCGGTCGTTGTCGGTCGGCTCGAAGTCGATCTTGCCGAAGATCAGATCCTGCTGGAACGGCTGGCTGGCCGGGCCGAGGCCGGCGGCACCGGCGGGCGGCAGCAGGCCGGCAGCGCCGGTGACCGCGCCATCCGGCGCGATGGTGACCGGCAGGTCGAAGCGCTTGGCTTCGTAGGTCACGAAGAAGTGCGCCTTGTCCTGGATGATCGGGCCGCCCAGGGCGAAGCCGTATTCCTTCTCGGCCGAGACCATCTTTTCCTTGCCACCCTGGCGCTCGGCCGGGGTCTTGGCACGCATGTCTTCATCGGTGTAGCGGTAGAACGCTTCGCCCTTGAACTCATTGGTGCCGGACTTGGTTGCAGCCGTCACCGCGGCGCTCGACACCTGGCCATACTCGGCCTTGTAGTTGCCGCTGATGACCTTGTATTCGCCGATGGCCAACTGCGGGAACGGGTTGCCGGCGCTGCCGGACTGGCCGGCCACGCCGCCACCCTTGACGTAGCTCTTCTGGCCTACGCCGTCGATGTACACGTTGGTGCCGTCGGCATTGGTGGCGCCGCCGCGCAGCGAGGTGTTGCCCTTGGCGTCGCGGGTGAAGATCAGGCCCGGCACCGCGTCGGCGAACTCCAGGAAGTTGCGCGACACCTGCGGGGTGGTCTGGATCTGCTGCAGGCTGACGGTCTTGCCGACTTCGGAGGTGCGCACTTCCTGCAGCAGGGTCGGCGCGACGACGTTGACGGTGTCCAGGTTGGTGGCCGCGGTCGAACCGGGGGTGCTGCTGGCGGCACCGGCAAAGTTCAGCGTCGCGGTCGAGGCCACGGTGACGGTGACCTTCTGGGTCTGGCCGTTGGCGACCACGTCATAGGTACCCGGGTCCAGGCCCATCAGCGAGTAGCTGCCGTCGGCGCGGATGGTGCCACGGCGGACGGTACCGGTGGCCACGTTGGTGGCGGTCACTTCGGTACCTGCCTGGGCGCCGGCAACCTGGCCGCGCAGGCTGGCGTTGGCCGACTGCGCCATGACGTTGGGGGCGGCGGCCAGCATCAGGCAGCTGACCAGTGCGGTGCTCAGCAGCCGGCGCGCCGGCATGCGGAAGGTGGTATGCATCATCAACTCAATCTCCGGGTGGCGGTAACCGCTTGCGCGGTCCCTGCGATCAGTCAAAAAAAAAGAAGGAACGCCTCTGGCTTCAATGGCCGGATGGCGGAGTGGTGGAATCGCGAACTATCAAGCGGGGAACCAGGGTCTGCTTGTCCCCTGTCCCATCCGTGGAGGTGCCGTCCATCAACTGCATCAGACGCGTCATGGCCCGGTCGCCGAGCTCGGCGATGCTGACCTGCATGGTGGTCAGCGACGGGTGGACGAAACGCGCCAGTGGAATGTCATCGAAACCTGCCAGGGCAACATCGGCCGGCACACGGACACCAGCCTGCGTGAACGCGTACAGGCAGCCCAGGGCCATCATGTCGTTGGCGGCGAACACGGCATCGGGCAGCGCTCCGGCTGCCAGCAACTCCTGACCGGCGCGATGGCCGGAAGCTTCGTCGAAATCACCGGGCAGCTCGATGCCTTCGGCGCCACTGCCAAACGCCACCAGCGCGTCACGGAAGCCGCGCAGGCGCTCGCGCGCGTCGAAGTTGAGGTCCGGGCCAGAAATGAAGGCAATGCGGCGGTGGCCGGCGTCCAGCAGGTGGCGGGTCATCGCCATCGCACCGGCGTGGTCGTCGATGCTCAGCACCGGATGGTCCTGCCCGGGCAGATAGGTGTTGATCAACACCGTCGGCAGCGACTGCGGCAGGTTGTCGGTCAGGAAGCCCGGGCTCTCGGCATAGGGCGAGAGCACCAGCAGGCCGTCGACGCGGCCCCGCATGGCACGCAGGGCGGCGCCCTGCTGTTCCTGGTCGCCGTGGTAGCTGGACACCAGCAGGTGCTGGCGGCGGTTGCGGGCCACGCCGTCGATGCCGCGCATCAGTTCGGAGAAGAATTCGCCGTACAGGTCAGGCAGCACCACGCCCACCGTATTGGTGCGGCGGCTGCTCAGGCTGCGGGCGGCGGCATGCGGGGTGTAACGCAGCCGTGCGGCCACCTCCAGCACAAGCTGGCGGACCGGTTCGGCGACATTTTCATGCCCGTTGAGCGCGCGGGAAACCGTGGCCACGGAGACCCGGGCTTCGCGTGCGACGTCTTTGATTGTGATAGCTGCCTTGTTCACGAAGCCGCCCTCCACGGCTTGGACCTACCAGCATTGGCGCGGAATGTAAGCGTTTCCATCTGGGCTTGTAAACAGTCCGTTAGGCGAATGTCCCGAAATGGACATGAAAACCTGTCCGTGGCCAGGCCCTTGCGGACCCGCCAGGACAGTGCGGGACAAGGGCTCAGCCCTGTTCTGACGGGGTATGTGCGCGGATGGACAGCGCGTGGATATCGGTGTCCATCATCGACCCCAGCGCGGCATAGACCGCGCGATGCCGGGCCAACGGAGCCAGTCCGGCGAAGCGTTCACTCACCACATGGACGTTGAAATGGCCGCGCCCGTCGCGCGCGCCGGCATGGCCGGCATGGCGATGGCTGTCATCCTCGATCTCGAGCACGCTGGGTGCCAGCGCCTGCTGCAGCGCATCACGGATCCGCTCGATCCGTTCCGCGTTCACGGCAGGACCTTGCGGAACGGGCGTACCTGCACGCGGGTGTAGACGCCGGCAGCCACGTACGGGTCGGCATCGGCCCAGGCCTGGGCCTGCGGCAACGACTCGAACTGCGCGATCACCACCGAGCCGCTGAAACCGGCCGGGCCCGGGTCTTCACTGTCCACCGCCGGGCACGGGCCGGCCAGCAGCAGGCGTCCCTCGTCGCGCAGCGCGTGCAGCCGCGCCAGGTGTTCCGGCCGCGCCTGCAGCCGCTGCGCCAGCACATCCTGGCCGTCATACCCTTCGATCACATACCACACCGGCATTTCCTCGCTTGCGTTGTCGGGTCCGCAGATTCTAGCCAATGCAGCCCCCGCCCCGGTCCGGCTGGACACTGGCGCGGCAAAGGCTTACCCTAGACTCCATTGCACGTGGCTGGATGCAGCGGCCCGTCGGTTTTTGCGGCCAACGCAGCCCCCGACGACCGTCCCGCTGCTTCAAACCGGACCACCCGGCCGGGCCACGTAGACGACCTCCCCGTAGTTCTGTCGCTGCCGTTTACCGCGGCGCGTCCCGCTGTTTGATATGTGTGGAATCGCGCCGATCCCGGCGTGTCTGGCGCCTTGGGGCTCCGTGGCGTTGGCCCGGCGAACCCGGTGCCGCGACTGGTCCGTTGCAATCCTGATCTCCATTAGATGACTTCCGAACTCGCGCTCGACGCGAACCCGCCAACCCGGCCGCCCGCCCCCCAGCAGCAGGAAATGCCGCTGGCCGTGGTGCATGGGCAACCGGTCCTGCAGATTCCGCAGGACCTGTACATCCCGCCGGACGCGCTGGAAGTCATCCTGGATGCCTTTGAAGGCCCGCTGGACCTGCTGCTGTACCTGATCCGCCGCCAGAACCTGGATGTACTGGACATTCCCGTTGCCGAGATCACCCGGCAGTACGTGGAGTACATCACCGTGATGCGCGAGCTGCGCTTCGAGCTGGCGGCCGAATACCTGGTGATGGCCGCGATCCTGGCCGAGGTGAAGTCGCGGATGCTGCTGCCGCGCCCGGTCAGCGAGGAAGGCGATGAAGCCGACCCGCGCGCCGAACTGGTGCGCCGGCTGCAGGAGTACGAACGCTTCAAGCAGGCCGCCGAGAACATCGACGCCCTGCCCCGCCAGGACCGCGATACCACCGTGGCACATGCCTTCATGCCCGAACGTGCCACGGTGAAGCTGCCGCCGCCGGTGGACCTGAAGGAAATGCTGCTGGCCCTGCACGACGTGCTCAAGCGCGCCGAGCTGTTCAGCGGCCACGCCATCAAGCGTGAGGCACTGAGCGTGCGGCAACGCATGGGCGAAGTGCTGGGACGCCTGGAAGATGGCAAGTTCTATCGTTTTGAAGGGCTGTTCACCGCCGAAGAAGGCAAGCTGGGCGTGCTGGTCACGTTCCTGGCGGTGCTGGAGCTGGCCAAGGAACAGCTGCTGGACATCGTCCAGGAAGAACCGCTGGCGCCGATCTACGTGAAGTCGCTGGCGGCCGGCAACACCAATGCCCCGCTGCAGTTCAGCAGCGAGTTCGACGACAACGACGACGACGCCAATGCAGACGAGTGAGCGCTGACTGCCGATGGATCAATCGCTGATCAACCGCATTGTCGAGGGTGCCCTGCTGGCTTCCAGCCAGCCGCTCACCCTGGCCCAGCTGAAGGACCTGTTCCCGGAAGAGGAACCGGCACCGCCGGGCAGCATCGAACGTGCGCTGGAACGCCTGCGCGAGGCCTGCGAAGGCCGCGGCGTGGAACTGGTCGAGGTCGCCTCCGGCTTCCGCTACCAGGTCACCGGCGAAGTGCATGGCTGGATCAGCCGGCTGTGGACCGAACGCAAGACCCGCTACACCCGTGCCACCCTGGAAACCCTGGCGCTGATCGCCTACCGGCAGCCGATCACCCGCGGCGAGATCGAACAGGTGCGCGGCGTGGCGGTCAGCAGCAACATCATCCAGGCGCTGGAAGAACGCGAGTGGATCCGCGTGGTCGGCCATCGCGACGTGCCCGGCAAACCGGCGCTGTTCGGCACCACCAAGGGCTTCCTGGATTACTTCGGGCTGAAGCGGCTGGACGAACTGCCGCCGCTGTCGGAGCTGAAGGACCTGGGCGAGCTGGAACCGCAGCTTGCCCTGGACCGCGATGCGCCGGCCGTCGCCGGTGCCGAGGGTCCGGACATCTCGGCCGGCGCCGATGGCGCTGCCGCGAACGATGATGCCAGCCTGGCCGGCAGTGACACCCCCGATTCCGCCGATGCAGCCCCTGCGTCGGCCACCGATGAGCAAGCACCTTCGCCCCTCGATGATGGGCACCCCGATTCCGCGCCGGGCGAGCGCGCGGTGCCCCTGAACGAACGCGAAGACAACGCCGTCGCGATGACGACCGTGGCTGTTGACCAAGCCGATTCCGAACCAGAGGCCGACCTCGAAACCGTCGGCCGGAGCAAAACTGATGAGTGACACCCCCCGTAACAAGCTCTCGCTGAAGCGCGAAGCCACCTCCGAACAGTTCAAGCTGGAAGAACGCCTGCACAAGGTGCTCGCACAGGCCGGCCTCGGCTCGCGCCGCGCGCTGGAACAGCGCATCGCCGAAGGCCTGGTCAAGGTCAACGGTGAAGTCGCGCAGACCGGCATGTCGGTCAAGAGCGGCGACAAGATCGAACTGGATGGCCGCGGCTTCGTCGCCACCGCCCTGGCCGAGCCGTCGCGCGTGCTGGTCTACAACAAGCCGGAAGGCGAAGTGACCACCCGCGATGATCCGGAAGGCCGCCCGACCGTGTTCGAGTCGCTGCCGCCGCTGAAGGGCGCGCGCTGGATCGCCATCGGCCGCCTGGACATCAACACCACCGGCCTGCTGCTGGCCACCACCGACGGTGAGCTGGCCAACGCCATGATGCACCCGTCGTTCGAGGTCGAGCGCGAGTACGTGGTGCGCGTGCGTGCGCCGGAAGGCGAGGAAAAGGTCTCTGACGCCATCGTCGACCGCCTCACCCGTGGCGTCGCGCTGGAAGACGGCCCGGCCAAGTTCGATGAGATCGAACGCATCGGCGGCACCGATTCGCACGACTGGTTCCGCGTCGTGGTGAAGGAAGGCCGCAACCGCGAAGTGCGCCGGCTGTGGGAGTCGCAGGGCTGCCAGGTCAGCCGCCTGAAGCGCACCCGCTATGGCAAGGTGAGCCTGCCGCGCGAACTGGCCCGTGGCCATTCGGTGGAACTGGGCACCACGCAGGTTGAAGCCCTGCGCGCCCAGCTGAAGCTGGAAGAAGGCGCACCGTCGGCACTGACGCTGCAGCCGGTGATCGGCCAGCGCCGCGCGGCCAAGACCACCGTGCGCGTGCGCGAAGGTGGCCGTGGCAACGCCTACGTCAACGGCCACAACACCGCCGACGAAGGCCGCGAGCTGCGTCGTTTCGACAACGTCCGCGAAGACCGCGGCCGTGGTCGCGGCGGCAAGGGTGGCGGCTTCAAGGGCGGCCTGACGGTCAGCGGTGAAGCGGCAGCCAAGCAGTCGCAGAAGCCGTTCAAGCAGCGTGCGCCGAAGAATGATCGTTCGCTGCCGGAAGGCAATCCGGCCGCGTTCCGCACCTGGTACGTGCCGGATGGCGTGAGCACCGGCCCGAGCGGCCATCGCAACGCCGGCCCGGGCGCACGCGGCCCCGGTGCCCGTGGTCCGGGTGCAGGCGGCCAGGGCCGTCCGTACGGCAAGCCGAAGGGCCCGGGCGCAGGCGCCGGTGGCGGCCAGGGCCGTGGCGGTTTCGGCGGCGAAGGCCGTGGCGGCGCAGGCGGCCAGGGTCGTCCGGCCGGTGGCGGCAACCGCTCGCAGGGCCAGGGCAACAAGCACCCGTACGGCCATCCGGGCAACGCCCCGAGCTTCCCGTCCGACCACGCCACCCCGGGCTTCAACCCGTATGGCAGCCCGAAGCCGGCACAGGGCGCCCGTCCGGGCGGTCGCGGTCCGGGCGGTGGCAACAACCGTGGCCCGGGTGGTAACCGTGGTCCCGGTGGTCCGGGTGGCAACCGAGGCCCGGGCGGCCCCGGTGGCAACCGCGGTCCCGGCGGCCCGCGCCGCAGCGGCCCGCGCGGCGGCTGATCGGCAGCCACGTTGAAACGCAGAACCCCGGCTCCGGCCGGGGTTTTTCTTTGAAAAGGGGACGGAGGGGATTAAGTCGTTTTCGCCACGCTGTGCGTCGAAGGGCGAAAGCGACTTAATCCCCTCCGTCCCCTTTTGCGTGGCGCTGGAACGCGGCGGGCGTGGTGCCGGTCATGCTGCGGAAAAAGGCGATGAACGGGCTCTCGGCGGAAAAACCAGTGTCCTGCGCAACGTGCCCGATGCGATGGCCAAGCAGCAGCAGCTCCATGGCGCGCATCAGGCGCCATTGCTGGCGCCAGGCCTGGTAGCCCATGCCGGTGTCGCGTTGCATCAACCGGCCGACCGTGCGCACGCTCAGGCCCGCACGCGCGGCGAGCTCACCCAGTTCAGGCGGCAACTGCTCGGCCAGCGGCAGGCAGCGCGCGATGCGTGGATCGCGTGGCAGCGGCAGGTCCATCGGCGCCACCGGTGCGGCGGCGATCTCCAGCACGCACAACGCCAATTGATGGTGCGCGCGTGGCGCCCGCCAGTCATGGTCGAACGGCGCCTGCGCGATCGGTTCCAGCAATGCCTGCAGCAGGGGGCCGACGCCGATGATCGCCGGCTGCTGCGGCAGCCGTGCCGACAACGTGGCATCGAAATACAGCGAGCGGTAGTCCACGGCCTGGCGCATCTGTGCGCGATGGCGCAGGCCGCCGGGAATCCATGCCGCGCGCGAGGGCGGCAGCAGGCTGATGCGGTCGCCGAAGGTCAGCCGCGTGCAGCCCCGCCGGGTGTACAGCAACTGCGCGCGCGCGTGCTGGTGCCAACCCGAATCATGATCGGCCAGCGACGACGCGATGCCCAGCACCGGTGCGCTCCAGGCATCCGCATCGAAGTGCGCATCCGGTTGCAGCCACGCCATGTCCGATTTCATCCATTTCCTGGCCGGACCGACAGAGTGCGCCACTCCGCCGGCCACCACAATACGCGGCCCTGTTTGCGGAGCACCCGCATGTCGCGTCGCCTGTTGTTGCTCACCATCGCGCTGCTGATGTTCCCCCAGTTGGCGCAGACCCTGTACAGCCCGGCCCTGGCCGACCTCGCCGGGCGCTTCGCACTGCCCCCCGGCGCCGCCAGCCAGGCCATGAGCCTGTACCTGTTCGGTTTTGCCGCCGGTGTCCTGCTATGGGGGCGGCTGGCCGACCATGTCGGTCGTCGCCCTGCCCTGCTCTGCGGCCTGGCCGTGTTCGTACTGGCCGCCTGCGGCGGCCTGCTGGCCAGCACGTTCGGCCAGGTCCTGCTGGCGCAGGCACTGGCCGCACTGGGTGCGGCGGCGGCCTCGGTGGTAACCCAGACCGTACTGCGCGACCACCTGAAGGGTCCGGCGTTGGCGCAGGCGTTCTCGTGGATCGGCATGGCGCTGGCCTTGAGCCCGGCGATCGGGCTGGCACTGGGTGTGCTGCTGGTGGACAGCCATGGCTATGCCGGCGTGCAGGCCGGCCTGCTGCTGATGGTCAGCCTGCTGATGCTCGGATGCGCAACGGGCCTGCGCGAGAGCCGCCCTGCGGAAGTCGCGCACACCCCCATGCTTCCACTGTTGTGGCAACTGCTGCGTGATCGCTGGATCTGGTCACAGGCGCTGCTGGTGATGGCGTTCAACGTGGCGATGTACAGCTGGTACGCGCTGGGCCCGTTCGTATTCGAACGCCTGCACTGGCCGCTGGCCTGGTTCGGTGCCAGCGGCGCGCTGCTGGCGCTCGGCTCGGCGCTGGGTGCATGGGGCAATGCTCGCCTGCTGCGCGCAGGCGTTGCCTCCGCCACGCGCATCCGGCTCGCCGCAGGGCTGGTGCTGGCCGGTGGGCTGTTGGCTGCCTTGCTGCACAATCAGCCGGCACTGGTCGCGGCGATGGTACCGGTGGTGGCCGGGTTCGGCCTGGCCATTCCCAATGTGCTGGGCCAGGCCCTCCGCGGATACCCGCACTGCCTGGGCAGCGCCGGCGCCCTGTTCGGCCTGCTCTACTACCTGTTGATCGGCGTGGCGATGGCCGTGGTCGGCGCACTGCAACTGCTGGCGCCGACACTCATCGTGTGCGGCGTGCTTGCCCTGTGGCTGCAGCGGCCGGCACGGCTCAGCGCCGGCTGATGGTGAAGGCGGCGCCGTCCACGCCCAGATCCCAGCCCTTGCCGGTGCCGGACAGGGCCAGCGAGATGTCGCCCTTGGTCATCACCTGCGCGTTGCTGGACTTCACGGCACCCGCATGCGCGCCAACCGAGGCGTAGGTGCCCAGCAGCTCGTTGACGCTGACGGCGCCGGTGAAGCTGCCACGGCCATTGGTGATCTTCGACTTGCCCACGGTCAGGCCGCCGCCCTTCACTTCGATACGCACCGGCAGGCTGGTGCCGTTGCTGCAGCTGACCGTGCCGTTGCCGGAAGCGGTCTTGTAGATCAGTGACCAGCCGGACAGGTTGTAGCGCAGCTGGCAATCGAGGTTGCCGGCGGCGTGCGCGGCCGGGGCCAGCGTAGCAGCGGACAGGGCCAGCAGCAGGGCGAAGGGCTTGTTCATGGCAGGACTTCCAGTTCGGTCGGACTGCCGGCGAATCTAGCAGCGCGCGCGTGCACGCTGGATGCAGGCGCGCGCGCTGCGTGGCAGGCATTCAGCCGCCGTCGTGCTGTTTCAGGCCTGCTCGTCCAGATGGAAGGCATCAGCATCGAGCATCGCAGGGAAACGCGCGCGATGTGCAGCCAGTGCTTCGGCCGAAATGGTGGTGGTCACCACCTGTTCGCGTTCGCGGATCTCCACCTGCGGCTGGCCGAGGAAGTCGATCACCGCGCTGTCGCCGGCGTAGTGCAGCTGGTTGCCGTCCACGCCAACGCGGTTCACCGCCGCCACGAAGCACAGGTTCTCGATCGCGCGCGCGCGCAGCAGGGTCTTCCATGCATAGGCGCGCGCCGACGGCCAGTTGGCGACGAAGATCTGCAGGTCGAAATCCAGCTGCTGCGGGCGTTCGACGTTGTAGCGGTTGCGGCAGAATACCGGGAAGCGCAGGTCGTAGCAGACCTGCGGATTGATCCGCCAGCCCTTCCATTCCACGCTCAGGCGCTCACGGCCGGCGGCATAGCGCTCGTGCTCGCCGCCGTAGCGGAACAGGTGGCGCTTGTCGTAGTACTGCAGGCCGCCCTCTGGCGTTGCGAACAGCAGGCGGTTGTAGACGCCGTTGCCCTCGCGCAGCTGCACGCTGCCGATCACTGCCGCGTTCAAGACCTTGGCCTGTTCGCGCACCCAGGCCACGGTCGGCCCGTCCATGCCTTCGGCCTGGGCGATGGCGTCGTTGGAGAAGCCACTGGTGAAGGTCTCCGGCAGGATCACCAGCTCGGTACTGCCGGCCAGCGGTGCCAGCAACGCACCGTAGTAGGCGCGGTTGCCGGCCGGGTCATGCCAGCGGGTGTCGCCCTGGACGAGGGAAATGCGCAGGTCCTGCATGTCCGTGTCTCCGCTCACAGAAGGCGCAGGCGTTCGATCGCCGCGTCCATGGTCGCTTCGTTCTTGGCAAAGCACAGGCGCACCAGGCGCTGGCCGGCCGGCGGAGTCTCATAGAACGGCGACAGCGGAATGGCGGTGACGCCCTTCTCGATGGTCAGCCACTTCACGAACTCATGGTCCGGCAGGTCGCTGATCGCCGAATAGTCGACCAGCTGGAAGTAGCCACCCGGGACCGGCAGCGCTTTCAGGCGGGTGCCGGCCAGCTGCTCGCGGAAGCGGTCGCGCTTGGCCTGGTAGAACGCGCCCAGTTCCAGGTGGTGTTCGGGTTCATCGCGGATCATCGCGGCGAAGCCATGCTGCGCCGGGCCGAAGCTGGTGAAGGTGTTGTACTGGTGCACCTTGCGGAACTCGGCGGTCAGCGCCGGCGGGGCGATCGCATAGCCGATCTTCCAGCCGGTGCAGTGGTAGGTCTTGCCGAAGCTGGAGATGACGAACGCGCGCTCGCGCAGTTCCGGGTAGCGCAGCGCCGATTCATGGCGACGGCCGTCGTAGATGATGTGTTCGTACACCTCATCGGAGATCAGGTAGATCTGCGTGCCGCGCAGCAGTTCGACCAGCGCCTGCATGTCCTGCGCCGACAGCATCGCGCCGGACGGATTGTGCGGGGTGTTGACGATCAGCATGCGGGTGCGCGGGGTGATCGCCGCGCGCACGCGGTCCCAATCGACCGCGAACGTCTGCGGATCGAGCGACACATGTACGGCCCTGGCACCGGCCAGGTCGATCGCCGGTTCGTAGCAGTCATACGCCGGGTCCAGCACGATCACTTCCTCGCCGGCACGCACCACGGCGTGGATGGCGTTGAAGATGGCCTCGGTGCCACCGCTGGTGACGGTGATCTCGCTGTCCGCATCGACCTGCGCGCCGTAGCAGTCCAGCGCCTTCTGTGCGATGGCCTGGCGCAGCGGCGCCACGCCGGTCATCGGCGGATACTGGTTCAGCCCGGCGGCCATCGCCCTGGCGGTCTCGTCGATCAGGCGCTGCGGCGCCGAAAAGTCCGGGAAACCCTGGCCCAGGTTGACCGCGCCGTGTTCGGCGGCGAGCTGGGACATCACGGTGAAGATCGTGGTACCGACCTTGGGCAGCTTGGTGGTGGGTTGCATCGGCCTGGGCTGTGGGGGAACAAGGGATCCGAGTTTACGCAATCCGCGCGTCGGTAGCGCCGGCCGGCGGCCGGCAACCTCGGCTGGCAGATGGCGAAATTGCCGGCCAGCGGCCGGCACTACCCTGTGAATTCACCGCTACAATTGCCGCTGCACTCCGGCATGAAGACCTTTGCCCCTTGAACACCCCTGCATTGCTGGCTGCCAGCGGCCTGAGCTTCTCCCGCAATGACGAGCCGGTGTTCGGCCCGCTGGACTTCCATGTGGACGCCGGCGAAGCCCTGCTGGTGCAGGGCGGCAATGGCGCCGGCAAGACCACCCTGCTGCGCGTGCTGGCCGGCCTGGCCCGGCCCGGTGCCGGCCAGGTGCGGATCGACGGCAAGCCGGCCAGCAATGCCGAGCGCGCGCGCTATGTCGCCTACCTCAGCCACCTGCCAGCGCTGAAACCGGACCTCGGCACGCTGGAAAACCTGCATTTCCTGTGCGGCCTGCACGGACGGCGTGCGCGGCAGATGCCCGGCAACGCGCTGGCCATCGTCGGCCTGGCCGGTTATGAGGACACCCTGGTACGGCATCTGTCGGCCGGACAGAAGCGGCGGCTGGCACTGGCGCGCATCTGGCTGTCGCCGGCGCCGTTGTGGCTGCTGGACGAACCCTATGCCAACCTCGACCTGGAGGGCATCACCCTGGTCAACCGGATGATTTCGGCGCACCTGCGCGCCGGTGGCGCTGCGCTGGTCACCACCCACGGTGCCTATGCCGCACCGCCGGTGCGCACCCGCCAGCTCGACCTCGGCGGTGCCGCGTGATCGCGCCGGGCACCGAACCGGGCCTGTGGCAGACCGCAGGCGCCCTGCTCAAGCGCGACCTGCGCCTGCTCTGGCGCCGCCGCGGCGATGCGCTGCAACCGCTGCTGTTCGCGGTGCTGGTGGCGGTGCTGTTCGCGCTGGCCCAGGGCCGCGAACCACAGCTGTTGGCCGCCACCGCCGGTGCAGTGCTGTGGCTGGCCGTGCTGCTGGCCGGACAGCTGTCGCTGGATTCGCTGTTCCGCTCCGACGCCGAGGATGGCTCGCTGGAACAATGGCTGCTGGCGCCGGTGCCGCTGGCCTGGCTGGTGCTGGTGCGCGTGCTGCTGCATTGGGCCACCACTGCGCTGCCGCTGATCGTGGTCAGCCCGCTGCTGGCCGAAATGCTGCATCTGCCGCATGACCAGCTGCCGATGTTGCTGGCATCGTTGCTGCTGGGCACGCCGTTGCTGAGCCTGATCGGTGGCGTGGTCGCCGCGCTGACCGTAGGCATCCGACGCTCTGGTATTCTCGTGGCGCTGCTGTCGTTGCCGCTGTACGTGCCGGTGCTGGTATTCGGTGCAGGCAGCCTGGCGGCAGCCGGACGCGGACAGGATCCAGTCGGCGCGCTGCTGATGCTGGGCGCCGGCCTGCTGGTCGCGCTGGTGCTGGCGCCGCTGGCCACTGCCGCTGCAATACGTATTTCTCTGAGTTGACCGAGCTGAGAGCCAATCCACCCCTGCTGGATAGCCGCCACGCATGAATCCGATTGTCCGCTGGTTCCACCAACTCGGTTCGCCCCCCACGTTCGACCGTTTCGCTGCCCGCTGGTCGCGGGTGTTCTACCTCGCGGCGGTGCCGGTGCTGCTGGTCGGCATGTGGCAGGCGCTGCTGGTGGTGCCACCGGAAGCCAAGCAGCTGGACAGCTTCCGCATCCTCTACATCCACGTGCCCAGTGCCTGGATGAGCCTGTTCGTCTTCGCGCTGATGGCGCTGTATGCGGCCATCGCACTGATCTGGCGGATCAAGGTCTGCGAGATCCTGGCCATGGCATGCGCGCCGATGGGTGCAGGCTTCACCCTGATCACCCTGCTCACCGGCAGCATCTGGGGCAAGGGCACCTGGGGCACCTGGTGGGACTGGGACCCGCGCATGACCAGCGAGCTGGTGCTGCTGTTCCTGTACCTGGGCGTGATCGGCCTGTACCACGCCATCGAAGACCGCCGCAGCGCCGCGCGCGCGGCCGGTCTGCTGGCCATTGTCGGTGTCAGCCTGCTGCCGGTGATCCGCTACTCGGTGGACTGGTGGGGCGGCCTGCACCAGCGCCAGTCGATCAGCGTGTTCGGTGAATCGGCGATCAGCAGCGCGATGATCGCGCCGCTGTGGTGGATGGTGATCGGCACCAAGTTCTGGTTCGCCGGTTCGGTGCTGGCCAAGGCCCGCGCCGACAATCTCGACCGCGAGGCCGGCAAGGCCTGGGTCGGCGGCCGCGTCGATGCCGGACGCCCGGCCCGGGAGGCCCAGCCATGACCCACCTGCCCTATGTGATCGGTGCCTACGCGGTGTTCGTGCTGGTGCTCGGCGCCGATGCCATCGGTTCGTGGCTGCGCCTGCGCGTGGCGCGCCGGCTGGCACTGGCCCGCCAGCAGCGCCAGCAGACCCGCGCCGGCAGGCAGGACGCAGCGGCGCCGTTGTCGACGGAGCTGGAACGATGACCCCGGTACAGCGCCGCCGCCTGGTGTGGGTGCTGCTGGCCCTGCTCGCCTCCGGCCTGGCCACCGCACTGGTGGCGATGGCACTGGAGCGCAACATCGCCTACCTGTACACGCCGTCGGAAGTGCTGCGCGGCGATGTCGATGCACAGTCGCGCTTCCGCCTCGGTGGCATGGTGGTGAAAGGTTCCTTCAACCGACCGGTCGGCTCGCTGGAGGCACGCTTCGAGGTGACCGACGGCGACGCGCAGCTGGCGGTGACCACGTCGCGGATCCTGCCGGACATGTTCGCCGAAGGCACGGCGGTGGTCGCCAGCGGCCGCCTGCAGGACGGCACCTTCGTCGCCGACGAGGTGCTGGCCAAGCACGATGAGAAGTACGTACCGAAGGAAGTGGCCGACAAGATGGGCGACGCCCATCGCAAGCACGACGTGCCGGTGACGGCACCCGAGGTGCGCTGAGTGCTGCCCGAACTGGGTCAGATCCTGCTGCTGTGCGCGTTGCTGGCCTCGCTGCTGCAGGCCGGCCTGCCGCTGGTGGGCGCGCAGCGCAACAATACGGCGTGGATGGCGGTGGCACGACCTGCCGCGTTCGCGCAGCTGCTGCTGGTCGCCGGCGCGTTCGCGGTACTGACCGCCGCGTTCGTGCAGCAGGACTTCTCGGTGCGCTACGTGGCCGAGAACTCCAATTCGCTGCTGCCGATGGTCTACCGCTACTCGGCGGTCTGGGGCGCGCACGAGGGCTCGCTGCTGATGTGGGCGCTGGTGCTGGCGCTGTGGACCGGCGCGGTGGCGCTGTTCTCGCGGCACTTGCCGGCACCGGTGCAGGCGCGCGTGCTGGCGGTGATGGGCGTGGTCAGCGTCGGCTTCCTCGCCTTCCTGATCTTCACCTCCAACCCGTTCCTGCGCCTGAACCCGGCACCGCTGGAAGGCCGCGACCTCAATCCGCTGCTGCAGGACCCGGGGCTGATCATCCATCCGCCCATGCTGTACCTGGGCTATGTCGGCTTCGCGGTGCCGTTCGCCTTCGCGGTTGCCGCACTGCTGGAAGGCCGCGTGGACGCACGCTGGCTGCGCTGGACGCGGCCATGGACCAACGTCGCCTGGGGCTTCCTGACCCTGGGCATCGCGCTGGGCAGCTGGTGGGCCTATTACGAGCTGGGCTGGGGCGGCTGGTGGTTCTGGGACCCGGTGGAGAACGCCAGCTTCATGCCGTGGCTGGTCGGTGCGGCATTGATCCATTCGCAGGCCGTCACTGAAAAGCGCGGCACCTTCGGCAGCTGGACCCTGCTGCTGGCGATCGCCGCCTTCGCGCTGTCGCTGCTGGGCACGTTCCTGGTGCGCTCCGGCGTGCTGACCAGCGTGCATTCGTTCGCCGCCGATCCCTCGCGCGGCTTGTTCATCCTGGTGTTCCTGTCGGTGCTGGTCGGTGGCAGCCTGCTGCTGTACGCGCTGCGTGCCAGCCAGCTGAGCGTGGACGCCGAGGACCCACGCCGTGGCTTCACCGCCACCTCGCGCGAGACCCTGCTGCTGGCCAACAACCTGCTGCTGGCCACCGCCTGCGCGATGGTACTGCTCGGCACGCTGTACCCGCTGCTGGCCGATGCGCTGTCGCTGGGCAAGATCTCGGTCGGCCCGCCCTACTTCGGCAGCCTGTTCCTGCTGCTGATGGCGCCAATGATCCTGCTGCTGCCGTTCGGCCCACTGGTGAAATGGCAGCGTGACCAGCCCTCGCGCGCCTTCGCGCTGCTGGCACCGTGGCTGGGCCTGGCGCTGCTGCTGGGCGCGCTGGCCTGGTGGCAGGCGCCGCAGAACGGCTGGAAGGCCGGCATCGGCGTGGCCGCTGCGGCCTGGGTCGCACTCGGTACCGCACGCTTCGTCTGGCAGCGACTGCGCGGCAACGGCCGCTTCACCGCCGAAATGCTCGGCATGATCGTTGCCCACGCCGGCATCGCCGTGTTCCTGGCCGGCGCGCTGCTGGTGGAAGCCTTGAACGTGCAGCGCGAAGTGGCGCTGGCCCCGGGCCAGCAGCTGGTGGTCGGTCGCAACGAAGTGCGCTTCGAAGGCGTGGACCATCGCGAAGGCCCCAACTTCATCGCCGACCGCGGCCACCTGCGCGTGTTCCGCGACGGCCGCGAGCTGGCCCTGCTGCACCCGGAGAAGCGCCAGTACGCCAGCGGCGGCCAGGTGATGACCGAGGCCGGCATCGATGCACGCTTCAATGGTGACGTCTACGTGGCATTGGGCGAGCCGCTGGGCAACAATGCATGGGCGGTCCGGGTGCACATCAAACCGTACGTGCGCTGGATCTGGCTGGGCGCGCTGTTGATGGCCCTGGGCGGATTCATCACCGCCGCCGATCGCCGTTTCCGTCGTCCGTAGGAGTTCCCATGTCTGAGTCCCCCACCCCGCGTCCCTCCCGCCCGCTGCCGCCGGTAGCCATCGTGATCGGCGTGCTGTTCTTCTTCGGCCTGCTCGGGCTGATGATCTACGGGGTGATGAAATCAGGCGATCCGCAGCGCGACGTACTGCCGTCGGCACTGATCGACAAACCGGCGCCGGCATTCGCGCTGCCGGTGCTGCACGACCCGGAAATGATCGTGCACAGCGACGACCTGCGCGGCGCGCCCTACCTGCTGAACGTGTGGGGCAGCTGGTGCGCGGCCTGCCGCGAAGAACACCCGGTGCTGACCCGCTTCGCGGAAAGCAAGCGTGTGCGCGTGATCGGCTACAACTGGAAGGACGACCCGACCGACGCGTTGCACTGGCTGGAACAGCTGGGCAACCCGTTCATGGTCGTGCTCAGCGATGTCGAGGGCCGTACCGCGATCGACTGGGGCGTGACCGCCGCACCGGAAACCTTCCTGGTCGATGGCAGCGGCATCGTGCGCTGGAAGTACAGCGGTGCGATGACCCAGCGCGTGGTCGACGAGAAGCTGATCCCGGCGCTGCAGAAGATCGAGAAGGCCCAGGGCAGTGCCGGCAACACCCTGCATACGGCGCCCTGAACCCATGCGCTGGCTGCTGGCGTTGCTGCTTCTGACGCTGCCGCTGGCCGCGCTGGCCCAGCAGCCGCTGCACGATCCGCAGCCGCTGCAGTTCCGCGATGACGCCGAGGAACGCCGCTTCCATGACCTGGCCGCACAGCTGCGCTGCGTGCAGTGCCAGAACCAGTCGCTGGCCGATTCCAACGCGCAGATCGCCCAGGACCTGCGCCGCGAGGTGCTGCAGCTGATGCAGCAGGGCCACGACGACGCACAGATCAAGCAGTTCCTGGTCGCGCGCTACGGTGAGTTCGTGCTCTATCAACCACCGTTGCAGCCGGGCACCTGGCTGCTGTGGGGCGGCCCCCTGCTGGTGCTCGGCGCCGGTGCACTGGTGGTGCTGGGCATCGTCCGCCGACGTGGACGCACCGTCGGCGCGGCGCCGGCCGGCAAGGCCGATGAAGGAGACGAATGGTGAACCATTGGCTGCCGATGCTGGCCGGGCTGGTCGCGGCGCTGATGGCGGCGCTGGTGCTGTGGCCACTGCGCCAGCGCGGTCGGCGCGGTTTCGTGGTCGGCGTGCTCGCGCTAGGCGTGGCCGGTGCCTGCCTGTACCTGCTGATCGGTGATCCGCGTGCAGCACAGGTACAGCCGACGCCGTCGGTAGCCTCCCTGCGCGATGGCGTGCAGGCCCTGCAGGACGCACTGGAGCGAGACCCGCAGCGGGCTGATGGCTGGGCGCTGCTGGGCCGGTCGCAGGCCGAACTGGGCAACGCCGCAGCCGCGGCGGATGCCTTCGCGAGGGCCGCCGCATTGGCACCGGATGATCCGGGCGTGCTGGTGGAAGCCGCGCAGGCGCGCGCGCAGGCTGATGCCGGCAAGCAGTTCGATGACACCGCAATGGCCTGGTTGCAGCAGGCGCGCGCACAGGCTCCCGATGCCGAGCGCGCCAGCTGGCTGCTGGGCATCGCCCTGCGCCAGCGCGGAAAGAACGCCGAGGCCGCGGATGTGTGGAGCGGCCTGCTGCCACGACTGGAGCCGGGTGCCGCGCAGGCGCTGCAGGCACAGATCGCCATCGCGCGCGAGGCCGCTGGCCGGGCGCCCGATGCTGGCGCTGCGGCGCCACCGGCGCTGCTGCAGGTGCGCGTGCAGCTGCCGGCACTGAAGAACGCCGAGTGGCCAGCCAGCACCCAGGTGTTCGTGCTGGCCCGTGCCGTCGGCGGCCCGCCGATGCCGGTGGCCGCTCGCAAGCTGCCGCTGAGCGGATTCCCGGACACGGTCGGGCTGGGCGACGGTGACAGCCCGATGCCGACCGCACCGCTGTCGGCCCATCGCGAAGTGGAAGTGGTGGCACGCATCTCGCGCAGCGGCAGCGCCAACCGCAGCGAGGACGACCTGCAGAGCGTTCCGGTGAAGGTAAGCCTGCCGCATGAAGGCGTGGTGGAACTGCGGTTCCCTTGACGCTCCGCCCGGTAGTGCCGGCCGCTGGCCGGCAACCACACACGCGCATCAGGATTCATGAGGTTGCCGGCCAGCGGCCGGCACTACCTGCATCGCCGATGGAAACCAGCGTGTCGCCAGCTCCACATGCGGCCCCGCTAGAATGACTGCATGACCGAATTCATCCCGCCCGGCACCCGCTTCCACGCCCTGCCCTCGCCGTTCCCGTTCAAGCGCGGTGGCGCCCTGCATGGCGCACGCGTGGCTTACGAGACCTGGGGCACGCTGGCCGCCGACGCCGGCAATGCGATCCTGATCGTGACCGGCCTGTCGCCGGATGCGCATGCGGCGGCCAACGAGGCCAATCCTGCGCCGGGCTGGTGGGAAGCGATGGTTGGCCCCGGCAAACCCATCGATACCCGCCGCTGGTTCGTGGTCTGCGTGAATTCGCTGGGCAGCTGCAAGGGATCGACCGGCCCCGCCTCGATCAACCCGGCCAGCGCTGAGCCCTACCGCCTGGACTTCCCCGAGCTGTCGATCGAAGACGGCGCTCGCGCCGCGATCGAAGTCGTGCGTGCGCTGGGCATCGCGCAGCTGGCCTGCGTGGTCGGCAATTCCATGGGCGGGATGACCGCGCTGGCCGTGCTGATGCTGCACCCGGGCATCGCGCGCAGCCACGTCAACATTTCCGGCAGTGCGCAGGCGCTGCCGTTCTCGATCGCGATCCGCTCGCTGCAGCGCGAGGCCATCCGTCTCGACCCGCGCTGGAATGGCGGCCACTACGACGATGCCGAGTACCCCGAGTCCGGCATGCGCATGGCGCGCAAGCTGGGCGTGATCACCTACCGCTCGGCACTGGAATGGGATGGCCGCTTCGGACGCGTGCGGCTGGATTCGGACCAGGCCGACGACGATCCGTTCGGGCTGGAATTCCAGGTGGAAAGCTATCTGGAAGGCCACGCACGGCGCTTCGTGCGTTTCTTCGATCCCAACTGCTATCTGTACCTGAGCCGTTCGATGGACTGGTTCGACCTGGCCGAGTACGCCGACGGCGATGTGCTGGCCGGGCTGGCGAAGATCCGGGTGGAGAAGGCACTAGCCATCGGCGCCAACACCGACATCCTGTTCCCGGTGCAGCAGCAGCAACAGGTCGCCGACGGCCTGCGTGCCGGCGGTGCCGATGCGCGCTTCATCGGCCTGGAATCGCCACAGGGCCATGATGCCTTCCTCGTCGATTTCGAGCGTTTCGGCCCGGCCGTGCGCGGCTTCCTCGACGCGCTGTAAGTGGCGTGGCGGCGTAACCTCGCGCTGGCCGCCTTCGGCGCGCTGACCGCCTTGATGATCAGCGGTGTGCTGCCGTTGTGGCTGGGTGGCTGGTGCCTGCTGGCCAGTGCGGTGTCGTTCGGCCTCTATGGCCATGACAAGCGCGCGGCGCAGCGAAAGCGATGGCGCATTCCCGAGCGCACCCTGCAGCTGCTGGCCTTCGCCGGAGGCTGGCCCGGCGCGCTGCTGGGCCAGGCGCTGTTCCGCCACAAGCATCGCAAAGCCGCATTCCAGTGGGTGTTCTGGCTGTGCGTGCTGGCCAACGTGGCCTCGATCGCGGTGATGCTGCGCGAGTTCTCCCATTGACCGGCCTGTAGAGCCGAGCCCATGCTCGGCTGGCTTGCTTCCGGAGCCGAGCATGGGCTCGGCTCTACAGTAGATCCACGCCATGCGTGGATGTGCCGACCAAGGTCGGCATCTACCGAAGCACTTCGCGCTCCAACACCCCATTGCGCAACCGGTACTGAGCATCGACCACGCCTTCGGGCAGGTCGTCGTGGGTGATCATCAGCAGGCTGCGCCCGTCCAGCAACCCGGAAAGGTCCTGCAACAGCGCACGTGCGGTATCCACGTCCAGGCCTTCGGTGGGTTCGTCCAGCAGCAGGATCGGCGCATTGCGCAGCAGCGCGCGCGCCAGTGCCAACCGCCGCGCCTGGCCGGCCGACATCGTCGCGCCGTTCTCGCCCACCCAGGCCTGCAGGCCACCGTTGCGCTCGGCCCAGTCCCCCAGGCGCACGCGACGCAGGACCGCCCACAACGCGGCATCACGGGCGTCGGGATCCCCCAGCCGCAGGTTCTCGGCCACGGTACCGGCAAACACCGGTGCGTTCTGCGGAAGCCAGGCCAGCTGGCGGTGCCACTCGGCCTGAGCGACGTCGCGCAGGTCGCGTCCGCCATAGGTGATTCGCCCCTGTTGCGGATCCCACAACCGCAGCAGCAGGCTGGACAGCGTGGTCTTGCCACTGCCGCTGTCGCCACGGATCGCGATGCGTTCTCCCGGCGCCAGGGTCAGCTGCAGGCCGGACAACACCGGCCGCGCGGCACCTGGCCACTGGAAGTGCACATCATCCCAATGCACGCGCGCCACCTGGGGTACCGGCTGCGGCGTCTGCGGATCCTCCACCGTCGGCGGTTGTTCGACGATGGCCTGCAGGCGGTCGGCAGCAATGCGCCCGGACTGCAGCGACTGCCAGGCCAGGCCCATGCCGGCCCAAAGTTCGATCAGCGCCACGGTCAGGAAGACGAGGCCCGCGGCCATTTCCGGCGCGATGTGCTGCTGTTCGGCGGCGTGCAGGGCCAACGCCAGCATCGCCACCAGGCCCAGCCCCGCCACCAGGCCGTGCAGGGTCGAGGCCGCGATCAGGCGCCAACGCCGACGACGATCACGCGAGGCCAGCTGCTTGGCGGCCACGCGTACCTTCAGCTGCCAAGCTGCATCGGCATGCAGCGCAGCCAGGTCACCGGCCCCCTCCAGCCCTTCGAATGCAGCGGTGCGCAACGCCGCGCGGTGCGCGGCACGATCGGCCTCTTCGTCGTCATGGCCACGCACGCCCAGCCACGGCACGCCGAAGGCGATCAGCAGCGCCAGCACCGCCAGCAGTACCGCCGCCGAGGGCAGGATCAGCGCTGCCGAGGCAACCGCCACCAGCGACAGCGCGCCCAGCGCCACCAGCGGCCCGATCGCACGCACCAGCAGCCCATCCACTTCGCCGATGTCCCCCAGCAGCCGCGCCAGCAGCTCGCCGGTGCGCGTGGCGCCCAATCGTGCCGGCGCCAGTGGCAGCGCGCGGCGGAAGAACCACACGCGCAGGTCGCGGGCGATGCGCAGCGTGGCATCGTGGCCGACCAGCTTTTCGAAGTAGCGCGACACGATGCGCGCCATGGTCAGGCCACGGATGCCGGCCGAGGGTGAGAAGAAGTTGAAGCCCTGGCCGAGGCCGGCCGCACCGGCCAGCGCGGCCGCCGTGAGGAAACCACCGGACAGGCCCAGCAGCGCTGTGCCGGCCAGCATCGTGGTCCACAGCAGCAGCAGGGTCAGCAACAGGCGCGGCCGGTGGCGCAGGAATACCGCGCGCAGCGAATCAGGCGAACGGCTCATGCGCGCACCGCCTGTGCCGGCTCGACCAGGCGGCCTTCCGGCAACAGCAGGCAACGATCGGCCCAGGCGATCACCGCCGGGCTGTGGGTGGCGACCACTACGCTGCGCCCGCGCGCATACGCGGCCAGGCTGCGCAGCAGCGCCGCCTCGGTATCGGCATCGAGGAACGCGGTGGGTTCGTCCAGCAGCAGCACCTGCGGGTCGCGCAGCAGCAGGCGGGCCAGGCCAATGCGGCGGGCTTCACCACCGGACAGGCCGAAGCCGCGTTCGCCGATCACCGTGTCCAGCCCCTGCGGCAGGCGCTGGGCAAACTGCAGGACCTGCGAAGCCTCGGCCACCGCGCGCAGGCGCGCATCGCTGGCTGCGGGATCGGCCAGGCGCAGATTGTCGGCGATGCTGCCATGGAACAGGTACGGTCGCTGGCTGGCATAGGCCACCTGCACGCCGGGGCGCAGCTGCAGCTTGCCGGCACGCGGCGGCAACCAACCGGCCAGCGCCTCCAGCAGCGTGCTTTTGCCGGACCCGCTGGGACCGACCAGGGCCAGGCGCTGGCCCGGCTCCAGCAGCAGGTCCAGATCCCGCAGCACATCCTGCGGCGCACCCAACGGGCGCAGTACCAGTCCTTGCGCCTGCAGTGGCGGCAAGGCGGCCTCGGCCGGCTCCACCGCCAGCGGCGCAACCTCGTTCTCGATCAGGCCCTGCTCGTCCGGCAGCGACTGCAGCAGGCGCTCCACTTCGGCGGCGGCGGCCAGTGCATTGGCGCGATCATGGTAGTGCGCAGCCAGCCGTCGCAGCGGCGCATAGAACTCCGGCGCCAGCAGCAGGCAGAACAGGCCCGCACCCAGCGTCGGCACCGCTGCATGCAGCGACATCATGCCCAGATAGCTCAGGCCCAGGTACAGCGCCACCATCGCCACGCTCACCGAGGCGAAGAATTCCAGCACGGTGGACGACAGGAAGGCGATGCGCAGCACCTTCAGGGTGCGCACGCGCACGCCTTCGGCGGCGGCCTCGATGCCGGCCAGTTCGGCTTCGCCGCGGCCATACAGGCGCAGCAGGCCCAGGCCCTTGATGCGGTCGGCGAAATGGCCGCTCATGCGCGCCAGTTCGCCCAGCTGCGCGCGCCCGGCGGCTTCAGCGCCCCAGCCCACCAGCATCATGAAGAACGGCACCAGCGGCGCGGTGAACAGCAGGATCAGCGCCACCACCCAGTCCACCCAGGCGACAGCGGCCAGGATCAGCAGCGGCACCACCACCACTTCGGTGCGCACCGGCAGGAAGCCGCTGTAATAGCTCTCGATCGCATCACCGTGATGCAGCATCAGTTCGCCCAGTTCACCGGTGCGGCGCTGCCGCAGCCAGAGCGGGCCCTGGCCCAGCAGGCGCGCGAACACGCGTTCGCGCAGTGCCAGCCGGGCGGCGTCGGCCACGTCACCGGCGGCGGCCTGGGTGGCGCTGCCCAGCAGGGTGCGCAGCACCAGGATCACCGCCAATCCCGCCAGCACCGGCAGGCCAGAGGCCAGCGGCACGCGCTCCACCAGCACCTGCTGCACCAGCCAGGCGATGGCGGCAGCCTGGCCGATCAACAGCGCGCCGGACAGGCTGATGCACAGCGCGGCCAGGCGCCGGCGGCCCCGGGCGGAGCGTGCCAGGTCGGCCAGCCAGGCCGTGCGCACACGCCGCTGGCGGGCGGTTTCAGCTTCCGGGGACAGGCCGTCAGGGGTCGTTTCGGCAGCGCTCAAGAGGTCTTCACGGGCAACGGGGGAGACACGGCATTGTAGGCGCAGGCAATAGCCCGCCCCTGCGGCCGGCGGTCGCAGTCTTCATCAGGTTGGCATACGATCAACCGGGGCACCTGTTCATACATTGATCTGGATCAAGGCTGTTTGAAGTAGTCGGTCACATCATTCACGTCGTAGACCACCCTTCCCGCCACCTGCAACGGCACTATCCAACGAGGTAGCCAGGCCATGATTGATCAGACAGTCGTAGAACTGTCGCGGCTGCAATTCGCGCTGACCGCGATGTACCACTTCCTATTCGTACCGCTCACCCTCGGCCTGTCCTTCATGGTGGCCATCATGGAGAGCGTGTACGTGATGACCGGCAAGGAGATCTGGCGCAGGATGACCCTGTTCTGGGGCGTCCTGTTCGGCATCAACTTCGCCATGGGCGTTGCCACCGGCATCGTCATGGAATTCCAGTTCGGCATGAACTGGTCCTACTACAGCCACTACGTGGGTGACATCTTCGGTGCGCCACTGGCGATCGAAGGCCTGATGGCGTTCTTCCTGGAAGCGACCTTCGTCGGCCTGTTCTTCTTCGGCTGGAACCGCCTGAGCAAGGTCAAGCACCTGATGGTGACCTGGCTGATGGCGCTGGGGACCAACCTGTCGGCGATCTGGATCCTGGTGGCCAATGGCTGGATGCAGAACCCGACCGGTGCGGTGTTCAACCCGGAAACCATGCGCATGGAAGTGGTCGACTTCATGGCGGTGGTGTTCAACCCGGTGGCGCAGGCCAAGTTCGTGCACACCGTCAGCGCCGGCTACGTGACCGGTGCGGTGTTCGTGATGGCGATCAGCGCCCTGTTCCTGCTGCGCAACAAGCACAAGGACCTGGCCCGTCGTTCGTTTGCGGTGGCCGCGGCGTTCGGCCTGCTGTCATCGCTGTCGGTGGTCGTGCTGGGTGACGAGAGCGGTTACGCCGCCAGCGAACACCAGAAGATGAAGCTGGCCGCGATCGAGGCGATGTGGGAGACCGAGCGAGCGCCGGCCGACTTCACCGCCTTCGGCATCCCCAACCAGGAGACTCACCAGAACGACTACGCGGTGAAGATCCCCTACCTGATGGGCCTGATCGCCACCCGCTCGTTGAACCAGCCGATTCCCGGCATCCTGGAACTGGTCGAGCGCGCCGAACACCGCGTGCGTGGCGGCCAGCTGGCCTACGGTGCATTGGAACGCCTGCGCGCCAACAAGAACGACGTTGAAGCGCGCGAGATGTTCGACCGCCACTGGCAGGACCTGGGCCACGGCCTGCTGCTCAAGCGCTATCGCGATGACATCCTCAACGCCACCCCGCAGGAGATCTCGCAGGCGGCGATGGACACGGTGCCGCGCGTGATGCCGTTGTTCTGGACCTTCCGCGTGATGGCCGGCCTGGGCTTCTACCTGATCGCCTTCTTCGCGCTGGCCTTCTACTACTCGTGCCGCAACAACTTCCAGGACAAGCGCTGGTTCCTCAAGCTGGCCCTGTGGACGCTGCCGGCACCGTGGATCGCGATCGAGTGCGGCTGGTTCGTGGCCGAGTATGGTCGCCAGCCGTGGGCGGTCGATGGCGTGCTGCCGACCTTCTATGCGGCGTCGGGCCTGGCCCTGCATGAAATCGTGCTGACCCTGGCCGGCTTCACTGCCATCTACACCGCGCTGATCGTGGTCGAGATCAAGCTGATGCTCAAGGCGATCCGCAAGGGTCCGGACGAGGTGCTGCCGTCGCTGCAGTCGCCCCAGCCGCATGCTTCCCACAATGCCTCGGCGCCGGCCGCCGGCCAGGCCTGAGGCAGGAGAACCAAGATGGATTTCATTCTTCTGGACTACACCACGCTGCGCGTGATCTGGTGGCTGCTGCTCGGCATCCTGCTGATCGGTTTCGCCGTGATGGATGGTTTCGACCTGGGCGTGGGCACCCTGCTGCCCTTCGTCGCCCGCAACGACGCTGAGCGCCGGCTGGTGATCAATACCATTGGTCCGGTCTGGGAAGGCAACCAGGTGTGGCTGATCCTGGGCGGCGGCGCGATCTTCGCCGCCTGGCCGCCGCTCTACGCGGTCAGCTTCTCCGGGTTCTACCTGGCGATGTTCGTGATCCTGTTCGCCCTGATCCTGCGTCCGGTCGGCTTCAAGTTCCGCAGCAAGATGCCCAGCGAGCGCTGGCGCAACACCTGGGACTGGGCGCTGTTCATCGGTGGCTTCATACCGGCGCTGATCATGGGCGTGGCGGTGGGCAACGTGGTGCTGGGCGTGCCGTTCCACTTCGATGACAGCATGCGCATCTTCTACACCGGCTCGTTCTTCGGCCTGCTGATGCCCTTCGCACTGCTGGCCGGCCTGCTCAGCGTGTCGATGCTGGTCGCCCACGGTGCCGCCATGCTGGTGCTGAAGACCGACGGCCCGGTGGCCGAGCGTGCGGCCCGCTTCGGCAGCATCGCCGCGATCATCGCTTTCGTGCTCTTTGCGGTGGGCGGCGCCTGGGTGGCCTTCGGCCTGCCGGGTTACCAGATCACCTCGCAGGTGGTCACCGACGGCGCCACCAATCCGCTGCTGAAGACCGCCGAACTCGGCGCCGCCGGTGGCTGGATGCGCAACTACAGCACGATGCCGGCCACGATCCTGGCCCCGCTGCTCGGCCTGGCCGGCCTGCTGGCCAGTGCGGTGCTGCTGCGTGCCCGCCGCGGCGGCCTGGCCTTCATCGCCTCCGGTGCGGCCATCGCCGGCATCATCCTGACCGTCGGCTTCGCCATCTTCCCGTTCCTGCTGCCGTCCTCGAGCCAGCCCACCTCCAGCCTGACCGTGTGGGATGCCTCGTCCAGCCACCTGACCCTGTGGATCATGCTGCTGGCCACGGCGGTGTTCCTGCCGATCATCCTCGCCTACACCACCTGGGTGTACCGCGTGCTGAAGGGCAAGACCACCACCGAAGAGATGGGCAACAACCCGAACGCGTATTGATTGCTTGCACGTGTGCCGACCAACGGTCGGCACCTACCCGGAATGAAGGAGACTGATCATGTGGTATTTCGCCTGGATTCTCGGTGCCGGCCTCGCCTCGACGGTGGCCATCCTCAACGGCATGTGGTTCGAAGCCCGCGAGCAGAACCGCATCGAGAAAGAAAATCGTCGCTGAGCTGTAAAAAAACCTTGCCGCCTTGGCCTTCACACGGTATCTTAGGCGGCTCCTTCGGGGTGTAGCTCAGTCTGGTAGAGCGCTACGTTCGGGACGTAGAGGTCGCAGGTTCGAATCCTGTCTCCCCGACCACTTCGGTGGTCGCATTGAAGCCTGGTGAAGTCGTCCAGGCTTTTTTGTTCCCTGAAGTGGCACTGCTTCGGCAGTGTGAAGAAAACAGCATTCACCCCTTGCCGCCATCGGGGTGAATCGCTAGAATAGGCGGCTCCCTTCGGGGTGTAGCTCAGTCTGGTAGAGCGCTACGTTCGGGACGTAGAGGTCGCAGGTTCGAATCCTGTCTCCCCGACCACTTCGGTGGTCACCAAGAAGCCTGGAAGACATCACTGTCCTCCGGGTTTTTTTGTATCAGGCACCTGGCCGCCCGCATGACGGGACCTTGCCGGAGCCCGCACGTACAATGGCCGCGCTGCCGGCCCGCCAGCAGCCCCTCCCCCACCTGCCGCTTCGGCGTAGACCGATGCCGGCGCTGCATGCCATTGCCCCGGCGTGCGACACCTGCAAGGACCACCGATGAGTTCCTCCCCTTCCGATTCGCCGTCGCTGCTGCACGGCCGCGTCCTCGCATTCGCCGCGATCCTGCTGGCAGCGATCAACCTGCGCACCGCGGTCACCTCGATCACTCCGCTGCTGGACGTGCTCGGCCAGCAGTTCGGTTTCGGTACCACCATGACCGGCGTGCTGGGCATGCTGCCGACCGCGTCGTTCGCACTGTTCGGCGTGGCCACGCCGGCACTGGCGCGGCGCCTCGGGCTGGAGCGCACCACGCTGCTGGCGATGGTGATGGCGATGGCCGGCCTGCTGCTGCGTTCCAGCGCCGGCAACGTCGGCACGCTGCTGTTGGGTTCGGTGGTGGCACTGGCCGGCATGGGCATCGGCAACGTGGTGGTGCCGCCGCTGGTGAAGCGCTATTTCGCCAACAAGGTCGGCACCATGAGCACGCTCTACATCAGCGTGCTGCAGCTGGGCACGATGCTGCCGGCACTGCTGGCGGTGCCGGTGGCCAACGCCGCAGGCTGGCGCGTGTCGCTGGGCATGTGGGCGCTGCTGGCGCTGGCTGCCGCACTGCCGTGGCTGGTGCTGGCCACGCGCGCGCCGAAGCCGCAGTCCAACGTGTCCGATCCGACCGCGCAGCCGCATGGCAAGGTCTGGCGCACGTCACTGGGCTGGAGCATGACGCTGATGTTCGGCATGACCTCGCTGATGACCTACTCGATGTTCACCTGGCTGCCGCGCATCGTGGTCGAGGCCGGTGGCACGCCCGCGTTCGGTGGCGTGATGGTCGCCGTGTTCTCGGCGCTGGGCCTGCTGCCATCGCTGGTCATTCCGTCGATGGCGGTGCGCATGCAGAACCCGTTCCCGCTGGTGCTGATCGGCTTTTTCTCGTTCGTGATCGCCTTCACCGGCCTGCTGCTGGCACCGATGAAGGCCCCACTGCTGTGGGCCTGCCTGCTCGGCGTCGGCCCATCCACCTTCCCGCTGGCACTGACCCTGATCAACCTGCGCACCCGCACCCCGACCGGCTCGGCGGCGCTGTCCGGCTTCATGCAGGGCGTGGGCTACAGCTTCAGCTGCCTGGGCCCGTTCCTGGTCGGCTGGCTGCACACGGTCAGCGACGGCTGGACCCTCCCGTTCAGCTTCCTGTTCGGCTGCGCCGCCCTGATGCTGTGCGCCTCGTGGGTGGCCTGCAAGCCGCGCAAGCTGGAAGATCTCTGGTAAGCCACGTGGGGCCCGCAACCGGGCCCACCTACCATTCGTCAGCCCGTCTGCGCATTTTGACGCCGGGCTGACAATTCCGGGCGGATAGTGCCCACGAATGCCCATCCTTGCCGCGTGCCGGCATCGGGCATGGGGGCGGCAGCGCCGCCCGGGCCACCACTCGGTGTGCGGGGGACTTTCGTTTCAGACAAGACATCGCAGGTCGCTGTCCGGGTTGTATCCGTCTTCGCTGGGCGGGAATGCACGAAGGGAGTGACGCGGGCCACGGCCACGCCAAAAGCTGGCATGTGATGTGCGTCACATTTTTCAGGTTGTCTGGTTCGGAAGCCAAGGGGGTCCCCAATGGTTGTCCACCGCCGGCTGGCGCTCTGCGTCGGCCTCGCCTGCACCGCCCTGGCCTGGGCCAGCAGCGCTGCCCCGCCCGACCGCGAAGCAGCGTTGGCCGAGATCGGCCGCTATCGAGACCAGGCGCGTTGGCTGGACGCCCTGGGCACGATCGAGCGCGCCAGCCAGCAGCAACCCAACGACGACCTGCTGTTCAAGCTGCGCGTATTGACGCTGGGCGACATCGGCAACGCCTGGCGTGCGTGGGAGCTGTACCAGCAGCGCCCGCAACTGTTCGACGCTGCGCAGAAACAGCGCCTGGAAGGCGACTACCTGGCCAAGCTGGTGGTCTGGAGCCTGGCCTACAGCAGCAGCGAGGACAGCCGCCTGGAAGAAGCCGAATCGACCCTGGCCCGCATGCAGCGCTACCTCGGCGGCGAAGGCACCCCGTCCTCGCAGGCACCACTGCGGATCCGCATGGACCGGCTGATCCTGCTCAACCGGCTGGGCCGCCATGCACAGGTCCGCGAGGAAGCGCGGGCACTGCAGGCCGAAGGCCACACCCTGCCCGACTACGTGCTGCCCGCAGTGGGCGATTCGTTGATGGGCACCCTGCACCCGGAAGAAGCCATCCCGGTGCTGCAGGCGGCCGTCGCTGGCGACCCGACGCGCGACGCCTCGCATTCGGAACTTGCTTACGCCTACCTGGAAAGCGAGCAGCAGGAAAAGGCCATCGACCTGCTGCAGGCATGGCGCGACAAGGAGCCGGCGTGGCGCTGGAGCAACGGCAAGTCGCCGTACGCGAACTGGTCGCGCTACGAGGCCGATCTCAACCTGGCGATGGTGCGCGCCTACAGCGGCGACCTGCACACCGCGCAGCACGACCTGGAGTCGATGGTCGAGATCGCACCCGGCAACGGCGGGCTGCAGAGTGCGCTGGGCAGCGTCTACATGATGCGCGGCTGGCCACGCCGGGCGCTGCAGCGCCAGCAGATGGCACACGCGCTCGATCCGCGGGACATCGAACCGCGGCTGGGCATGGAAGAGGCCTATGTCGCCCTGCAGCGCGACGACCTGGCGCGGCCGCTGCACGATGACCTGGTCGCACGCTACCCCACCCAGCCGGCAGTCGAACGCATGGACCAGGCCTGGCGCGCGCATCGCGGCTGGCAGCTGAAGGCATGGACCGACATCGGCCGCAGCTCCGGGGGCGGTGGTACTTCGCCCCTGGGCAACAACGACCGCCACTACGGCGTGGACGTGGAGACGCCGGTCCTTGATGACCGCTGGCGGTTGTTCGCCCTCGCCGACCGTCGCGTGACCGACTTCCAGGACCAGCGCATCGATCCCCTGTGGCTGGGTGCGGGCGTGCGTTACCGCTTCGGGCAGCTGGATGCGGAAGCGGCGGTCCTGCGCGCCAACGATCACATCGGCGACACCGGCCTGCGCGTCGGCGTCGGCTGGCAGTTCAACGATTCCTGGCACGCCGGCGTGGTGGTCGCACGCAATGACCCGGAGGCCTCGATGCAGGCGCGCGCGGCCGGCATCACCGCCGACAGTGTGAGCGCACAGGTGGACTACCGGCGCAGCGAGCTCACCCACTGGACGTTCGGCGCGAGCCGCTTCCGCTATGACGACGGCAACCACCGCGAGCTGTTCGGCACCAGCGTCCAACAGCGCCTGCTGACCCGCCCACGCTGGCTGGTCGATGGCCTGGCCAGTGCCTACACCAGTCGCGGCAGCCGCGATGATGCGCCCTACTTCAACCCGAAGCGCGACCGCATGGTCGAGATCGGCATGCGCATCGACCAGCAGCTGTGGCGGCACTACGAGCGCCACTTCCGGCACCGGCTGACCGTCTCGCTGGGCGACTACTGGCAGGACGGCTTCGGCAGCGCGTTGGTGCCGTCGGTGTCCTACATGCACGAGTGGCAGCTGGGCCCTGGCCGCGTGTTCGAGTATGGCGTGCGGTGGTCACGACCGGTCTACGACGGCCATCGCGAGCGCCATATCGGCTTCGAAGCCGCATTGCGCTGGGGAGACTGACATGGCCCGCTTCCTGCGACTGATCGTGCTCCTGCTGCTGGCCTGCGTGCCACCGGCGTTCGCGCAGCAGCCCCTGCATCTTGATGCGATCGACAACGGCCTGCTGATCCTCAGCTACCACGACATCCGCGACAAGGTGGCCGCCAAGGGTGATGCCGATTCCTATGCGGTGAGCACGCAGAACTTCGCCGCGCACCTGGACTGGCTGGGCGCGCACGGCTACCACCCGGTTTCGCTGTCGCAGCTGATCGAGGCCTCGCAGGGCCGCGCCACGCTGCCTCCCAAGCCGGTGCTGCTGACCTTCGACGATGGCCTGCGCAGCGTCTACGACAAGGCGTTCCCGCTGCTGCAGGCCTACCACTACCCGGCCCTGGTGGCGGTGATCACCGATTACGTGGACATGGCACCGGGCCGCACCATCGACTACGGCTACCGCCCGTTCGGCCATGATGACTTCGTGACCTGGGCGCAGCTGAAGCAGATGCACGACAGTGGCCTGATCGAAGTGGCCAGCCATACCGACGACCTGCACCACGGCGTGCTTGCCAATCCGCAGGGAAACTCCACGCCCGCCGTGGTCACCCGCATCTACACCCCGGCCACGCGCAGCTACGAGAGCGGGACACAGTATGAGCAGCGCCTGCGCGCTGATCTTTCGCGCAGCGTGCAGCGCATCCAGCAGCACCTGGGCGTGCGCCCGCGCGCCATCGTCTGGCCATATGCCGCGTACAACCAGTTGAGCAACGACATCGCCGAGCAGCTGGGCATGCCGGTTTCGTTCGACCTGGAAGGCCGTAGCACGCCAGTGGCCAGCGACCTGCACGGGCTGGCACGATTGCTGGTGAGCAACAACCCGACCGTGGAAGGCCTGGCCTACGAACTGCGCCGTGACGTGGCGCTCGATGGCATCCGCGCCCTGCAGATCGATCTGGATGACATGTATGACCCGGATCCAGCGCAGCAGGCACGCAATCTCGATGCATTGATCGAGCGGGTCAAGCGCATCGCGCCGACCCATGTCTATCTGCAGGCCTTTGCCGACCCGGACGGCAACAACACCGCCGATGCGCTGTATTTCCCGAACCGGCACATGCCGATGCGGGCGGACCTGTTCAGCCGCGTCGCCTGGCAGCTGAAATCCCGCGCGGGCGTGAAGGTCTACGCGTGGTTGCCAGTGCTCGGCTTCGAACTGCCCGACCCGGAGCAGCGCAAGGTGCTGGCGATCCGCAATGGGGATGCCGACGGCATGTACCGGTTGGATTTCACCAACCCGAAGGCCAGGCAGATCATGCTCGACATCTACGAGGACCTGGCGGTCAATTCCTACTTCGAAGGCCTGCTGTTCCATGACGACGGCTACCTGCGCGACACCGAGCTGCCCGCCCTGGCGGCCGGCGAAGATGGCAGCGCACGTACCCAGGCACTGATCGACTTCACCCTGGCCCTGCGCAACAGCGCGCAGCGCTGGCGGCCGAAACTGGCAACGGTGCGCAACCTGTATGCCGAGCCGGTACTCCGCCCGCAGAGCGAAGCCTGGTTCGCGCAGCGCCTGGACCTGTTCAACAAGGCCTACGACCAGACGGCGCTGATGGCGATGCCGTGGATGGAAGGCAGCAGGCACCCCGAGCGCTGGCTCGACCAGTTGCTGGCCGCGGTACGCGCGCACGACCCGCAGCTTCAGCACACGCTGTTCGAGCTGCAGACCGTCGATTGGCGCAGCGGGCAGCCGATTCCCGCCGGGCGCCTGCGTGCGCAGATCCGCCAGTTGCAGGCGCAGGGCGTGCACCACTTCGCCTGGTACCCCGATGACTTCATCGCCGACCAGCCCTCCACCCGCGATGCCCGCGCGGCAATGTCCGCCGGCAACTTCCCGTACCCGGAGAAGTGACGTGGACATGCATCCGCTGCTGCAGGTCCTGTTCCAGTTCGCCTTCTACTACCCGATGGTGATGGCGTTCTTCTGGATGTCCGGTGGCCTGTACTACTACTTCCGGCGCGAGCGTCACTCACGTCCGCGCAACGATCCGCCCTTGATGATCGCCCCTCCCTTCGCGACCTTGCTGGTGCCCTGCCACAACGAAGCAGAAAACCTGGACGACACGCTCACTGCGGCGCTGGCCCAGCGCTACCCCGCCGATTACGAAGTGATCGCCATCGACGATGGCAGCAGCGATGACACCGGCGCACGGCTGGATGCGCTGGCGGCAAGGCATCCACGGCTTCGCGTGCTGCACCTGGACCGCAACCTGGGCAAGGCCAATGCGCTGCGCATGGGCGCACTGGCCGCACGCTCGGAGTACCTGGTGTGCATCGATGGCGATGCGATGCTGGAAGAGCATGCACTGCACTGGATGGTCTGGCACCTGGTCAGTGGCAACCGGGTCGGTGCGGTCACCGGCAACCCGCGCATCCGCAACCGCTCCACCCTGCTCGGACGCCTGCAGGTGGCGGAATTCTCCTCGATCATCGGCATGATCAAGCGGGCACAGCGCGTGTATGGCCGCATCTTCACCATCTCCGGCGTGATCGCCGGCTTCCGCCGCACTGCCCTGCACCAGGTCGGCTGGTGGTCGGATGACATGGTGACCGAGGACATCGACATCAGCTGGCGCCTGCAGCGCGCGCACTGGGACATCCGCTACGAAGCCAATGCGCTGTGCTTCATCCTGATGCCGGAGACGCTCAAGGGCCTCTGGCGGCAGCGCCTGCGCTGGGCCCAGGGCGGCGTGGAAGTGATGCTGCGCCACGCGCGCTCGCTGCTGCACTGGAAAGAGCGGCGCATGTGGGGCGTGCTGCTGGAGTACGTGTTGAGCGTGGTCTGGGCCTACACGATGCTGTTCATCGTGCTGCTGTGGGCACTGGGCAAGTTCATCGAGCTGCCGCCGCAGCTGCATATCGCCAGCCTGCTGCCGGAGTGGCATGGCGTGATCCTGGCGCTGGTCTGCCTGCTGCAGTTCGCCAGCAGCCTGATCATCGACCGGCGTTACGAAACACAGATTGGACGCAATTACTTCTGGGTCATCTGGTACCCGATGGCGTACTGGCTGATCAGCCTTTCCACCACCCTGGTGGCGCTGCCCAAGACGCTGCTGCGCCGTCGCAGCAAGCGCGCCACCTGGACCAGCCCTGACCGGGGGATCCGATGAACGCGCAACGCCCGTCCAACCGCTTCGACTCGCGGATGATCCGCAAGCCGCATCGCCAGCCACACTTCCAGCGCACGGCCTGGGGCTTCGTCACCCTGGCGTTCTGGGGCTTCTACTTCTATCTGTGGGCCCCCCTGGTGACCCTGCTCTCGTGGTTGATCGGTGGCCAGCTGGCCTGGCGGCAGCTCTACGAACGGCAGAACCAGTTCGACCCGTACGTGCTGGTCGCGCTGCCATTGATGCTGCTGTGCGCCAGCGTGCTGCTGATCGCCTGGGCCGAGTACAACCGCGCCCGCTTCCGTGGCCGCGAACGCCGCCTGCCGCGGCCCCTGGCCAGCCTCAACGAAGTGGCCGCCGATCTGGGCGCCAGCACCGGGCTGGCCGAACGCCTGATGGGCTGCAAGGCCGCCACGCTGCACATGGATGATCACGCACGGCCGGTCGGCATCCGCCGCGAGGTGGTGTAGCTGCCGACCTGGGTCGGCGCTTGGGCCTGGTGGGTGCCGACCTTGGTCGGCACCGGGGTTTGCCGCGAAGAGCATCCACGCGAGGCGTGGATCCACTTATGTACGCGTCTGCCCTTCGCCGCGCACGACAAATCGTTCAACGGTGAGGGCTTCCAAGCCCATCGGGCCGTAGGCGTGCAGGCGCGTGGTGGAAATACCGATCTCACTGCCCAGGCCCAGCTGGCCACCATCGGAGAAGCGCGACGAAGCGTTGACCATCACCACCGCCGAGCGCAGCGCGTTGACGAAGCGCTCGGCGTGGCCGGTGTCCTCGGTGGCGATCACTTCGGTGTGGTCGGAGGTATAGGTGCGGATGTGCGCGATGGCTGCATCAAGATCATCGACCACGCGCACCGCCAGCACCAGATCGAGGAACTCGGCGGCGTAATCCTCCTCGGTCGCCGCCGTGCTGCCCGGCAGCAACGGCTGCGCCTGCGCATCGGCGCGCAGCTGCACCCCACGCTCACCCAGCGCCTGCGCCACGCGCGGCAGGAACGCGTCAGCCACGGCGCGGTGCACCAGCAGCGTCTCCAGCGAATTGCACGCCGCCGGCCGGCTGCACTTGCCGTCCACCAGCAGGTCGATGGCCTTGCCGAGGTCGGCGCTGGCGTCCACGAACAGGTGGCACACCCCCTTGTAATGCTTGATCACCGGCACGCGCGCGTGCTCGGCCACGAAACGGATCAGGCCTTCGCCGCCACGCGGAATGGCCAGGTCGATCAGCTCATGCAGCTGCAGCAGTTCCAGCATCGCCTCGCGGCGCAGGTCGGTGAGCACGGTCACCGCCGCCGGCGGTACGCCGTTGGCCTTCAATGCACCGGCCAGCGCCTGGGCGATGGCGGTATTGGAGTGGATCGCTTCGGAACCACCGCGCAGGATCACGCCATTGCCGGCCTTCAGGCACAGCGCGGCGGCTTCGGCCGTCACGTTCGGGCGCGCCTCGTAGATCATCGCGATCACGCCCAGCGGCACGCGCACCTTCTGCACGCGGATGCCGTTGGGACGTACGTCGTCGCGCGTCACCTGGCCGACCGGGTCAGGCAGCGCGGCCACCTCGCGCACCGCCTCGGCCATCGCGAACAGCCGCGGCGGGTCCAGTGCGAGGCGGTCGAGCATGGCACTGCCAACGCCCTTGTCGCGCGCGGCGGCGAGGTCGCGTGCGTTGCCGGCCAGGATCAGTCCGGCATTTACTTCCAGGGCCCGCGCCATCGCCAGCAGCAGCGTGCGTCGCGCCGCACTGTCCAGGCCGGCAACGATCTGCGCTGCATCACGGCAGGCGCGCGCCTGGGCTTCGATTTCGCTCATCGGGGTGTCCTTCAAACCGGTCATGGCAGCACCAGGTCGTCACGATGGACGACGCTGCCACCGTAGTTGTAGCCCAGCACGGCCTGGATGTCGCGCGAATGATGGCCGGCGATGCGGCGCACGTCGGCGGCGGCGTACTGGCTGACGCCGCGGGCGACACAGACACGCCCCTGCGGCGCGATCCAGCACACCTGCACCATGTCACCGCGGCGGAACGCACCCTCCACACCGGTGATGCCGCCGGGCAGCAGCGAGGCGCCCTTCTCCCGCATCGCCTGTGCCGCACCGGCATCGACGACGATCGCGCCCTCGGCCAGCGGCGCGTGCCGCAGCCAGTGCTTGCGGGCAGCCTCGCGGCTGCGTGCGGCGTGGATGCGGGTGCCGAACAGGCGGTCCTGCGCCAGCGCGCGCACCACATCGCTGCTGCGGCCGTTGAACAGGTAGGTCTCGATGCCGAGGCGGCCCGCCTTGGCCGCCGCCTCCAGCTTGGTACGCATGCCGCCGGTGCCGGCGCGCGAGCCGGCGCCGCCGGCCATCGCCAGCACATCGTCACTCAGTTCCGGCACGTCGTGCAGTGGCCGCGCGTCGGCCACGGTGCGCGGATCTGCGCTGTACAGGCCGTCGATGTCGGTGGCGATGAACAGTGCATCGGCATCGACCAGCGCGGCCACGGTCGCGGCCAGGTTGTCGTTGTCACCGAGCTTGAGCTCGTCCACCGATACGGTGTCGTTCTCGTTGACCACCGGCAGCGCACCCAGCCGCAGCAGTTCGCTCAGCGTGGCGCGTGCATTGAGGTAGCGGCGGCGGTTGCGCAGGTCGTCGTGGGTCAGCAGCACCTGCGCCACCGGGCGCTCGAAGAAGCGCTGCCAGAGCCCGATCAGCTGCGCCTGGCCGAGCGCGGCCAGGGCCTGGCGCGCCGCCATCGCCGCACCGGGTTCATCGGCCCGCGGCAGGATCGCGCGCCCCGCCGCAACCGCGCCGGAGGAGACGATCACCACCTCGCGCCCAGCCAGTACGTTGGCGGATACAAACTGGGCCAGGCCCAGCGCGTGGCGTGGCGACAGGCCGCCACCATCGGCCGCCAGCAGGCTGCTGCCAACCTTCAGCACCGCACGCCGCCATGGCGGCAGCGCCTGTTGCGGGAACGGCGAAGCGACGGTGGCGGCGTGCAGGGTCATCGGTCAGGGCCTCAGCGGGTATTCCATTCGTGCACGGTCAGCTCGGAAGCGTGCATCGTCACCAGCGGATCGGTGGCGACGATCGCCTGCGCCTGTTCCAGGCTCTCGACGTTGCACAGCACATAGGCGCCACCGCTGCCATCGGCGAAACCACCGGTCAGCTGCAGCTTTCCCTGTGCCTGCAACGCCTCGAGGAAATCGCGGTGCGGCTGCACCGCCGCATCGTTGAAGTCCGGCCGGCGCATCGCCATCACCAAGTAGACAGTGCCCGCCATCAGGACAGCGCCTGCCAGCGTGCGCGCAGTTCGTCCAGGCGCAGATCGGCGGCCGAGCCCGGCGATACACGCGCAGCCAGGCTGCCTTCCGGGGTACGTCCCTGCCCTGCGCTGTCGGCACCGGCTGCAGCGGCCTTGTAGGCCTCGCGGAACGGCACACCGGCCACCGCCGCTTCCACGGCGACGTCGGTGGCATACATGCCCGAATCGATCGCTGCGCGCAGCCTGTCGTCACGCCACTCCAGATTGGCCAGCAGCGCCGGCAGCAGTTCCAGCGCGGCCAGGCCACGGCCGAAGCCGTGGAAGATGGCGCCCTTGGACGACTGCAGGTCACGGTGATAACCCGAAGGCAGCGACAGCAGCTGCTCGATCTCGGTGCGCGCGGCGGCGACGCTGGCGTGGGTCGCACGCATCAGCTCGATCACGTCCGGGTTGCGCTTGTTGGGCATGATCGAACTGCCGGTGGTGTACTGCGCCGGCAGCGCGACGAAGCCGAACTCGGCGCTGGTGAACAGCGACAGGTCCCAGGCGATGCGGCGCAGGTCCAGCGTAGCGCCACCGAGTGCTTCCAGCGCGGCCAGCTCGAACTTGCCGCGCGACAGCTGTGCGTAGATCGGCGAGATCTGCATGCGCGCGAAACCGAGCGCGGCCGTGGTGTGCTCGCGGTCCAGCGGCAGGTTCACCCCGTAGCCGGCGGCGGTGCCGAGCGGATTGGCGTCGACCAGCGCATGGGTGTCACGGGCGCGGATGGCGTTGTCGATGAAGGCCTCGGCCCATCCGGCCCACCACATGCCGGCCGAAGAGACCACGGCGCGCTGGATATGGGTATAGCCGGGAATCGGCAGGTCCTTCTCGGCCTGCGCACGGTCCAGCGCGATCTTGGCCACGTCGGTGCTGAGCCCGGCCACGCGCAGCAGCTTCTCCTTCAGCCACAGGCGGGTGGCGACCAGGATCTGGTCATTGCGGCTGCGGCCGGTGTGGATCTTGCGGCCAGCGTCGCCGAGGCGTTCGGTCAAACGCGCTTCGATTGCTGAGTGACCGTCTTCGTACTGCGTATCCAGCACGAAGCGGCCTTCACGGAAATCCTGCGCCAGCACGTCGAGCTCGCGCAGCAGGCCTGCCAGCTCGTCGGCGCTGAGGATGCCGATGTGCTGCAGGCCCTGCGCATGCGCGGCGCTGGCAGCGATGTCATGCAGGAAGAACTCGCGGTCGAGGATCACATCGTCGCCGGCGAGGAAGGTCTGGATCTGGGCGTCGACAGCGACGCCGGGCTTCTGCCAAAGAAGGTCTGCCATGGGGGCTCCGGAAGGCGTGTTCAGTGCGGGATCGACGTCAGTTCGTCGATGCCCAGCGCAAGGTTGAGGTTCTGCATGGCCTGGGTGGCCGCGCCCTTGAGCAGGTTGTCCAGGGTCGCCACCACCACCACCCGCTTGCCGCCCGGGGCCAGGGTGAAGCCACCGACCTGGGCACCGTGGCGGCCGGCGATGCGGCTGACCCACGGCGCTTCATCCACCACTTCGATCAGGGGTTCGCCGGCATAGGCCTGCTGGAAGCGCTCGACGATCTGTTCGCGGGTCTGCACGCGGTTCAGCCACAGGTTGGCGGTCAGCGTGATGCCGCGGAAATGCGGCGCGACGTGCGGCATGAACTCGACGGCCACGCCCAGCTGCACCGACACCTCGCGCTCGTGCACGTGGTTGGTCAGCGCATACGGCATCAGGTTGTCGGCCAGCAGTTCGACGTTGTTCTTGTCCGACGGCGTGGTACCGGCACCGGAGTAGCCGGAGACACCGAAGCACTGCGGCGGGCCGGCCAGCAGGTCCAGCAGCGGATGCACCGCCAGCTGCATCGCCGTGGCATAGCAGCCCGGGTTGCTGATGTGCTTCTGGCCGTTGTAGCGGCCGCGGGTCAGCTCCGGCAGGCCGTAATACCAGCTGTTGTCGAAGCGGTAGTCGGCCGAGAGATCGACGATGACGGTGTCCGGCTTGGCGGCTTCAAGCGCGGCCACGAACGGTGCGGCCAGGCCGTTGGGCAGGGCCAGGATTACCGCGTCCACGCCTTTGGCGGCCACCGCGTCGGCATCCAGGTTCTCGTACTGCAGCTCGCCCTGGAATTCCGGGTGGTGGTCGGACAGGCGCTGCCCGGCGCGTTCGCGCGAGGAGACGAAGGCCAGTTCCAGGCGCGGATGGGCGGCCACCAGCTTGATCAGCTCGGCGCCGGTATGGCCGCGGGCCCCGACGATGCCCAGGGTGAAAGTCGAATCGTTCATGCGTGGCTGTCCAGGCGGTACTGCAGGTGGCGCTTCACGCCCTGCCATTCCGCATCGATGATGGAGAAGATGACGGTGTCGCGCGGCGTGCCGTCGGCGTGCCGCTTGTGGTTGCGCAGCACGCCATCCTGCTTGGCGCCGAGGCGTGCGATGGCGGTGCGCGAAGTGAAGTTGAACCAGCTGGTCTCGAACACGACGCTCAGGCACTGCAACCGCTCGAACGCGTGGCTGAGCAGCATCAGCTTGGTCTCGGTGTTGACCCCGGTGCGTTGCGCAGACTCGCCATACCAGGTGTAACCGATACTCAGGCGCGGCACGTCCGCTTGCAGATCGTAGTAGCGGGTGGTGCCGACAATCTGGTCGTTGGCATCGAACACCACGAACGGCAGCACCCTGCCTTCGGCCTGCGCCTGCAGCGCTGCCTGCACGTAGCCGGCCATGGTCTTCGCATCGGGCACCTGGGTGTACCAGAGCCTGGACAACGCGCCATCGCCAAGCGCGCCGCGCAGGCCATCGATATGCCCCATCTGCAGCGGCTCCAGCCGCGCATGGGTGCCCGCCAGCGTAGGGACCTTGGTCCAGTCGGCATGGTTCATGTGTTCAGCCCTGCAGGCTCGGCGCGCGCCGGGCGCAATGGTCGACATAGGTCTTGATCCGGTCGATGCCGTCGGCGCCGAACCAGAACACCTTCCAGTGGTCCTGCTTGTAGCAGCCGTCGGATTCAGCGTAATAGAAGTGGTTGATCGGATTGCCATGGCGCGAACGCCAGAACAGCTGCGGGGTTTCCTCCAGCATCACGTTCCAGACCGCGCGGCCCAGGCCCTCGCCCTGCGCATCGTCGAGCACGGCGAACTTGTCCAGGTACACGCCCTCGGCCTCGTCGGTGAGGATCACCGCGGTGCGGTAGTTCTCGCTGACGTAGGCGCGCAGCAGCTTCGTCTTTTCGAAGTACTCCGGCACCAGGGTGCGGCCGAAGCTGGATTCGATCAGGCCCTTCAGGCGCGGCAGGTCCAGCGCGTTCCAGGCGGTGGCGCGCAGCACCTTCTCGCCCTTGCGCACAAGCGTCCCCGAACCCTTGTGGGTGAACAGTTCCTTGGCCAGATCGGCCGGGCGCGTGATCGACACCGACGATTCCAGCGGCAGGCGATCGAGCAGATCCTTGATCTGTTCGATCTTCACCTTCATGCCGCCGTGGATCCACGGCTGCGCGATCAGGTGGTCGTACTCGGTGGACAGGTTGATCGAATCGATCACGTTGCCCTGCTCGTCCAGCAGGCCGCCAGTGCCGGTCAGGAAGATGATCTTGTATGGCTGCAGTTCCTGCACCAGCTCGTTGGCGGCGAAGTCGGCGTTGACGTTGAGGATCTGGCCGCCAGCGGTCTCGCCCAGGCTGGTGATGACCGGGATCGACCCGGCACGCAGGCTGGCCTCGATCGGTGCCAGGTTGACCTTCTTCACCTCGCCGACCAGGCCGTAGGTGTCCACGTCCAGGTACTGGGCCTCGAACACGCCGCCGGTGATCGAGGTGGCGCGCGCGCCGTTCTGCTGCAGCGCCTCGACCAGGCGCAGGTTGGACTGCTGGAACACCCGGCGCACGATCGCCAGCGCTTCCGGCGACGTCACGCGCAGGCCGTTGACGGTCTGCTTCTCGATGCCGGCGGCCGACAGTTCGGCATCCAGCTGCGGGCCGGCGCCGTGCAGCACGATCGGGGTCAGCCCGACTTCCTGCAGGAACGACAGCGAAGAGGTCAGCGCGTCGAGGTCGTCGCGCAGCACCGCGCCGCCGACCTTGACCACGGCGAAGCGCTTGGCGTCCAGCTGCGAGAAGCGCTTGAGGTACTGGCTGATCTCCTTCGCGCTGGCCATGCTGGAAAGCAGGCGCACGATGGTCTGGCGGGTCTGGCGGTGGGGCTGGAGGGCAGGAGACATTTCGGTTTCGTCACAGGCGGCGGTCGCCGCGTTGCAGTTCCACCCGGCCAGGGCCGGGCGGCGTTGTAGGGTCGATCAGGCGCCGGCGGCGATGATGCGATGCACGGCGTCGGTGTAGCGCTGCAGCTGCTCCAGCGTCACGAACTCATCGGCGGTGTGGGCCTGGGCGATGTCGCCCGGGCCGAACACCAGCGTGGTGTAGCCACCGGCGGAGAACAGCGAGGCCTCGGTCCAGAAGTCCACCGCGTTGCCGATCGGCAGCTCCAGCGCATCGGCCACATCGCGCGCCAGCAGGCGGCGGTTCTCGGCCTCGGCGATGTCACCGGCCGGCAGGCTGGGGCCACGGAACGTTTCGGTGAACACGGCGGCTTCCGGTTCGGCGAAACCGGCGAAGGTCGCCAGCAGGCCATCAATGTCCATCGACGGCAGCGGGCGGAACCCGAAGCGCACCTCAGCAGCCGGTGCGATCATGTTGGCCTTGATCCCGCCTTCGACGCGACCGATGTTGAAGCGCAGCCCGGTCAGCCCGCCGAAGCGGGCCGAGGCCAGCGATTCCACATGGTCCAGTGCACGGTTGCCCCAGCGCATGGCCTGGTGCAGCGCGCTGGCGGCCGCGTCCTGCTTGCCGGACGCATGGCCGGCACGGCCGGCGAACTGCATCAGCACCGAGCTGATGCCACGATGCGCCAGCACCGCTTCACTCATGGTCGGCTCGGCCACCAGCACCGCTTCATACGGCAGGCCACGGGCCAGGAACGCGGCGATACAGCGCGGATCGTTGGCTTCCTCGTCGCTGGAGAACAGGAAGGCGGCATCGCCATCGCTGGCATTGGCCGCCGCCACCAGCGCAGCGGCGGCGCCCTTGATGTCACACACGCCCAGGCCGACCACGCGGTCGTCCAGGCGCCGCATCACATGCGGGTCGGCACTCCAGTGCGGCGAGTCCGGCACGGTGTCCAGGTGCACGTTGAACAGGTACTTCGGCGTCCCGCGCACGGCGTACAGGCTGACTGCGCCCGCGCCATGGTCGATCACCTCGACGTTGAAGCCGGGCAGGTTGTCGCGCAGGTAATCGAAGATGCCACCGGTGGTGATCGCACGCGGCGGGTTGCGGGTGTCGAAGGACACCAGCGCCTGCAGGTGATCGAGCGTCTGTTCAAGCATGTGTCTGAATATCCGTAGGGTTCGAAATCGGTAGTGCCGGCCGCGGGCCGGCAACCCCCATATCCCGCCGGGCCACCCGCCCGCCCCCCGGCCGCCCAACCCCCCCAAGACGGTTCGAGGCGCCCGCCACCGGCCCGCACCCC
>NZ_JCACKF010000042.1:206293-306670 GCF_059505245.1 Stenotrophomonas sp.
TGTTTTCACTTTTTTTTTTTATTTGGGTTTTGTTTCATACGGTTTTGGGCGGGCCGGGGGCGGCCTCCTTTTGTACCCTGCGGTCCCGCATGCCGGCCCGCGGCCGGCACTACCCTCCATCGACGTTGCGAGGCGCCGGCCAGCGGCCGGCACCCCGTCACAGGTCAACCGCGATTGACCTGCGCATAGACAGTGGAGCTCATCCCGAACAGCTTGATGAAGCCTTCAGCCTCCTCCACGCCCCAGTCGGCCGACTGCGCGTAGGTGGCGCCCTTGGTGTTGAGCAGGTGCGGCGACTTCACGGCCACCGCATCGACGCGGCCACCACGGGTTTCCAGCACCACTTCGCCGTTGACCTTGGCCTGCGAGGACTTCAGGAAGGCTTCGATGTCGGTCTTCAGCGGGTCGTGGTAGAAGCCTTCATACACCAGCTCCACCCACTTGCGCGCCACGTCCGGCTTGAAGCGGTTCTGCTGCTTGGTCAGCACCGCATCTTCCAGCGCACGGTGTGCGGCCAGCAGCGAAACCAGGCCCGGGGCCTCGAACACGATGCGGCCCTTCAGGCCGATCACGGTGTCGCCGGTGTAGACGCCGCGGCCCACGCCGTACGGGGCGAACAGCTTGTTGAGCTGGGCCAGGATCTGGTCGCCCGGCAGCGCCTTGCCGTCCAGTTCGACGGCTTCGCCTTCAACGAACTTCAGGGTCACGGTCAGGGCCTGCTCCGGCCACTCGCTGCGCGGTGCGCACCAGCCACGCGCACCCTCGCCCGGGGCTTCCCACCGGTCGATCTCGCCGCCGGACATGGTCAGGCCCAGCAGGTTCTCGTTGATGGTGTAGGCCTGCTGCTTGGCGCGCACGCCGAAGCCACGCTCTTCCAGGTACTTCTGCTCGTAGGCGCGGGTCTGGGTGTGTTCCTTCTGGATCTCGCGGATCGGCGCGATGATCTGGTAGTCGCCCAGCGCCTTCACGGCCAGGTCGAAGCGGACCTGGTCGTTGCCCATGCCGGTGCAACCGTGGGCGATGATGTTGGTGCCCAGCTCGGCAGCACGCTTCAGCGCGGCATCGACGATCAGGTAGCGGTCCGAGACCAGCAGCGGGTACTGGCCCTGGTAGCCTTCGCCGGCCCACACGAACGGCTTGACGAAGCCTTCCCAGATGGCCGGGCCACCGTTGACGGTGAGGTGGCTCGCCACGCCCAGTTCGGCGGCGCGCTTCTCGATGAAGTCACGCTCTTCATCATCGACGCCGCCGGTGTCGGCGAACACGGTGTGCACGTTGTAGCCGCGCTCCTGCAGGTACGGCACGCAGAAGCTGGTATCCAGGCCGCCGGAGAAGGCGAGAACGACGTCTTTGTTGCTCATGGGGGTCAGGTCCACTTGGGGGATGGGAATTCGGTAGAGCCGACCGTTGGTCGGCTGGAATATTGGATGCGCCGCTGCGGGAGCAGCCGACCAACGGTCGGCTCTACCCCTTGTTCGATCTAGCGCCCGGCAACCGCCGCCATGATCGCCTTCTGCACGTGCAGGCGGTTCTCGGCTTCGTTGATGGCGATGCACTGCGGCGAATCCATCACCGCGTCGGTGGCCTTCACGTTGCGGCGCAGCGGCAGGCAGTGGCTGAACACACCATTGTTGGTCAGCGCCATCTTCCGCTCGTCCACGATGAAGTGCTTGAACTGGTCGCGGATCGGCTTCTCCGGTTCCCAGTTGCCGAAGAACGGCAGCGCGCCCCAGCTCTTGGCGTAGACCACGTCGGCGCCGGCGTAGGCGCTGTCGATGTCATGGCTGATCTTCAGCGAGCCGCCGCTCTCGGCCACGTTCTGCTCGGCCCAGCCCATGTAACGCTCGTCGAGGATGTAGTCGGCGGTCGGGCACAGCAGAGTCACGTCCATGCCCATGCGGGTGGCGATGGTCAGCGCCGAATTGGCAACGGCGGTGTTCAGCGGCTTGGGGTGGTAGGTCCAGGTCAGCACGTACTTCTTGCCACGCAGGTCCTGGGTGCCGAAGTGCTCCTGCAGGGCCATGATGTGGGCCAGCTCCTGGCACGGGTGGGTGATGGTCTCCATGTTGATGACCGGCACCGGCGAGTACCTGGCGAAGCTGTTGAGGACGATGTCCTGGCGGTCGTAGGCCCAGTCGATGAACTTGGGGAACGCACGCACGGCGATGATGTCGCAGTAACGACCCAGCACCTTGGCCACTTCAGCGATGTGCTCTTCGGTATCGCCGTCCATCACCGTGCCGAGGTTGAACTCGATCGGCCACGCATCCTTGCCCGGCTGCAGCACCACCGCGTGGGCACCGAGCTGGAACGCGCCCAGTTCGAAGCTGGTGCGGGTGCGCATGGACGGGTTGAAGAACACCAGCGCGATCGACTTGCCCTTGAGCTGGTCGCCGAGCTTGTTGCGCTTGAACAGCGCCGCCTGGGTCAACAGCGCGTCGAGATCGCTGCGGCTCCAGTCCTGGGTGTTCAGGAAGTGCTTTGGGGACATCATCTTTCCTTGCGTGGCGGCGCCGGTTTCGACGCGGTGGAAGGGAAAACAGGAATCAAAGGTGGAGCGGGAAGATTGCAGTTGCAGCTTTCAGAAGATGCATTTTTGAAGCGCGGAAACGAAAAAACCCAGCCGGCGGGCTGGGTTTTTTCGGACGAACAGCAAAAAGCTCCGGTTACCCAGCGAGGATGTGGGGTTCCGGTCGACGCGCACGCGAGGTCATGCCCGACGCCTGTCGGGCTGCGCTGCTGTCGTGCTGGAAGTCGGTGAGCTTCATGGTCAACCATCTTTGCATGCGGCCGAGGCCGGCGCAAGGGCCGGGGTCCCAGAATCAGGGATTGCTGGCCGTGCCCTGCTCCGGGCCGACCCAGGGCGTGATCGACACCCGGATCTTGAGCCGGTTGCCGGGGTCTTCCGGCAGCCGCGAACGGTACTTGGTGCCCTTGTAGACGTAATCCACGTCGTAGGCGATGGGCCGGCGGAATTCACGCCCCACCGGCACGATGCGGCAGTCGCGGGTCAGCATCGGGCCAGTGTTCGCCGGTGCCGGGGCCGGCGTCTCGGCTCCGGGCTCCTCAACGGCCTCTTCGTCGCTGCGCTTGAACATCGAGCGCACCGAGTCCCAGAAGCGGCTGATCCGGCCCTTGTCCTCGACCGGCTCCTCGCCGGTCACGTTCACCGGGGCCAGGGTCCGGGTCGACACTGGCTCGCAGTGCTCCTCGGTGCGGGTCGCGCGCAGGGTCTGGAACACCGGCTCCACGTTCAGCACCTGGGCGTAGTCGAACTTCACGTTCTCAACGATCACCACCCGGTTGCGGGGCTCGGCCTCCTGCGCCAGCACCACGGCGGGCAGCGCCGACAGGCAGGCCAGGGTCAGCAACGCGGTGGATTTCATTGGCGACGGGAGCAAGGACACGGCAATAGTGTAGGCAGTGGCGAGCGCAAGGGGCTGAACATTACCCGTCCACGCCGCTCCTGCCCACCCCACCCCGGGTGGCCCCGGCGTCCACCGGTGGCAACGGGTGCCCCCAAAGGGGGCCGACACGTTCTAAAATCACAGGCTTGTCCCCCAGCCACAGCCCCATGACCCTGCGCCTGCACAACAACCTGACTCGCCAGCTCGAACCGTTCACCCCGCTCGATCCGGCCTGTCCGACCCTGTATGTGTGCGGCCCGACGGTCTACAACTACGTGCACATCGGCAACGCCCGTGGCCCGGTGGTGTTCGGGGTGCTGGCCGACCTGCTGCGGCGCCGTTTCGGTGGCCTGCGCTACGCGCGCAACATCACCGACGTGGACGACAAGATCAACACCGCCGCGCGCGAGCAGGGCGTACCGATCAGCACCATCACCGACAGGTTCGCCGCCGCCTACCGTGAGGACATGGCCGCGCTGGGCGTGGTGCCGCCGGACATCGAGCCGGAGGTGACCGCGCACATTCCGCAGATCATCACCATGATCGAGCAGCTGATCGCCAACGGGCATGCCTACGCTGCCGAAGGCCACGTGCTGTTCGCGGTGGCCAGCTTCGATGGCTACGGCAAGCTCTCGCGCCGCGATCCGGACGAAATGCTGGCCGGCGCCCGTGTCGACGTGGCCCCGTACAAGCGTGATCCGGGTGATTTCGTGCTGTGGAAGCCGTCCAGCGACGACCTGCCCGGCTGGGCGTCGCCCTGGGGCCGTGGCCGCCCGGGCTGGCACATCGAGTGCTCGGCAATGGCCGCCGCCCACCTGGGCGAGACCATCGACATCCATGCCGGCGGCGTCGACCTGCAGTTCCCGCACCACGAGAACGAGCTTGCGCAGAGCGAGTGCGCCCACGGCGGCAAGATCTTCGCCCGCTTCTGGCTGCACAACGGCATGCTCAACTTCGGCGGCGCCAAGATGAGCAAGTCGCTGGGCAACATCGAGCGCGTGCACGACCTGGTGCGCCAGCACCCGCCGGAAGCACTGCGCCTGGCCCTGCTGTCGGCCCACTACCGGCAACCGCTGGACTGGTCCGATGGCCTGATCGAACAGTCGGTGCGCACCCTGGACCGCCTGTACGGCACCTTGCGCGAACTGGCGTCAGTCGAGGCGGTCGTTGCGATCCCGGCCACGGTCGAGGCGACCCTGGATGACGATCTGAACACCCCGCAGGCACTGGCCGAAGTGGCCCGCATCGCCGCCGATGCGCGTCGTGCCACCGATCCGGCCGAGCAGGCGCGCCTGAAGGGTGAACTGCTCGGCGCCGGACTGGCACTGGGCCTGCTGCAGGCCGATCCAGCGCAGTGGTTCGGCACTGCGGCCAGCGACGGCGGCGACGATGCCCGCATCCAGGGCCTGATCGATGAGCGTGCCGCTGCCAAGAAGGCGCGCGACTTCGCCCGTTCCGACGCCATCCGCGACCAGCTGGCCGCCGAAGGCATCGTGCTGGAAGACACCCCGCAGGGCGTGCGCTGGTCGCGCAAGCGCGGCTGACCCGCCCTGCCCCGTGGCCGGTACGCCGGCCACGCCCCCACCGTAGAGACTGTTGTGACCGACTCCCCGTTCCCGCTTGAACCCACCGCCGCCGAGGCACAGGCCGCCATCGCCGAGGAATTCGGCTTCTTCGGCGACTGGTCCGAGCGCTACCAGTACCTGATCGACCTCGGCCGCAAGCTGCCGGCCTTCCCGGAAGAATGGAAGACCGAAGAGCATCGCCTGCTCGGCTGCCAGTCGATGGTCTGGATCGTGCCCGAAGGCAACGCGCAGTCGCTGCGCTTCCATGCCATCAGTGATTCGGCGATTGTCTCCGGCCTGATCTTCCTGGCCCTGCGTGTGTACTCCGGGCGCTCGGCGCAGGAGATCCTGGCCACCGAGCCGAGCTACATCCAGGACATCGGCCTGGCCCGCCACCTCTCGCCGACCCGCAGCAACGGCGTGGCGGCGATGCTGGCCTTCATCCGCGAGACCGCGCAGGCCCAGCTGCAGCGCGACCCGTCGTGAGCGAGCCTGCCACAGCCGAAGACAGCGCGCGGGGCCTGCTGTCCCGGCCCGGTTTCGCCAGGCTGCTGGCGTACCGCATCTTCGCGATGCTGTCCTACCAGGTGGTCGCGGTCACCGTCGGCTGGCACATCTACGAAGTCACCCGCAATCCGTTCTCGCTGGGCCTGATCGGCCTGGCCGAGGTGCTGCCGTTCTTCTGCGTGGCGCCGTTCGCCGGTTACCTGGTGGATCACCTGCCGCGCCGCCGCCTGGGCATGGTCGCCTGTTGCGGACTGATCGCCACCGCACTGGTATTGACCAGCGTGGCCATGGGCTGGCTGCCGATCGACGGCGTGTGGCCGATCTACGCAGCCATTGCGCTGACCGGCATGGTCCGCGCCTTCCTGTCGCCGATCTACAACGCCCTGTTCGCCCGCGTACTGGCCCGTGACCAGTTCGCGCGTGGCGCCGGCCTGGGCGCGGTGGTATTCCAGGCCGGCATGATCGCCGGCCCGGCACTGGGCGGCGTGCTGGTCGGCTTCGGTGGCAAGGGCCTGTCCTACGCGGTGGCCACCGCCTTCGCGCTGGTGGCGATGGCCTGTCTGGCCACGCTGAAAGTGGAGGAGCCGGTGCACACCGGCCCTGCCGCGCCGATCTTCAAGAGCATCGCCGAAGGCGCGCGCTTCGTGGTCGGCAACCGGATCATGGTCGGCGCGATGGCGCTGGACATGTTCTCGGTGCTGCTGGGCGGCGTGGTGGCGATGCTGCCGGCGTTCCTGCACGAAATCCTGCACCACGGCCCGGAAGGCCTGGGCATCCTGCGCGCGATGCCGGCGCTGGGCTCGGTGTGCGTGGGCCTGTGGCTGGCCCGCCACCCGCTGCACCGCAATGCCGGCCGCGTGCTGCTGTTCGCGGTGGCCGGCTTCGGCCTGTGCGTGATCAGCTTCGGGCTGTCGCAGCACTTCTGGCTGTCGGCGCTGATCCTGCTGTTCTACGGCGCCTTCGATGGCGTCTCGGTGGTGATCCGCTCGACCATCCTGCAACTGGCCACGCCGGAAGAAATGCGCGGTCGCGTATCGTCGATCAACGGCATCTTCATCAGTTCGTCCAACGAGCTGGGCGCGTTCTATGCCGGCACGATGGCGAAGCTGCTCGGCCTGGTACCGGCCGTGGTGCTGGGCGGGTTCGCGGTGCTGAGCGTTGCCGGGATCACCGCGTGGAAGAACCCGACGCTGCGGAAGTTGAATCTTCGCGACCTGCAGTGACGCTGCTAACAGCGGATTCGGCGGCGCCGGGCGTTTGGCTGGGGCCGTTGCTCTCCCTCGATGATCGGGCTTGTCACTTTCTTTTCGCGAAAAGAAAGTAACCAAAGAAGCGCTCCGCCATCCGCGAGCCGGCGCTGCGCGCCGGTGCCCTGTGCTCCTCGGTGAATCAGGGGACGGCGCGGAGAGCCAGCCGACCAGCAGTCGGCTCTACAGGATAGAGCCGCCTCTTCGCGCCTGATTCCCCTGCGGTGCTCGGCTCGCTACAAGGCGGACTCAACAGCCGCGAGCGCACGCATGACCGTTCCTGATAGAGCCAAGCCATGCTTGGCTGCCTTTGCTTTTGCTTTTGCTCTTCCTTGCCCTCCGGCTTCGGCCTGAGCCGAGCGTGGGCTCGGCTCTACATCGGCCCCACCCGCAGGCTCCACCCGATACCCGGAAGGCGCTCTACACAGCCAACTCGAACCCAACAAAAAACCCGGCCGAAGCCGGGTTTTCTGCATGACCAGACAACGATCAGGAATCAGTCGCCCTGCTGCTTCTGCAGATGCTCCCAACGCTCCTGGGCATCGATGGTGCGCTCGGCGGTCAGGCGCGCCTCCAGGCGCTCCAGGCCGATTTCTTCGCCGGTGTCGACGCAGTAACCGTAGTCGCCCGCTTCCAGGCGCTTCAGGGTGCTGTCGATCTTGCCGATCAGCTTGCGGTAGCGGTCGCGGGTACGCAGTTCCAGCGAGTTCTCGGTTTCGCGGGTCGCGCGCTCGGCTTCGTCGCCGATGTCACGCACTTCCTCGCGCAGGTTCTCGATGGTCTGCTTGGACTCTTCCACCAGGTCCGCGCGCCAGTTCTGCAGGCGCTGGCGGAAATACTCCTGCTGCAGCGGGCTCATGTATTCCTCTTCCGAGGACGGCTTGTAGCCAGCCGGCAGGATCGGGCGGCCGGTGGCCTCGTCGGTCTTGTATTCGACCACCTTGTACTTGCTGCGCGGGGCCGGTGCTGCCGAGCGGGCGGCGACGGCCACGGCAACCTTGCCGACAGGGCGCGACACGGTCTTCGGGGCGGAATCGGATTTCACGGCGGTTTTGGCAGGCGATTTCGAAACGGGCACGGGATTCTTGGATTGCGGGGCCTTCGAAGCGGCAGGAGCGGCGGCCGGGGCCGGCTTGGAGGCCGGTTGGGCTGCTGCCACTGCCACGGTCTTGGCCGGGACAGGCTTGGCCGGAGCCGGCTTGGCAGCAGGCTTCGGTGCGGACTTCACTACTGGGGCCGGGGCCGGCTTTACGGCCGGTGCGGCAACATTCTTGGCAACCTTCTTTGCAGCGGCAGGCGTGGCGACCGGCTTGGCCGCAGCGACCTTCTTTGCCGCCGGCTTGGCGACCGGCTTGGCTGCAGCCTTCTTCACCACCGCCTTCGGCGCCGGCTTGGCTGCTGCCTTCTTGACCACCGGCTTGGCGACGGTCTTCTTCACCGGCGCAGCCTTGCTGACGGCCTTTTTCACCGGCGCCTTCTTGCTGGCAGCGGCTGGCTTGGCCTTGGCGGGCGCAGCGGCCTTCTTCGCCACCGGCTTGGTTGCCTTGACCGGCGTTTTCTTTGCGGTGGCCTTCCTGGCCGCCGGTTGCGAGGACGCTGCCTTGGTCGCCGGCTTGCTCGCCGGCTTCTTGGCAACGGGCTTTGCCGCCAACTTCTTCACAACAGGCTTGGCGGTTTTCTTGGCGGCCGTTGCGGCCTTCTTTGCAGTTTTTTTAGCAGCCACGAAACGCTCTTCCTTGGATTCCCCGGGGCCCGGGAAAGCGGGCCTTTATAGCCTACCCGACCCGCAGCAGCAACCTCGGCACCCTGCTCCATTCAGTCCTGGAGCCAAGGCGCCCAATGGGCAGTCCGACGAACACGGACCGCCTTGCGCGGTACGGAACCTGGCCAGCACCCGACGGTGCTGGTACCGGTCGCAGGCCATCGGCGACATGCGACCAACGGCCCATCCTGCACAAATGCGGCCTTCATGCCAACTGGCATAAGATGACTGGGTGATCTCGCGCCTGCTCATCGCCCTGCTGCGCTTCTACAAGCGCTTCATCAGCCCCTTGCTGGGGCCCCGCTGCCGTTTCGTGCCGAGCTGTTCTGAATACGCGATGGACGCGATCTCGCGGCACGGCCCGCTGCGCGGCAGCTGGCTGGCTGCGCGCAGGCTGGGCCGCTGCCACCCGTTCCATCCCGGCGGCTTCGACCCCGTGCCCGAGTCCCCCAACGCCCCCTCTTGCCGTTGCACAGGAAAACATTGACATGTCCTCCACCCTCATCACCAATGCCCGCATGGTCAACGAAGGCCGCACCTTCGACGGCGACCTGCGCATCGAGAACGGCCGCATCGCGCAGATCGGCAACGGGCTGGCGCCGCGCGACGGCGAGCAGGTGGTGGACGCGGCCGGGCGCTGGCTGCTCCCGGGCATGATCGATGACCAGGTGCACTTCCGCGAACCGGGCCTGACCCACAAGGGCGACATCGCCAGCGAATCGGCGGCGGCCGTGGCCGGTGGCCTGACCAGCTTCATGGACATGCCCAACACCAACCCGCCGACGCTGGATTCGACCATCCTGGAAGCCAAGTACGAGCTCGCGCGCGGCCGCGCCTGGGCCAACTACGGCTTCTACCACGGCGCCAGCAATGACAACCTGGACGCCATCCGTGCGCTGGACCCGAAGAAGGCGCCGGGCGTGAAGGTGTTCATGGGTGCTTCGACCGGCAACATGCTGGTCGACAACCCCGAAACGCTGGACGCGATCTTCCGCGAATGCCCGACCCCGATCATCACGCACTGCGAAGACACGCCGATGATCGATGCCAACCTGAAGGCCTTCCAGGAAAAGTACGGCGATGCGCTGACCCCGGACATGCACCCGGACATCCGCTCGCGCGAAGCCTGCATCAAGTCGACCCGCCTGGCGATGTCGCTGGCGCGCAAACACGGCACCCGCCTGCACGTGCTGCACATCTCCACCGCCGATGAACTGGCGCTGTTCGAGAAGGGCCCGCTGATCCGCGCCGATGGCAGCCGCAAGCAGATCACCGCTGAAACCTGCGTGCACTTCCTGCACTTCGCGCGTCCGGACTATGCGACCAAGGGCAACCTGATCAAGTGCAACCCGGCCATCAAGGAAGTGTCCGACCGCGAGGCGATCACCGCTGCGCTGGCCGACGACGTGCTGGACGTGCTGGCTACCGACCACGCGCCGCACACCTGGGAAGAGAAGCAGAAGCCCTACGCGCAGGCCCCCTCCGGCCTGCCACTGGTGCAGTACGCGCTGGTGGCCGCGCTGGAGCGCGTGCACGAAGGCAAGCTGACCCGCGAGCAGGTGGTGCAGAAGTTCGCCCACGCCCCGGCGCAGCTGTTCGACGTGGAAGAACGTGGCTTCCTGCGCGAAGGCTACTTCGCCGATCTGGTCCTGGTCGAAGACGTGCCGTTCACGGTCAAGCGCGAGGACGTGCTGTCCAAGTGCGGCTGGTCGCCGTTTGAGGGCACCACCTTCCGTTCGCGCGTCGCCTCCACCTGGGTCAACGGCCAGCTGGTGTGGGACGGCAGCAACCTGGTGGGCGAACCCGCCGGCCAGCGCATGACCTACAACCGCTGATGCGCTCGGCACTTCTGATCGGGGCGCTGCTGGCCGCGCCCCTGTTTTCCGTACCCGCGGCGCAGGCGCAGGATGGCATTGGCAGCCTGATCGACAGCCGCGTGGTGTTCCCGGCCAGTGCGTCGCAGGGCGCACTGGTGATCGGCAAGGTTCCCGCCGGCAGCCGCGTGCAGTACGCCGGTCGCCAGCTGCGGGTGAGCGGCTACGGCAGCGTGGTGTTCGGCATCGGCCGTGACGAGAAGGGCCCGCTGCGCGTGCAGGTGCAGCGCCCCGATGGTGGCAGCGAGACCGCGACCATTGCGGTGACGCCGCGCGACTGGCCCACAGAGCGGGTCAATGGCGTGCCGCCGAAGACGGTCAACCCGCCGCCGGCGATTGCCGAGCGGATCAAGCGCGAACAGGCGCAGGTGACCGCCGCACGCGCCCGCGATGACGACCGCACCGACTTCACCCAGACCTTCATCTGGCCGGTGCAGGGCCGCATCAGCGGCCGCTTCGGCAATGCCCGCGTGTACAACGGCCAGCCCGGCGCCGGTCATTCCGGCATGGACATCGCGGTGCCGACCGGCACGCCGGTGAAAGCACCGGCCGCCGGCATCGTCACCTTCGCCGGCCCGGACCTGTACCTGACCGGCGGCACGTTGCTGCTCGACCACGGCTTCGGGGTCAGCTCCAACTTCCTGCACCTCTCGCGCATCGACGTAAAGGTCGGCGACCGGGTTGAACAGGGCCAGGTGATCGCTGCTGTCGGCGCCACCGGCCGTGCCACCGGCCCGCACCTGCACTGGGGCATGAACTGGTTCGAGACCCGTATCGACCCGCTGCTGGTGCTGGAGCGCAAGTAACGGTAGTGCCGGCCGCTGGCCGGCAACCGCATCCACTTCCGCGCCCTGCTGGATGCCGGCCAGCGGCCGGCACAACCAGGTACGGTGGATCAACCGCGCGCGGCCCACCACACGCGCAGCAGGGTGCGCACCGGGGTGGCCTCGATCGGCTTGCCTGCGGCCTGTGCCGCCACCCGCGCACGCGCCAGGCTGGACCACACACGGCGCGGGCGCGGGCCGGGCACGCGGGTGCCCCACCCCTTCAACAGATGCTGCGCCCAGCGCTGTGCGGCATTGCTGGCGTCCTCGTCCAGCAGGCTGCGCGGCACACCCGCCACGCCAGCGTCCTGCAGGCGCTGCGCCAAGGTCTGCAGCTGCACCGCACGACCGGCGCCGGTGCGCGGCTTGTCAGCGAACAAGGCCGCCTCCACCGCGGCTACGGCCTCGGCGTAGTTCGCCAGCGCGCGCTCGGCGCCAGCCGCATCCAGCGCGACCGTGCGCGCTTCAACCAGATCCGGGAGTGCCTCGGCCAACTGGGCCCACGGTGCACGCATCGGCTCCAGCAGCCTGCCCAGCGGATGGCGCGAGCGATGTCCCGCCCAGCTGCGCAGCTCCTCGCCCCACCACGCCAGCTTGGCGTCGGCCGGCAGCGGATCGCCGCTGGTGTTGAGCATGTCGTCGAACTCCTGCAGCAGCGCGAACCACGCCACTGCAAGCTCGCGTTGCGATTCGGCCACGAACGGGGCGGCCACCGACCATTCCGGCCAACGGCTGCGCCACTTGTCGAGGAAACTGTCCAGCGCGGTACTGCTCACTACACCATTCCTTACGGCTGGGCCGGGGCTGCCGGCCGGGTCGGCCAGAGACTGGCCAGTTGCAGAAGTTCAGCGTTCTCGACCAGCACGTCGGCCTGCCAGGCCAGCGGATCGTCGCTGTGCAGGCGGTAGCCCCACAGGGCTGCCACCGACGGCATGGCCGCGGCCCGCGCGGCGATGATGTCGCGCTCGTCGTCACCCACGTACACGCAGTCTTCGGCAGCAACGCCAATGGCCTGCGCAGCGTGCAGCAGCGGCAGCGGGTGAGGTTTGCGCTCGGCCAGGCTGTCACCGCCGACCAGCACTGCACAGCGCTGCTGCCAGCCGTGCTGCGGCAGGATCAGCCGCGCCAGGTACTCGGGCTTGTTGGTGACGATGCCCCACACGGTGCCGGCGTCATCCAGCGCGGCAAGCATGCCGGCCACGCCATCGAACAGCACCGCGTGCTGGCCGATCAGCGCTTCGTAGCGCTGCAGGAATTCCGGAATCAGTGCATCTCGCGCAGCGGCATCCAGGTCCGGGAAAGCGGCCCCGACCATCGCGCGCGAGCCCTTGGAGACCACCGGGCGCAGCACCGCCGGATCGATCGGCGCACGACCACGCTCGGCCAGCATCGCGTTGCAGGTGGCGACGAAGTCCGGCGCGCTGTCCAGCAGGGTGCCGTCCAGGTCGAACAGCACCGCACGCGGGAAGCGGGCGGCGGTCATGCCGGCTTGACCGCGTAGGCCAGGTAGTTGATGTCGGTGCGGCTGCTCAGGCGGGCATGGTTGCGCCACGGCTCGTAGGCCATGCCGCTGACATCCACCAGCTGCAGGTCGGCCTCGCGCAGCCAGCGCGCCAGCTCGGCCGGCTTGATGAATTCCTGGTAGTGGTGCGTGCCCTTGGGCAGCAGGCGCGCCACGTACTCGGCGCCGACGATCGCCACCGCGAACGCGGCGGCGGTGCGGTTGATGGTCGACAGGAACAGGTGGCCGCCCGGCTTCAGCAGGCGCTTGCAGGCCTCGATGATCGCGCCCGGGTCCGGCACGTGCTCCAGCATTTCCATGCAGGTGACCACGTCGAAGCTGCCCGGCTGCTCGGCGGCCAGATCCTCGGCCGCCTGCACCCGGTAATCGACCTGGGCGCCGCTTTCCAGCGCATGCAGGCGCGCGACCTTGACCAGCTCCGGGGCCAGGTCGATGGCGGTGACGTCAGCACCGGCCTGGGCCAGCGCTTCGCTCAACAGGCCGCCACCGCAGCCGATGTCGAGCACGCGGGCGCCGCGCAGCGGCACGCGGTCAGCCACGTACTGCAGGCGCACCGGATTCAGCGCATGCAGCGGCTTCTGCGGGCCGTCAGCGTCCCACCAGCGGTTGGCCAGCGCAGCGAACTTGTCCAGCTCGGCCTGATCGAAATTTGAGGAAGCGTGGGGGGCAGTCATGTGGGATGTCCTTGCGGCGCCAGGGTTCAGGCGCGGAAATGGCGGATGCGCTCGCGCCACTGGCGCGCGTTGGCGATGATGCCCGGCAGGTCCATGCCGACCAGCTCGCGCTGCACCAGCTTCGGCTTGCCGGCGATCCAGACATCGCTGACCTGCTGGCGGCCGGTGGCGTACACCAGCTGCGACAGCACGTTGTGCAGCGGCTGTGTTTCCAGCGCGGACAGATCAACGCAGACCAGGTCGGCCTGCTTGCCGACTTCGATCGAGCCGATGCGGTCGCCGAAGCCCAGCGCGCGTGCGCCACCCAGCGTGGACGCGCGCAGCGTGGTTGCCGCGTCCAGTGCAGTGGCGTCGTCGGCCACGGCCTTGGCCAGGATCGCCGCGGTGCGGTTCTCGCTGAACATGTCCAGGTCATTGTTGCTGGCGCAGCCATCGGTACCGATCGCCAGGTTCACGCCTGCGCGCTGCAGGGCGCAGGCCGGGCAGAAACCGGAGGCCAGCTTCAGGTTCGATTCCGGGCAATGCACCACGCTGACGCCACGTTCGGCGCACAGGTGGATTTCCGCATCAGTCAGCTGGGTCATGTGCACCGCGATCAGGCGGTCGTTGACCAGGCCGAGCCGATCCAGCCGCGCCAGCGGGCGCTGGCCGTGCAGCCTGATCGAATCGTTGATTTCCTGCGCGGTCTCGTGGGTGTGCAGGTGCACCTGCATGTCGAGCTGGTCGGACAGCATCCGCACCCGCTCGAAGTTGGCATCATTGACCGTGTAAGGCGCATGCGGCGCGAACGCGGTGCCGATCAGCGGATCGGTGCGCCACTGGTCGTGCAGTTCACCGGCCTTGGCGAAGTACTCGTCGTCGGTCTTGGCCCAGGCGGTGGGGAAATCGATGATGACCGCGCCCACCAGCGCGCGGAAACCGTGTTTCTTGTAGACCGCGGCCTGCACGTCGCCGAAGAAGTAGTTCTCGTTGGCGCAGGTGGTGCCGCCGCGCAGCATCTCGGCGATGGCCAGGGTGGTACCGTCGGCAACGAATTCGGGGCCGATCACCGCCGCTTCCACCGGCCAGATGTGCTGCTGCAGCCAGGTCATCAGCGGCAGGTCGTCGGCAACGCCGCGCAGCAGGGTCATCGGGTTGTGCGTGTGCGCGTTGACCAGGCCCGGCATCAGCGCAGCCTCGGGTCGGCTCACCACCTGGGTGGCGCGGAAGCGTGCGCGCGCCTCGGCACGCGGCAGGATGGCCACGATCTCGCTGCCACGCACGGCAACGGCATGGTCTTCCAGCACCACCGCATGCGGCTCGATCGGAACGACGTAACCGGCTTCGATGAGCAGGTCGCAGGCTTCGGGGAGGTGCGGGCTATCGCTCATGCGGGCTCACTGGCTGGGGGGCGGCGAGATACTTCTGGGGGACACGCCCCTGAGTCAGGGGCTGCCGCGAAGCGGCGGGGTCTGGAGACCCGTGAAGCGGGGGCCCATGATCTGCCGAAGCAGATCATGGGAGCGCCAGCGCGAATGCGATGGCGCGTATCCGGCCAGCGGCCGTCACTACCGTAATCCGGCTGCGCCGGATTACTTGACGCGTGCGGAGTATTCGCCCGAACGGGTGTCGACGCGGATCACTTCGTCCTGGTTCACGAACAGCGGCACGCGGACCACGGCGCCGGTTTCCAGGGTGGCCGGCTTGCCGCCGCCGCCCGAGGTGTCGCCACGGACGCCCGGATCGGTTTCGGTGATCTTCAGCTCGACGAAGTTCGGCGGCTGCACGAAGATCGGCTCACCGTTCCACAGGGTGACCACGCAGGACTCCTCGCCCTTCAGCCACTTCTCGGCGCCGCCCATGCCGGCCTTGGTGGCCTGGACCTGCTCGAAGGATTCCGGGTCCATGAAGTGCCAGTACTCGCCGTCGCTGTACATGAAGTTCATGTCGGTATCGACGACGTCGGCTGCATCCAGCGAGTCGGTCGACTTCATGGTCACTTCCTGGGTACGGCCGTCCTTGATCAGGCGGTACTTCACGCGGGTGAAGGCCTGGCCCTTGCCCGGCTTGACGTATTCGGTGTCGATGATGACGGCCGGTTGGTTGTTGACCAGGATCTTCATCCCGTTCTTGACGTCGTTCATGCCGTAGCTGGCCATGCGTAAACTCCTGAGTGGCAAAAACGCCGCGGGTGCGGCGAGCCGTTAGAATGGAAAGCCCACCGGGTGCCGGTGGGCGACTGTTTTTCTGCCCCCATGATAACCGCAGGCCCCCTCTCCATGCAGCTTTCCGCCTTCCCCCGGCCCCAGTCGCCAGGCGCGCCCGCGCGCTGGCAGCAGCTCTGGCGCCAGGCGCTGCGCGACCCGCACGCCCTGCTGGCCCGGCTGCAGCTGGACCCGGCCGCGCTGGGTGTCTCGGAGGCGGCCATTGCCCAGTTCGCACTGCGCGTGCCGGAGGGCTTCGTGGCGCGCATGCGCGTGGGCGACGCGGCCGACCCGCTGCTGCGCCAGGTGCTGCCCGTCGACGAGGAAATGCGCCCGGCACCCGGGTTCAGTTTCGATGCGGTGGGTGATGGTGCCGCCAGGAAGGCCACCGGCGTCATCCAGAAGTACCGTGGACGCGCCCTGCTGGTCGCCACCGGCAGTTGCGCGATCAACTGCCGCTACTGCTTCCGCCGCCACTTCGACTATGCCGCGGAAAACGCCGCCAAGGGCGGCTGGCAGGAGGCCGTAGCGGCCATCGCGGCCGACCCGGACATCGACGAGGTCATCCTGTCCGGCGGCGACCCGCTGTCACTGGCCACGCACAAGCTGGCCGAGCTGACCGATGCGCTGCGCGCGATCCCGCACATCCGCCGCCTGCGCATCCACACCCGGCTGCCGATCGTGCTGCCGGAGCGCGTGGACGAGGAGCTGCTGGCCTGGCTGGGCAGCCTGCCGTGGCCGCTGGCGATCGTGGTCCACGCCAACCATGCCAATGAGTTCGACGCCAGCGTGGACGCTGCGATGAGCCGCCTGCGCGGCGTCGGCGCCCAGCTGCTGAACCAGGCCGTCCTGCTGCGCGGGGTCAACGACAGCGTGCAGGCCCTGCAGGACCTGAGCGAGCGCAGCTTCGCCGCCGGCGTGCTGCCCTATTACCTGCACCAGCTGGACCGGGTCGAGGGCGTGGCCCACTTCGAAGTGGACGACAGCCAGGCCAAGGCGCTGATTGCCGGCCTGACCGCACGCCTGTCCGGCTACCTGATTCCCAAGCTGGTGCGCGAACTGCCCGGCGACCCGAGCAAGCGCCCGCTGTAATTCCGCAGGGGGTCAGATCCCTTTTTCCTGCGGAAAAGGGATCTGACCCCGACACAACAACCGTCGGTCAGAGACCCGATTCGATCATCCGCACCACTTCGGTGGCGGTCACCGGGTGGCTCAGCCAGTAGCCCTGGCCAAGATCGCAGCCGCGCTGCACCAGCAGTTCGAACTGCGCCTGCTGCTCGATGCCTTCGGCCACCACCGTGATGCCCAGCGCGTGGGCCATGGCGATGATGGCCGTGGTCAGTGCCAGATCGTCGGGATCGCGCTGCATGTCGGCCACGAAACTCTTGTCGATCTTCACGCCGTCCACCGGCACCTGGCGCAGGTGGCTGAGACCGGAGAAGCCCGTTCCGAAATCATCCAGCCAGACCTTCACGCCAGTGCGGTGCAGCTTGTCCAGCAGCTGCGCGGCAACCATCTCGTCGCCGATCACTGCGGTTTCGGTCAGCTCCAGGTGCAGGCGCGAGGCCGGTAGCCCGGACTCATGCAGGCACTGTGCAACCAGCGCCGGCAGCTCGCCGCCGCGCAGCTGCCGCGGTGATACGTTCACCGACACGAACAGATCGTCGCCGCCCGCACCCCGTGGCCACTGCGAGGCTTCCATGCAGGCCGCACGCAGCACCTTCGGGCCGATGATCTCGATCAGCCCGCTCTGCTCGGCCACTTCGATGAACACCGACGGCGGAATCGTACCCAGGGTCGGATGCTGCCAGCGCAGCAGCACTTCGACGCCGACCATGCGCCGGTCGCGCATGCGGAAGATCGGCTGGTAGGCCAGGCGCAGCTCGCCGCGCTCCCAGGCCCCGCGCAGCTCCTGCTCCATGTGCACGCGGCGCTCGACCGCATGGTCCATCGCCCGGCTGTAATGGCGGTAGCAGTTCTTGCCGGCCATCTTCGCCTGGTACATGGCGATGTCGCCGTTCTTCAGCAGCGTGGTCGCATCGGCGGCATCGTCCGGGAACAGGGTCACGCCGATCGAGGTCCCCAGGAACAGCTCCCTGCCCTGTACCACCAGCGGCTTGCCCAGTTCGCGCACCAGCACCTCGGCCAGCAGCCGGGCGTTCGCGGCCACGTCGCCATCGCCGACCAGGATCACGAACTCGTCGCCGCCGAAGCGGGCCAGCAGCGCCTCATCGCCTCCCGCTTCGGCAACCGCGCGCCCGATGCGCTGTGCGAACTGCAACAGCGCTTCGTCACCGGCCTCGTGGCCGAGGGTATCGTTGACGCGCTTGAAGTCGTCGATATCGGCGAACAGCAGGCCCAGCCGATGATTGGATGCGCGCGCCGCCATCAGGCGATGGTCCAGTGCTTCCCGGAACGCCAGCCGGTTGGTCAACCCGGTCAGCGCATCGGTATAGGCCATGCGCCGCACCTCGCGGTCATGGCGGGCGATGGAATCGCGCATCCGGGCAAAGCCGCGCACCAGCTCGCCGACCTCGTCATTGCGGGTGTTCTCGGCCAGCGGCGCCTGGTAGTCGCCAGCCTCGATGCGGCGTGCCGCAGCGGCCAGGTCCCGGATCGGCGCCACCAGGGTGCGCTGCACGTACAGGATCACCGCCACGCCGATCACCACCAGCAGGCCCAGCATCAGCAGCAGCCAGCCCAGGTGGCGGCTGCCGACCTGCTGCAGGCGCTCGCCGAGCGTGGCATTGGCTGCCTGTTCGCGCTGCTGCACCTCGTCCAGCGCCATGCCGACGCGGACGCCGCCGATGCGCTGGTTGCCGACCATGATCGGCATGGTGTTGTCGAGCACCTTGGGCGATTCCTGCACCACCAGCGCCTGCGCCACCGCGGCCTTGGGAGCGAGCGGGTCGGCCATCGGCTGGCCGAAGCCGGACACCTCGATCGAGCCGTCATGCACCAGCCGGCCACGGTCGTCGAACACCAGCACATAGCGCACGACCGGCTGCCGTGCGGTGCTGCGCACCAGCGCACCGACCTGGTCCAGGTCGCGGTAGTACAACGGGTTGGCCAGCGCGTCGGACAGCTCGCGCGCCATCGCTTCGCCGCGGCTGCGCACGCTGCGGTCGAACAGTTCATGGATGACGCCACCACTGAGGTTGCGCACCTCGCCCTGCATCGCCGCCTGCCGCCCCAGCAACACTGCCAGGATCGCCACCACCACGACCATCGCCCCGCCCATCGCGAGCAGGAACCGGGCCTGCATTCCCGAGCCGAGCCACTTCATTCCACTTCCATCCGCACGCGCGTCAATCCTTGTTTCAATTCATCCAGCCGCTGCTGCGCATGCGCATCGACGCGGTGGAAACCGGAAGTACCGAAAAACCGATGCAACGCCCCCTGCGCCTGCGGGTCACTGGCCGCCTGCAGCAGGACGTCCTGCAGCCGGTCACGCACCCGCGGGTCGAGGTCGGCGCGCACCATCTCCACCGCCCGCGGGTAGGGCCTGGTGCGCAGCAGCTCGCGGAAGTCGCGCCGGAATGCCGCCGGCATCCGTCGCTCGTCGTTCCAGTCCACGCTGCTCACCGCCCCCACGTCAACCACGCCCTTGTGCACGAACGTAGCGATGTTCAACTCGCTGCGCGCGAACACATACCCCACACTGTCCCGGCCCGGCATGTCCCACACGCCGGCCAGGATCTGCGGCGCGAGCCCCTCCTGCAGCAGCGTCATCACCGGCACCAGGTAGGCACTGGTGGACGCCGTGTTCTGCAACGCCAGGCGATGCCCACGCATATCCTGGATGCGCTGGACCGGACTGTCGCGGCGCACGAAGAACACGGTCTGGTACTCACGCACACCATTGCGCTCGGTCAGCAACAACGGCCGCGCGCCACTGCGCTGGCCGAGTGCCACCGCCGTACCCGACGTTTCCGTGACCCAGTCGACCCGCCCCCGCCGCAGATAGCTGGCCATCTGCTGCGGGTCGCGCGCCATCAGGATCCGCCCCTCCTTGATGCCGACGTCATGCATGCGTGCCACCACATAGTCCAGCAACGGCTGCAGCTGCTCGTAATGGGCCTTGGGATCATCGCTGATCCGGCCCAGCACCAGCACCGGGTCCGGTGCTGCATGCACCGTCCCGGCCAGCAGGATCATGACCAGGCTCAGCAGTCCCCTCTGCACTGCCCTTCGCAGACCCGACACAGGCTTCATCCCCCCTGGGTATCCGGACAGACTACCCGAAAAAATGAGAACGTCGTCAGCTGTCCTTGTTGCCCGCTTGTGCCAGTCGCGCCATGCGCTGGGTGTCGGCCAGGATGCCGCGCAACAGGCGCACTTCCTGCTCGCTCGGCTCGCTGCGCAGGAACAGGCGGCGCAGCTTGCGCATCGCTGATTCCGGTGCGCGGCCCTTGTGGAAATCGATCTCGTCCAAGGTGTCGCCGAGCTGGGCGAAGAAGCTCTCCATCTGCTCATGGCTGGCGGCCTGTTCGCGGAAACCCGGCTCGGCGTCGGCGGCCGGCTGCGCGCCCAGCAGCTGCATGCGCGTTTCATAGGCCAGCACCTGCACCGCGGCTGCCAGGTTGAGCGAGCTGAACGCCGGGTCGGATGGAATATGCACCGCCGCATGGCAGAGCTGCAGTTCCTCGTTGGTCAGCCCGGTGCGCTCGCGACCAAACACCAGCGCCACCTCGGCGCCCTCGCCCGCCTTGGCCACCGCACGGGCGGCGGCATCGGCCGGCAGGTACTCCTCCAGCTGGACGCGGCGGGCACGGGCGGTGCAGCCCAGCACCAGTCGGCAATCGGCCACGGCCTCGGCCAGGGTGGCCACCACCGGGGCGTCCCCCAGCACGTCTTCGGCACCGGCCGAGCGGCGGAAAGCCTCCTCGTCCAGCGGTTTTTCGGGGGCGACCAGCACCAGGCGGGCCAGGCCCATGGTCTTCAGGGCACGGGCGGCAGCGCCCATGTTGCCGGGGTGCTGGGTACCGACCAGGACGAATCGGAGGCGGGTGGCGGCGGGAAACTGGGACATGAACAGGGAAAAGGTCGAGCTGGACGATGACCAATGGTAAACTGTGCGGCCGGCCACTGCGCCGGACCCGCTCTTTTCCCCCGCCAGTCCATCTCTTCTGCCTTTCCGGGAGCCCACGCCATGCAGAAACCCGCCGTCACCGTCATGGTCAAGGCCGCCCGCCTCGCCGGCAACGTCCTGTTGCGCAACATCAACAAGCTCGAGGCACTGAACGTGGTGCAGAAGGGCCGGATGGACTACGCCAGCGAAGTGGATGCGGACGCGGAAAAGGTCATCGTCAAGGAACTCAAGCGCGCTTACCCGGACTACGGCATCTTCGGCGAAGAAGGTGGCGTGCAGGGCGAGCGCCGCCAGATGTGGGTCATCGACCCGCTGGACGGCACCAGCAATTACCTGCGCGGCGTGCCGCACTACTGCGTGTCGATCGCTCTGGTCGAGAATGGCGAACCGACCGATGCGGTCATCTTCGACCCGCTGCGCAATGAACTGTTCACCGCAAGCCGTGGCGCTGGCGCTGTGCTGAACGACCGCCGCATCCGCGTGGCCGATCGCAAGGACCTGGAAGGCACGATGATCCACACCGGCTTCGCGCCGCGCGAGCGCAGCCGTGCCAGCGCCCAGCTGAAGGCGGTTGACGCCCTGCTGGTGCACGGCGAGGACATCCGCCGCACCGGCTCGGCCGCACTGGACCTGGCCTACGTGGCCTGCGGCCGCGCCGACGCCTACTTCGAAGCCGGCGTGAAGGCATGGGACATCGCCGCCGGCCTGCTGCTGGTCCGCGAGGCGGGTGGCAAGGTCTGCGACTTCAAGGGCGCGACCCTGGGCCGCATGGACAACCGTGGCCCGGAGACCCACCAGATCGTGGCCGGCAACCTGAAGGTGGCCGAGTCGCTGCAGAAGGTGCTGGTCAACACCGGTTATGCGGCGGAGTTCGACGCGAAGTTCTGAGGTTTCGCGTAATGCGGTTCATGGAGACGGCACCTGCGAGGGTGCCGTTTTCGTTTGTGCGCACGGAGAGTCGTTTCCGCGCCTGCGGGGAGGTGTCACTTTCTTTGCTCGTGCAAAGAAAGTAACCAAAGAAACACGCCGCCGGGGCGCGAGCCGTCGCTGCGCGACGGTTCCCTGTGCTTCTCGGCGAATCAGGGGACGGCGCCGAACTCGCTGCGCTCAGACACCGGCGCCTCTTCGCCCCTGATTCCCCTGCGATGCTCGGCTCGCTCAAGGCGGACTGGAAGATCAAGATCAAGATCAAGAACAACAGCATCCACACGTGGCGTGGATTTACTGGGTGCAGCTGTGGCATTTGACCTTGGGTCCGCCTTGAGCGAGCCGAGCACCGCAGGTCCGGCGAGGGCGAAGAGGTGCGGGTGTCTGAGCGCAGCGAGTTCCCGCACCGTCCCTCGACGGGCCGAGGAGCGCAGGGTACCGATGCGTAGCATCGGCTCGCGCCCTGGCGGCGTGTTTCTTTGGTTACTTTCTTTGCACGAGCAAAGAAAGTGACACCTCCCCGCAGGCGCGGAAACGATCCGCCGGGCACGATCCGGCATCAGCAATGCATCGCGCAAACAAAAACGCCCGGCGCGAAGCCAGGCGTTCCTGCACTACCGTGGAGCGGTGGCTTACGCCGCCGTCGACGCCCGCAGCGCGGCGATGCGCTCTTCCAGCGGCGGGTGGCTCATGAACAGCTTCTTGGCCGTCGAACCGGAAATGCCGAAGGCGGCAATCTGGGTCGGCAGCGTGCTCTGGCCGTGGTTCAGCTGCAGGCGCTCCAGCGCGGCGATCATCTTCTGGCGGCCCGCCAGCGAGGCACCACCCGCATCGGCACGGAACTCGCGGTGGCGCGAGAACCACATCGAGATCATCGTGGCGAACAGGCCGAACACCATCTCCAGCACGAACACGATGATGTAGTAGGCGAAGCCGCGGCCGCCGCCTTCGCGGTTGCCCGACAGCGCGCTGTCGATGATGCCGCCGACCACGCGGGCCAGCACGATCACGAAGGTGTTCAACACGCCCTGCAGCAGTGCCATGGTGATCATGTCACCGTTGGCGACGTGGGCGATCTCGTGGCCCAGCACCGCTTCGGCCTCGTCTTCACTCATGTTGTGCAGCAGGCCGGTGGACACCGCCACCAGCGCGTTGTTGCGGTTGGCACCGGTGGCGAAGGCATTGATCTCCGGGCCGTCATAGACCGCCACCTCGGGCATGCCGATGCCGGCCGCCTTGGCCTGCCGCTCGACGGTGGCCAGCAGCCAGCGCTCGGTCTGGTTGCGCGGCTCGGTGATCACCACCGCACCGGTGGAGCGCTTGGCCATCCACTTGGACAGCAGCAGCGAGATGAAGGAGCCACCGAAGCCGAAGATCGCGGCCATGACCAGCAGGCCACTCATCTGGCTCGGATTGACCCCCAGCAACGACATCACGATGCTGGCGAGGATCAGGACCGCGAAGTTGGTCGCCAGGAACAGGGCAATGCGGGTAAACATGGGAAAATCCGGCTCGGAAGGGGTCGATACCAGTCAATTTGCGGTGTGGTCAGCTTGAATTCAAGCGCCAACCTGACCGACGATTCAGCCAGCATGACCTCCCCCATTTCCTGCGGCCGCTTCGCGCCCTCGCCGACCGGCCTGCTCCACCCCGGATCCCTGCTTGCCGCCTTCGGCAGCTGGCTGCTCGCCCGCCATCACGGCGGCCTGTGGCGGCTGCGCATTGAAGACGTCGATCCGCCGCGCACGGTGCCTGGCGCCGCGGAGGCACAACTGCAGGCGCTGGCCGCCTTCGGCCTCACCCATGAAGGCCCGGTCCTGTGGCAGAGCGCGCGCGGGGAGGCCTACCAGGCCGCGCTCGACGTGCTGCTGGCCAGCGATCTGGCCTTTGTCTGCCACTGCAGCCGCAGCGAACTGGCCGCCAGCGGCGGCATCCACCACCGCTGCGTTGCGCGACAGCCACGACCGGACCCTGCCGTCCGCTTCCGCGTGCCACGCGGCAGCGTCGTGCACTTCGATGATGGCCTGCGCGGCCCGCAGCGACAGGACGTGCATGCCGAGGTTGGCGACTTCGTGCTGCGCCGTGCAGATGGCTGCTGGGCCTACCAGTTGGCCGTGGTGGTCGATGACGCCGCACAGGGCGTGACCGAAGTGGTGCGCGGCGCCGACCTGCTCGATTCCACCGCGCGGCAGATCCTGCTGCAGCAGGCGCTGGGCCTGGCCGTGCCACGCTACTGGCACCTGCCTCTGCTGCTCGATGCACCGGGGCACAAACTGTCCAAGTCGCTGGCGTCGCTGCCGGTGGACAGCACGCGGCCGGTGCCGGTATTGCGCGCGCTCTGGCAGCTGCTGGGCCAGGCGCCTGCCGCACTGGACGGCGCCGATGAGCGGGATGCGCTGCTGGAGGCTGCGCAACGGGCGTTCGACCCGGCGCGGCTGCCGCGGACCGACATCCTGTTGCCGGCCGGCGCACTTTCCGCGCCGATGTTGCAGAATCCCCCTTCCCCCACCTGATACCCGGACAGCACTCCATGACATCTCGCGTCGCACTGGTCACCGGCGGAACCGGCGGCATCGGTACCGCCATCTGCCAACGCCTGGCCGACCAGGGCCACCGGGTCGCCACCAACTACCGCGACGAGGCCAAGGCCCGCGCCTGGCAGCAGGCGATGACCGAGCGCGGCTACCACGTGGCGATCTTCCCGGGCGATGTCTCCGATCCGGACAGCGCCGAAGCACTCGTGCGCGCCGTCGAGGCCGAGCTGGGCCCGGTCGAGATCCTGGTCAACAACGCCGGCATCACCCGTGACACCACCTTCCACCGCATGCGCGCGGACCAGTGGCACGATGTGATCAACACCAATCTCAACTCGGTGTTCAACGTCACCCGGCCGGTCATCGAGGGCATGCGCCGCCGCGGCTGGGGCCGGGTCATCCAGATCAGCTCGATCAACGGCCTGAAGGGCCAGTACGGCCAGGCCAACTACGCTGCGGCCAAGGCCGGCATGCACGGCTTCACCATCTCGCTGGCCCGCGAGAACGCCGGCTTCGGCATCACTGTCAACACCATTTCGCCCGGCTACGTCGCCACCGACATGGTGATGGCGGTTCCGGAGGACGTGCGCGCCAAGATCATCGCCGACATCCCGACCGGACGCCTCGGCAAGCCGGAAGAAATCGCCTATGGCGTGTCCTTCCTGGTGGCCGAGGAAGCCTCGTGGATCACCGGCAGCAACCTGGACATCAACGGCGGCCACCACATGGGCTGGTGAGCCGCGCAGGGGGGCGCCGCGGCATGCACCGGCGGCCCCTGCCGATGGTCATGCTGCGCAGCACGCAAACCCTTGTTGCGCAACATGATCGCCCCTGAAAGCCAAGCCTGGCGGGGGCTGGGGCGGTTGCAACCGCTGCTGCACTGCGCCATGCTGCGCGTCTACTGTGACGAGTACCGCTTCATGGCTGCGACCCGCATCATCAAGAAGTATCCGAACCGCCGTCTCTACGACACCGAGATCTCCAGCTACATCACCATCGAGGACGTGCGCCAGCTGATCCTGGATGGTGAAGACTTCGAAGTCCGCGACGCCAAGAGCGGCGACGACCTCACTCGATCGGTCCTGCTGCAGATCATCGCCGACCAGGAACAGGACGGCGAACCGATGCTGTCCACCCAGCTGCTGAGCCAGCTGATCCGCTTCTACGGCGATTCCCTGCAGGGCTTCATGGGCAACTATCTGGAGCGCAGCATGCAGGTCTTCCTCGACCAGCAGCAGCAGTTCCGCCAGCAGATGGGCAACCTGCTGGGCCAGACCCCGTGGGCGATGATGAACCAGCTGACCGAGCGCAACCTGGAGTTGTGGCAGGAGTTCCAGCGCAGCATGGGCAGCGGTTTCGGTGGCCCGCGCCCGGGCGGTACCGGAACGGGAACCGGCACCGGCAACAAGCCCGGCGAACCGGGCACCGGCACCGGCGGCAAGACCCGCCGCTGAACGGCAGCTACGGCTGATACGAAAACGGCGCGCCCCTGGCGCGCCGTTCTGTTTGGCATCGCGCCAACGATGCGTCAGCGTTTCGCCTTGCACCCCGTGCACACGCGCTCGACCTTGTAGCCCTTGGCCTTCAGCTTCTCGACCACGCCATCACTGCCCAGCAGGTGCAGCGTGCCGACCACCACCAGCGTACCGCCCTGCCCGGCCTGCAGGTACGGCTGCAGCTTCGGCACCCAGGCATCGTTGCGCCCGGTGTTGATGCGCTGGTACAGCTGCGGATACTGCTGGCGCATCTCCGCCGCCATCTTGGTCCACAGCAGGCGCTCGTCGCCGCGACGCCATGCATCATGCAGCAGCCGCGCCTGCTCATCGGCCTTGCCGGCCTGGTCCAGCGCTTCGGCCAGCATCTGCCGCTGCTCCTGCACCGTCATCCCGTCAAGCATGCCGATCTGGGTATCGATGTCCTCCAGGCCCGCCGTCTTGCGACCGGTCTTCTGCGCACGCTCCATGAAGTGGCGGTCCAGGCCCAGCGCCGGGTCCAGGCCCAGCTTCTGCATCTGCCCGACCGAAATGCTCAGGCCGACGAACCAGGCCTTCATGCCCTGCATCTGTGCCAGCGGCAGCTTGTTCTCGGTGGCAAAGGCCTGCAGCTTCTGCCAGGTCGCCGCATCGAGATCACGCTTGAGCTCGCTGCCATCGGTGCGGGTCGCGGCCTGCACCATGCGGCTGGCCAGCTGTGGCGACTGCATGTCTTCCGGCGAGAGTTCGAACACCACCCGCTGCGAGGCTTCGAACGCCTGTTCGACATCGGGCGACAGCGGGTAGTCCTGCGGTTTCAGCAGATGGAACGATCCCAGCAGGTACACGCGTGCATCGCCCGGGCCGGTGACTTTCCACAACAGCGGTACGGGCGGCTTGGCCGCCGCGGCGGTCGCGGCCGCAGCCGTGGTGCCCGGCGCGTCACGGGCAGTGGCCAGTGGCGCCATCGCGCACGCCGCCATCAGCAGCGCGGCACGGAACAGATGTTTGATCGGCATGGTCAGCCTTCTCCTTCAGGCAGGTGGTAAGCCTTCTCGCCCGCTTCCACGCGCAGGTCCAGCCGGTTTTCCGGTGGCGCCAGCGGACAGGTGGCGTAGGCGGTGAACGCGCACGGCGGGTTGTAGGCATGGTTGAAATCGATGCGCACGGTGCCGTCTGCGGCGGGCGCACCGGTATCCAGGTAGCGCCCGGCCGGATAGCTGCCGCGGCCGCTGGTGCGGTCGGCGAAGATCAGGAACAGCGGCTGCCCGGGCGCACCGATCGCTTCCAGCCGCCAGCTGCGGCCGTCGCGCTCGAACTCGACCGCGCCGGCATTGGGCATCTCGGTGGTCAGGCCGGTGATGTCGACGATCGGCAGGGTCTTGCCCGGCGGGTGCGCGATGAAGCGCGCCTGCACCTGCCAGTCCGCGCCGCCCGGCCAGTACTGCAGGCCAGCGAAATCACGCCGCGCAGGCGCATCGGCATGCTTGACCCGCAGCGCGTCACGCGGCCCCCGGCGGATGATGCTGAGCTGCCCCTTGCCGCCATCGAAGGCCAGCAGCGTCGGCTGCGCGTCCTTGTCGGTGTCGACGCGGATGCGGCCGCGCACCGGCTGGCCATCATGACTGACATCGACACCGGCTTCAGGCGTGAACCACCACTGCGTCCCTTCGCGACGCAGCAGGCCCAGCTTGTCCGGGCCAACCGTCAGGCGGATGCCGTTGGTGGCGCCGCTGCCAACGAAATGGGATCTGTTCTGCAGCCAGTGCAGGCCGACCAGGGCCGTCCAGCCATCGGGCCGGGTCAGGTCCTGGTAGCGCGCCACACGCCATTGCTGCTGCGCGGCCGCGTAGGCCGGATCTTCAGCGACCGTCGGTGCCGGCGGTGTTGCCGGGCTGCAGGCGGCCAACACCACGGCGGCCAGCAGGCCCGCCATTCCCCGATAACGCATCGATGCTCCCCTCAACGTCCGCGCAGGAACCAGCGGTCGATCTCCGCCAGCGAAAAACGGGCCCAGGTCGGTCGGCCGTGGTTGCACTGGCCGGACCGTTCGGTGATTTCCATGTCGCGCAGCAGCGCGTTCATTTCCGGCACGGTCAGGCGCCGGTTGGCACGCACCGCGCCATGGCAGGCCATGGTCGACAGCAGTTCGTCACGTGCACTGGCCACGCGGCGGCTCTGGCCATGCTCGCGCAGGTCGGTCAGCACGTCGCGCAGCAGCCCTTCCGGTTCGGCATGCGCCAGCAGTGCCGGAATGCTGCGCACGTGCAGCGAACCGGGGCCAGCACGGGTCACCTCGAAGCCGAGCGCCGCCAGGGTTTCGGCTTCGCTTTCGGCGGTATCGGCCTCGCGCTCGCCCACCGCCAGCGTGATCGGCACCAGCAGCGGCTGCGACTGCAGGCCGATGCCATCGTGCGCGTTCTTCAGGCGCTCGTAGCCGATGCGTTCGTGTGCCGCATGCATGTCGACCACGATCAGGCCTTCGGCATTCTCGGCCAGGATGTAGATGCCGTGCAGCTGCGCGATCGCGTAGCCCAGCGGTGGCACGCCCGCGTCGGCGCTGGTCACCGGCAGCCCGTTCTCGGTCGGCATCGGTGGCAGTGCCACCCCGCGTTCGGCACCGGCCGGCGCGGCATACAGCGCAGCGTAGGCTGCCGGTGCATCGGCTACCTGCAGGCCCAGTGGCTGCTGCGGTCGCCACCCGGAGAATCCACCACCACCGCCGGAGCCGGCACCGGGTGCCGGACCGCGCACCAGCCCGAAACCGGAGGCGCCCGCGCTCGATGCCGTGGCTGCAGCCACGGCATCCGCCGGATGCACCGGGCCAGCACCGATCTCCTGCGCCGACATGCCGGCACGGGTATCAGCCAGCGCATCCTTCAGCGTGCGGTAGACGAAATCATGGACCAGCCGCGAATCACGGAAGCGCACCTCGTGCTTGGCCGGATGCACGTTGACGTCGACGCGGGTCGGGTCCAGTTCGAGGAACAGCACATAGGCCGGCTGGCGGCCGTGGTACAGCACATCGCCGTAGGCCATCTTCACTGCGTGTGCAACGCTGCGGTCACGCACCGAACGTCCATTGACGTACAGGTACTGCTGGTCCGCGCTGGCACGCGAATAATGCGGCTGCGCGATCCAGCCATGCAGGCGCAGGCCGGCACCGCTGTGGTCCACGCGCACGGCCTGGTTGGCGAAATCCTCGCCCAGCGTTTCGGCAAGGCGCGCATCGGAGTACAGATCGCCCGGCTTGTAGCGGCGCGAGGCCTTGCCGTTGTGCGATACGCGCAGCTCGACATCCGGCCGTGCCAGCGCCAGCGAACGCAGCCACTCTTCGATATGGCCCAGTTCGGTACGCTCGGCGCGCAGGAACTTGCGCCGCGCCGGCACGTTGTAGAACAGCTCGCGCACTTCCACCGTGGTACCCGGCGCATGCGCGCGCGGGGTCACCTCGCCGATCTTGCCGCCTTCGATCTGCAGCGCCGAACCGTGCTCGTCGTGCGCGCGGCGCGAGGACAGGGTGAAGCGGCTGACCGAGGCGATCGAAGGCAGCGCTTCACCGCGGAACCCCAGCGTTGCCACCGATTCCAGGTCGTCCAGGTCGGCGATCTTGCTGGTGGCGTGGCGCGATACGGCCAGCGGCAGCTGCTCCGGTGCGATGCCGCTGCCATTGTCGCGGATGCGGATCAGGCGTACACCGCCCTCTTCCAGATCGATGTCGACACGGCTGGCGCCGGCATCGATCGCGTTCTCGACCAGTTCCTTGACCACCGACGCGGGCCGTTCGACCACTTCGCCAGCGGCGATCTGGTTGATGAGGATCTCCGGCAACGGCCGGATCGGGCGCGGACCGGGCGCGCTCATGGGAGGTGATGGGCAGCAGACTTCATGGGTCGATGATAGCGGAGCTGCCGAGGATAGAGTCGAGCCATGCTCGACTGCGGGCTACCGACAAGGCCCAGTCGAGCGCGGCTCGACTCTACGGAAAGCAGTAACCCGCCTTCGGCGGCTTACTTGCTGCCGCCGGCCATGGTGCCGGCCGCGTCGATCTCGGCCTGGGCGCGGGCCGCATACAACGTCCCCGGCGGCGGCTGGCGGCTGAAGAAGGTGTGCACGCCATCCAGCACGGCGCCAGCGATCTTGCGCTGGTACGCCGGGTCCATCAGGCGGCGCTCTTCATCCGGATTGGAGATGAACGCGGTTTCCACCAGCATCGCCGGCATGTCCGAGGTGCGCAGCACCGCGAAGTTGGCGCGCTCGATGTTCGGCTTGTGGTTGTTGCCGATCCGCTTCAGGCCGCCCAGCACGTGGCCGGCCGCGTCTTCGGACGCCTTCATGTAGCCGCTCTGCGCCAGGTCCAGCAGCACGTTGGCCAGGGTGCCTTCGGTCTGCTGCAGGCGCACGCCACCGACCAGGTCGGCCGCGTTTTCCTTGTCCGCCAGCCAGCGGGCGCGCTGCGAAGAGGCGCCCTTGGTCGACAGCACGTAGACCGATGAGCCCGTGGCCGAGCGGTTTTCGGCCGCGTCGGCATGGATCGAGATGAAGATGTCCGCCTTGTTCGCACGCGCCTTCTGCGCACGCATCGGCAGCGGAATGAACACGTCGCTGTCGCGCGTCAGGTAGGCCTTCAGGCCTGGCGTGGCGTTGACCTGGCGGGCCAGCTCGCGCGCCACTGCCAGAGTGACATCCTTCTCGCGCTTGCCGGTCGGGCCGATCGCACCCGGGTCCTGGCCGCCGTGTCCGGGATCGATCGCCACCACCAGGTGGCGCATGCCCGCCTGCATGCGGATACGCGACGCATCGCTGGGCATGACAGGACGCGGCGGTTCCACCGGCGTCGGTGCCGGTGTAGGCACGGTGGCCGGCGGCGTGGTCACCACCGCTGCGGTGCGCTGGCCGGCGAGGATCGCGGCCGGCGAGGACGACGGCGTGCTGCTGGCGGTGACACCGGCCGCAGCAACCTGGGCCGGCGCGGTGGTCGGTGCCGGGGTCGGCGTGGCCGGTGCGGCGGCAGTGGCGCTGGCCTGCTGCTGTACCTGTGCGGTCAGCAGGGCCGTGGCACGCGCGGCATCGGTGCGCGACTGCGCGCTCTCGGCCGGAGTCGGTACAGGTGCAGCTCCCGCCGCGGGCGCCTGCGGCTGCACGGCTGGCGTCGCCGCCGGGCGGCTGCTGGCCACGGCCGGGCCATCGCCCGGCCATTCGATCACCAGCTTGGATTCATTGCCCTCGCGCTGCATCTGCGGGCGGAACGGCGCCACCGATTCGGCGAGGTCGAAAACGACGCGGAACGTGCCCGGGACCGGCTGTCCGGTACGCACCGCCGTGACCACGCCCTGCGCGGCCGGCATCTTCAGGTTGCGTATGGCGCTGGAGTCGGGGAAATCGACCACCAGGCGGTTCGGGCCGGCCAGCGACAGGGTCTTGTAGCCGCCACTGCCGACCAGCGAGATCTCGGCACGGGTGCCGGTAGCGCCGGTGTTCAGCAGGACCTGTCGGACTTCACCCGCCCACGTACTGACGCTCGCCAGACCCAGTCCGACGGCGGCACAGATGGCGATGAGACGGTTCCCCGGGCGCATGGCTCAGGATTCAATCACCGCGCTGAACGGAATGCAACACCTTTTTCCTTAATAATCCGTAACCTGCCGGTCTTTGTTCTCGTCAGCCGACAGAAATGGCCTGCAAGTCGCCCCCTTGCGGCAGCCGTTCCAGCCATTCATGTCCTACGTCGCTGGCCCCAGTGAGACGGACGCGCCGTCCCTGCCCCTCGATCTCCAGCGCCACCACCAGGTCGGTCGGCGGCAGCGCGCCGGCGCCCCGTTCCGGCCATTCGACCAGCCACAGCACCGCGCTGCCCTCGTCCAGGCCGAGGAAATCCAGCTCACCGGCCTGGCCGATGCGATACAGGTCCAGGTGCCACGCCTCGCCGCCACTGGCCAGCGGATAGCGCTCGACCAGGGTGTAGGTGGGGCTGCGAATCGCGCCCTGCACGCCCAGCGCGCGCAGCAGCGCGCGGGCCGTGGTGGACTTGCCGGCACCCAGGTCGCCGCGCAGTTCGATCAGCGCCTGCGGCGGCCGGGTGGCCGCCAGCCACTGCCCGAGCAGTTCGGTGGCGTCGCTGTCGGCAAGGAAGAATTCGGTCATGGGGAGAGGTCCGGGTTGGCCAGTCGCCGCAGCGGCGCCAGCAGATCAGTAGGAAGCAGGCCGCGCGCGCCATCGGCGGCAGCTGCATCGCCCGCCAGCGCATGCAGCAGCGCGCCCGCGGCCGCGGCATCGAAGGCCGCAAGGCCCTGCGCGCGCAGGCTGGCGATGATGCCGGTGAGCAGGTCGCCCATGCCTCCCACGGCCATCCCTGGGTTACCGGCAGCGATCAACCGGGGCGTTTGCCCAGGCGCCGCCACGATGCTGCCTGCGCCCTTCAGCACCACCACGGCGTGGAAGCGCTCGGCCAGCATGTGCGCACAGGTGTAGCGGTCGGCCTGGATTTCAGCCGTGCTGCAGCCGAGCAGGCGCGCGGCCTCGCCCGGGTGCGGTGTGAGAATGGCATCGGGCAACGCGCGCGGATCCTGCGCCAGCAGGTTCAGGGCATCGGCATCGACCACCAATGGCTTGGCGCTGGCCAGCACCCGCGCAAACAAGGCGCGTGCCCATTCGTCCTGGCCCAGACCGGGCCCGATCGCCACCACCTTCGCCTTGTCCAGCAGCGCCGGCAGCACATCGCCGTCTTCCAGTGCATGGGTCATCGCCTCGGGCAACCGGGCCAGCAGTGGACCGACGTGGTCGCGGCGGGTGCCCAGGCTCAACAGCCCCGCACCCGCGCGCAAGGCGGCTTCGGCCGCCATCGCGATGGCACCGCCGCTGCCATGGTTGCCGCCGACGCACAGCACGTGCCCGGATTCGCCCTTGTGGGTATTGGCGCGGCGCGGTGGCAACAGGGCCCGCAACCTCACCTGCGTCCAGTGCTCCGCAGCGGGTACCACGCCTTGCCAGGCCGCCGCGGGCAACAGCAGGGGCGCCAGGACCTTGTGCCCGCAATGATCCAGCGCATCGCCGGAATACAGCCCGCGATGCGCCACGATGAACTGCAGGGTCAGTGCAGCGCGCACTGCTACGCCCGGTACCGCCCCACGGTCGGCATCGACGCCACTGGGAACATCCAGCGCCAGCACCGGCGCAGTCTGCGCGTTGAGCGCGGTAATCAACGCCTGTGCCGTACCCTCCGGCGCGCGATCAAAGCCCAGCCCGAACAGGGAATCGACCCAGACGTCGGCCTCGGGCAGCATGCCGTCGAAATCGGTGATGGTGCCGCCGCCGGACCTGAATTCAGATGCTGCACGCTGTGCCAGCGCGGTCGAGGGCGGCCTGCCCGGCAGGGCGATCACCGTCACCTCGCGCCCGGCCTGCAGCGCGTGACGGGCCAGCACATGGCCATCGCCCCCATTGTTGCCAGCGCCGACCACCACGCCGATCCGCCGCGCCTGCGGCCAATGCCGCAGCAGGCACTGCCAGGCGGCCTGGCCGGCCTGCGCCATCAGGCCCCAGCCGCCGTCGGCGGCCAACGCCGAGGCCTGCGCATCAAGCGCACGCGCGGCAGCGGAATCGAACAGATCGGCAAGGTTGGCCATGCAGGGATTTTATACTGGTGCACATGTCCCCCGCCCCCACCCCTGTCGATCCGGTCCAGGCCGTGCAGCGCATCCGCGAACTGGCGCGTGCGCATGGCTTCCAGCGCTGCGGCATCGCTGGTATCGAACTGGGCGAGGATGAAGCGCACCTGGCCGACTGGCTGGGCCAGGGCCTGTACGGCACGATGGACTGGATGGCGCGCCACGGCACCTTGCGCGCGCGACCGGCCGAGCTGCTGCCCGGCACCGTGCGCGTGATTTCAGTGGGCATGGACTACAGCCACAAGGACGACACCGAAGCCTGGGCGACCCTGGCCGACCCGGGCCGCGCCTACGTGGCGCGCTACGCGCTGGGCCGCGACTATCACAAGCTGATGCGCAACCGCCTGCAGAAGCTGGCGACGCAGATCAACGATGAAGTAGCGCCACTGGGCTACCGCGTGTTCGTCGATTCCGCCCCCGTGCTGGAACGCGCACTGGCGCGCAACGCCGGCCTCGGCTGGATCGGCAAGCACACCTGCCTGATCGACCGCCATGGCGGTTCATGGTTCTTCATCGGCGAGATCTACATCGACATCCCGTTGCCGATCGACACGCCGGCCACGGCGCACTGCGGCACCTGCACGCGTTGCATCGATGTCTGCCCGACCCAGGCCATCACCGGCCCGCAGCGGCTGGACGCGCGGCGCTGCATTTCCTACCTGACCATCGAGCACGACGGCGCCATTCCCGAAGACATGCGTCCGTTGATCGGCAACCGCATCTACGGCTGCGACGACTGCCAGCTGGTCTGCCCCTGGAACAAGTTCGCCAAGCGCACAGACGAAGCCGATTTCCGCGCGCGCAACAACCTCGATACCGCGCGCCTGGACCAGCTGTTCGCCTGGGACGAGGCCGAGTTCCTGCGCCGCACCGAGGGCAGCCCGATCCGCCGCAGCGGGCACGAGCGCTGGCTGCGCAACATCGCCGTGGCACTGGGCAACGCACCGTCCTCGGCCGAAGCATTGGCCGCGTTGCAGACCCGCGTCGATGATCCCTCGCCGCTGGTGCGTGAACACGTGCAGTGGGCGCTGGGCCAGCACACGGCGCGCTGACGTGCGATCCTGAGCCCCCGCTCCACCCGCAGCACGCCGTTCCCATGCAGCCACGCAACAACGACATTTTCACCCCCAGCCAGCTCAACACCCTGGCCCGCGACCTGCTGGAAGGCAGTTTCCCGGCGATCTGGGTCGAGGCCGAACTGGGCAGCGTGGCGCGTCCTGCCTCCGGTCACCTGTATTTCACCCTGAAGGACGCGCGTGCGCAGCTGCGTGCCGCAATGTTCCGGATGAAGGCGCAGTACCTGAAGTTCGTGCCGCGCGAAGGCATGCGCGTGCTGGTGCGCGGCAAGGTGACCCTGTACGACGCCCGTGGCGAGTACCAGATGGTGCTGGACCACATGGAGGAGGCGGGCGAAGGCGCACTGCGCCGCGCCTTCGAGGAACTGAAGGCACGGCTGGAGGCCGAGGGCCTGTTCGACCCGGCGCGCAAACGGCCACTGCCGGCGCATGTACAACGTCTGGCAGTGATCACCTCGCCGACCGGCGCCGCCGTGCGCGATGTGCTGAGCGTGCTCGGCCGCCGTTTCCCGCTGCTGGAAGTCGACCTGCTGCCGACCCTGGTGCAGGGCAGCAGCGCCGCCGCGCAGATCACCCGCCTGCTGCAGGCGGCCGATGCCAGTGGTCGCTACGACGTGATCCTGCTGACCCGCGGCGGCGGTTCGCTGGAAGACCTGTGGGCCTTCAATGACGAAGCCCTGGCCCGTGCGATCGCCGCCAGCCACACCCCAGTGGTTTCGGCGGTCGGCCACGAAACCGACTTCAGCCTCAGCGACTTCGCCGCCGACCTGCGTGCACCGACGCCTTCGGTGGCAGCTGAACTGCTGGTACCCGACCAGCGCGAACTGGCACTGCGCCTGCGCCGCACGGCCGCGCGCATGGTGCAGCTGCAACGGCATGCGATGCAGCAGGCGATGCAGCGCGCCGACCGCGCCCTGCTGCGCCTGAACGCCCAGAGCCCGCAGGCGCGGCTGGACTTGTTGCGCCGACGCCAGCTGGACCTGGGCCGGCGCCTGCATGCGGCGTTCAACCAGCAGCAGGAGCGCCGCGCCGCGCGCCTGCGTCATGCGGCGGCAGTGCTGCGCGGGCACCATCCGCAGCGCCAGCTCGATGCGATGCAGCGCCGTCTGGCTGCCCTGCGCGGGCGGCCGCAGGCCGCAATGCAGCGCCTGCTGGAGCGCGATGCACTGCGACTGCGCGGACTGGCGCGTTCACTGGAAGCAGTCAGCCCGCTGGCGACCGTGGCGCGTGGCTACAGCATCCTGACCCGCAGCGATGACGGTACGCTGGTGCGGCACATCGACCAGGTGCAGCCTGGTGACGCCCTGCAGGCCCGCGTCGGCGACGGCGTGATCGACGTACAGGTCAAGTAAGGGGTGTTCGGCAGGGCTGCGCCCTGCACCTGCGGTAGTGCCGGCCGCTGGCCGGCAACCTCAACAGCAACAGCAAAAGCGGCTCTGGATTGCTGATGGTTTGGCGGGGCGGTGTGGCTGTGCAGGACACGCCGTAAACCCCGCTGCGCGGTCCGGCCCAGCCGCTGGCGGCTGTGCGTTCGGGCGCTTGCGAAGCAGTGCTTCGCAAGCAAAGCGCCCTCACCCCTGGGGGCTCGATGGCGCCAACGGTCCTGCACAGCCACACCGCCCACCTCTGACAGATTCCGATGACTGTTGGTAGGTGTCGAGCTTGGTCGACACGGTAGATCCACGCCATGCGTGAATGCATCTCTGCCAGATATCGAATCAATTCGGGGTCAGATCCGTTTTCCTACGGAAAACGGATCTGACCCCAAGAGCATTTCCCACAGACCGCAGCAAACTGTCGAAGGCAGGGTGGGTCCGGTTGCGGGGGTGTCCGCGGCATGGATGCCGCGGCCAAGCCCCCATGGAAGGGATTACGGCGTCTCCCGCAACCGGACCCACCCCGCCATCCCTCAGGAAACCCACTTCTGCTGTTGCTGCTGCCGGCCAGCGGCCGGCACTACCTACCGCGGGTGCAGGGCTGCAAGCCCTGCCGCCCCTCCCCCTACTTTGCCTGCTCGCAGAACTTCTGCCGGTACTCGAGTGCCTTCGGCATCAGCGCCTGCAGGTTCTGGATGCGGGTACCCGGGTTCGGGTGGGTGGAGGCGAACTCCGGCGGCGCCTGGCCGCCACTGGCCTGGCCCATGCGCTGCCACAGCGGCACCGCCTCGCGGGGATCGAAGCAGGCCGCTGCGGCCAGCATCAGCCCCACTTCATCGGCCTGCGTCTCGTGGCTGCGCGCATAGGGCAGCAGGTAGCCGTAGCCCATCGCCGACATCATCATCTGTTGCTGCTGCGCATCCATGCCGCTGGCGGCACCAGCCATCTGCCCGATCTGGGTCAGTTTCTGCTGCGCCATCCGCTGTGCACCATGGCGTAGAAGCGCATGGGCGATCTCATGGCCCATCACCACCGCCATCGCGTCACGCGTACGCGCCACCGGCACCAGGCCGGTGTAGACCGCCATCTTGCCACCCGGCAGGCAGAACGCATTGGCCTGCTCGGACGGGATCACATTCACTTCCCACTGGAAATCCCGCGCGAAATGCGCCGGCTGCACGCCGTGCTCCTGTGCCAGCGCGGTCTCCACCACGTCCACCTTGGCGATCAGGCGCTGGGCGATGTCGCGCACATCACGCGCGATCGGCGCATTCGGATCCATCGGCCGTTCCTGCGACAGGATCTGCTGGTAGGCCTGCAGCCCGAGCGCGGTCTCCTGGCGCGCATCCAGGCTGCTGTCGATCATCACCTTCTCGCCAGTGTAGGGATCGACCGTGCGATTGGAGAACCAGTAGAACACCGCATAGCCCGCTGCCAGCAGCAGCACCCACCAGCGGATGTTGCCGAACAGGCCGCGCCGCTGCGGGCCTTGCGGCGAGCGGGAAAAGGGATCGTTGCGCATCGGTGTCTTCCAGCAGGCCCCGCCGGCCGGCGGGCACGGCGCAATCTTAGTGCGCGGACGCCAGCAGCGGGTGAAGCCCGATGCTCAGATGCCCCGTACCAGACGGAAGCCGATGCGCGCGTTGGTGGTGTCCGAGTCCTGCGATTGCCGCCAGGCCGCACGGGTCTGCTCGGGCGCATTGGCCCAGTTGCCGCCCCGGATCACCCGCGACCGGCAGCCCGGGTTGAACCAGGCGACACCATCGGACGGCGCACGCCGGTAGCTGGCATGCCAGCAGTCGGCCACCCACTCGCTGAGATTGCCGGCCATGTCGTGCAGGCCGAAGGCATTGGCTTGGAAACTGGCCACCGGCGCGGGCCCCCACCAGCCATCGCCATAGCCGACGAAGGCGTTGTGCCAGTGCCGCCCCGAGGGCGAGACATCCTTGCTGCCGGTGAAGTTGCCAGCGCCGGGCGGCGGCGTGCCGGCGTCGCCCCACGGATAACGGCCACTGCTGCCGGCACGCAGCGCGTACTCGAATTCGGCCTCGCTCGGCAGCCGGTAGCTGCGTCCTGTCTGCTCGGACAGCCACGCCGCGTAGTTTTCGGCATCACGCACGCTCACATGCATCACCGGCGAATTGCCCAGTGCGCGCGCGCCATCGTAATCGGAACGCCAGTCCACACCGCTGCGGCGGATGAAATTGCCGCTGCGCTCGTCATAGACCACCGAGTGGCCGCGCCGGGTCGCACGCGGCCGCGCATTGGTCGACTTCACATAGCGCTCGAAATCACTGACCGTGATCTCGGTGATCGCCATCGCAAACCCGCGGTCGAAGCGCACATAATGCGAGGGCCGCTCGGCATCGCTGGCACCGGGCTCGGCATCACCCGCGCCCATCTGGAAGCCACCATGCGGCACCACGATCATCTGCGGGCCGCGCCCGCCATCGCGCATGGCGTCGCTGAACACCTGCCCGGGACGGAAGCTGCCGTAATGGGTGGCCAGGTCGATGCGTTCGCGCAACTGGGCCACCACCGCATCCCCTGGCAAGGCGATGCGCAGGGCCTCGGCCAGCTTCTCGCGCGCCGGCTTCAGGCCCTGTGGCGTCGCCAGTTCGCGAAGGCCATCATCGCGCAGCTGCAGCAGTGCCGCCGCGCGGATCTGTTCGATACGTTCGAAGGCATCGGCAATGGCCGGTGATGAGTCACGGACCTTGCTGGCTTCGGCCAGCCAGGTGCCGGCGCTGGCAAAGTCACGCACCCGCGCCGCGTCCTCGGCACGGCGGATCAGGCCACTCTCGGCCGCCGCCAGGCCCTGCCGTGCCCGGCTGTTGTGTTCATCCAGGGCCAGCGCTTCACGGAAGTTGCCGATCGCTCCGTCACCGTCCTCACCGATCCGCCCCGAACGCAGGTCTTCCTCGCCGGCACGGTTGTAGGCCACCACGCGCTGGGCGAGCTCCACCCGTCCCTGCAGCGCGCGAACCTTCTCATCCTTCGGCGCCAGGGTCAGCAGCACCAGTGCCTGGCGGCTGGCCTCGGCCAGCGCCTCGCGCTGCTGCAGCGGCCGGACCAGCAGGGCATCGGCCTGCTGCTGAAGGCGCTGGCGGGCGCGCTGCAGGCCGTTGCGGGCCTGGCGGTCATCCGGGTCTTCTTCCTGCACCGCCAGCCACAGCGGAACCGCCGCGTCGGCGTCCTCGTACAGGCGCCCTTCGGCGAACGCCTTCTCGGCCGCGCGACGCAGCTGGGCCAGGCTGCGCCCCTGCCGATCGACCCGCGGTGGCGTCCACCGCTGCACATCCTCGGCGGCATCCTCACCGGCGATGGTGACACTGCCCTGCGCCGCCTCCGGCGTCGCGTCCGCCTGCATGCCTTGCTGCGGCCGTGCGTCTTCGCCAGCAGCCGGTCCCGGCTCCGGTGTCGCCGAGGGCGACGGCGTGCAGCCGGCCAGGGCCAGGGCGGTGCACAGCACGGACGACAGCGGAAAACGCAAGCAGGATCTCCTTCGGCACGGATGCGGACCGACGTTAGGCTATTCTCCCCTGCCTGAGCAAACCCGAGTAGTAGGCCCTGACCCGTGGCAATCTGGATCACCACCCCCGCCGAGCTGGATCCGTACTTCCAGCAGCGTCCGGCCCGCATCGGCCTGGACACCGAATTCATCCGTGAACGCACCTTCTGGCCGCAGTTGGCCCTGGTGCAGATGGCGGTCGGGCAGGACATCCTGCTGATCGACCCCCTGATTCCCGGCATGACCGAGGCGCTGGCGCCGTGGCTGGCCGATGAATCGATCGTCAAGGTGATGCACAGCGCCAGCGAAGACCTGGTCGCCTTCAAGTGGGCCTGCGGCGTGTTGCCACGTCCGCTGTTCGACACCCAGATCGGCGCCTCGCTGGCCGGCATCGGTGGCGGTATGGGCTACCAGAAGCTGGTCGCGGAAATCACCGGCGTGGCGCTGGCCAAGGGCGAAACCCGTTCGGACTGGATGCGCCGCCCGTTGTCCGAGTCGCAGCTGCAGTACGCCGCCGACGATGTCGAGCACCTGTTCGCGCTGCATGACGCCATCGATGCCAGGTTGCAGGCGCTGGGCCGCCAGCAGTGGCTGCACGACGACGGCGAGCGCCTGCTGGCCAGCGTCGCCAACGACGAAGACCGTTGGCCGCACCTGGCGATGCGCTCGGCGCAGTTCCTCGACACGGCCGCACAGCATCGGCTGCTGCGTCTGCTGCGCTGGCGCGATGTGCAGGCACGCAGCAGCGACCGCCCGCGCAGCTGGATCCTGGACAACGAACTGGCCGCCACGCTGGCACGCACGCCACCGGCCGATGCCGCCGCACTGGGCAAGCTGTTCGAACAGTTCCCGAAGGCACCGCGCAAGCTCGCGGGCGCTGTGTGGCAGGCGCTGGATACGCCGCTGGCCGATGAGGCCGAAGCACCGCTGGCGCTGCCGGCCAACGACAGCAACAAGCAGGCACTGAAGAAGCTGCAGGACGCGGTTGCCGAGCGCAGCCGCGAACTGGGCCTGCCGGATGGCGTATTGGCCTCACGCAAGCACCTGGAAAGCTATCTGGAACGCCGCCAGTGGCCGGCCGCACTGGCCGGCTGGCGCCAGCAAGAGCTGGAAGCGCGGCTGCAGGCGCTGCTGCCGGCACGCTGAAGCACCGGGCGCGGCGCCGGATTGCATTCCCGCCGCCGTCGAACGCAACAAGAAGGGCGACCCGGATCACCGGGCCGCCCTGCGCACTCCAGCAGTGCGAGGGTGGGACCGCCCACCCTCGCGGCAACGCCTTACCAGTTCATGTTCAACGAGACACCGACGGTGCGCGGTTCGTTGTAGACCGCGGCCATGTAGTTCTCGATCACACCCTTGAGGTTCTTCTCGTTGGTGATGTTGCGCGCGAACAGCGCCACTTCATAGGCACCGTAGTTGCCCGAGTAGCCGATCTTCAGGCCGCCCTCGAAATCACCCTTGGAGTTGAACTCCTTGCTGTCGTACAGCACGAAGCTGGTGTAGCCCTGCTTGTTCCAGTCGGTGGACACGAACATGGTGCCCGCGTCGCTGACCGGGAAGTCGTAGCGGGCGGCCAGGTTGACGTTGTACTTCGGCGCGTTCGGCAGCGGGTTGCCGTCGATCTGCGCGAAGGTGTTGGCACCGACCTTGATGGTCGGGTCATTCACCGTGCACACCACCTTGCCGTTGAGGCCGCAGACCTGCGCGTAGACGCGCTTGTCCTTGATCTCGCTGTGCAGCAGGCTGACGCCGGCGCTCAGGGTCAGGTTCGGGATCGGGCGCAGCTCCATGTCCGCTTCGAAACCGTAGGCCTTGGCCTTGTCGGCATTGAACAGCACGCCGTTGCCGTCCGAATCGTTGCCGTTGAGCTGGATGTCATTGACGGTGTAGGTGAACGCGGTGGCGTTCAGGCGCAGGCGATTGTCCCACAGGCTGCTCTTCACGCCGGCTTCCCAGGACAGGATGGTCTCGGAATCGGCGGTGGTGAAGTCGGCATTGAACACCGCCGAACGGCCCTGGATGGTCGGGCCGCGGAAGCCGCGTGCGACCTTCGCATAGACGCTCACGTCCGGCGTGATCTGGTACATCGCGCTCAGATCCCAGCTCGGGGTGGTGTCGGACATCTTGACGTCGGTGCGGCCCTTGTAGGTCACCACGCCGGCGGCGGTGTCAGCGGTCTTCAGCAGGCGGGTGTGCTTCTCGTCCTTGGTCTGGCGCAGGCCGGCCGTGACGGTGAACTTGTCGGTGAAGGCGTAGCTCAGCTGGCCGAAACCGGCCCACGAGGTGTTCTTATTGCGCAGTCGCACCCAGTTGTTCGGGTTGCGGGCCGCACCCTGCAGGAACCACGCACGCTGGTAGAAGTCGGTGGTGTCGCTGCCGTTGAAGTAGAACGCACCGGCCTGCCACTGCAGGGCGCTGTCGTCATGGCTGGCCAGGCGGAATTCCTGGGTCCACTGGTCCAGATCACGGATGCGGCCCATCGACTGGCCGTAGCCGTTCGGCACGCCGTTGACCGGGAAGTTCACCGCAGCGCCGCCGTCGGTGTCACCACGGCTGTAGCCGGAGGTGGTCTCATAGGCGGTGATCGAGGTGAAGTCGATCGCGCCGAAGTCGTAGCGTGCCTTCACCGAGCCGCCGTAGGTCTTGTAGGCCTGCGGGTTGTTGTCGGCTTCGTCGTAGGCGACCTGGTCGCGCGGCACGTCGGTCTTGTTCGAGCCCTTGGTCAGCGCACCACGCAGGAACAGGGTCGAGGTGCCTTCGTAATCACGGGCGTGGGCCGAGGCCAGGATCGAGAACTGGTCGCTCGGGGTCAGCAGCAGCTGCGCGCGCACGTTGCGGTCATCGAAGCCGCCCATGGCGTTCTTCTTCGGGCTGACCGTGCCGTCAGCACTCGGGCCCTTGTAGGTGTTGTCGACGTAGTCGTCGCGGTGCTGGTACAGCGCCGACACGCGGAACGAGGCGATGTCGTTGATCGGGCCGCCAAAGCCGCCGTCGATCGACACGCTGTTGTAGGTCGCATAGCTGGCGCTGACGCGGCCGGTGTAGTCCTGGGTCGGCTTCAGCGTGTCGAACTTGATGATGCCGGCGGTGGTGTTGCGGCCGAACAGCGAGCCCTGCGGGCCGCGCAGCACTTCCACCTGGTCCACGTCATAGACCGGGTTGGACTTCAGCACCACGTGCTCCAGCACCACATCGTCCTGGATGATCGACACCGGCTGCGAGGCACCCAGGTAGAAGTCGATGTTGCCCAGGCCGCGGATATAGAAGCGCGGGAAGATGCGGCCGGTGGTGGTTTCCGCATACAGGCTCGGCACGCGGCCGGACAGCGCCAGCAGGGTGTCGTCGCCGCCGGCGGTGAAGTCGCGCATGCGCTCGCCCTGCACCACGCCCACCGAGACCGGCACTTCCTGCAGGTTCTGCTCGCGGTGCTCGGCGGTCACGGTGATCGTGTCCAGGCCCGTCGGGGTCGGCGCGCTGTCCTGCGCGGCGGCACCAAAGCTGCCGACCAGGGCCAGGCCGGCACAGGCCAGGGCCAGCGGATGGCGGCGGAAGGAAACGAAGGAAGACGACATACCCGACAGGCGGCGGGAATCGGAATGGGAGGGCATGGAATGCTCTGAGGAGGCGTCCGTGCGGCCTGCGCGAGCCGGGCGGCAAAAAGGAGGAGAACTGCGCAAGCCGCCATTATCCCCCAAATTGTTACGATTTCGTTGCGCGGCATCCGGGCCAGACAAACCGGACGGTTTCGGCACAGTGCACGCCTTCATGCCACGCCGTCCGGCACATCAGGGGTCGGCTTGGCAAGGCGCAGCCAGTTGGCTACACTGAAGCCCTGCCGTGGGGCCATAGCTCAGCTGGGAGAGCGCGTCGTTCGCAATGACGAGGTCAGGAGTTCGATCCTCCTTGGCTCCACCACTCATTAAGAAGACCCGCCGATCGTCGCGATCTGCGGGTTTTTTCTTGCATCGATCACGAGTCAGGCAGGTTCCTGATCCCCGTCCTTGCGGCGTGGACCACGCGAATGCGTATCACGCACCTGCTGATCGCGCTGCCCCGGCCGCTGCTTTGCCACGTCCTCCTGCGCCCTGTCCTGACGGCTTTCCTGTACGCCCTGTTTCGGATCGCCAGGGTCTTTGTCGCGCTCGCTCATCGAAGTCTCCTGTGCCGGCGAAGGCCGATCAGGACTTCACGCTAGAGGCTGCGCAGTGATCCGCAGGTCAGGCCCGCGCGAACAGCGTGTGCAGTTCCGCTTGCCGCCGCAGCCCACGGCTCTGCAGAATCCGGACCAACATGCCCAGCCAGTCCGCGATGTCACCTCCCGCCCAGCACGCCGCGCGTACGCTGCCAATGCGCCTCGATCCAGCGGACGGCAGCATCCAGCTCGGCCACCTGACGACGTTGATCTGCCCCACCCTGTCACTGGAGGAGGCGCGCATCGCCTTCGCCACGCTGATGCATGGCGAGCGCGATGCCGGCACCGGCTATCACTGGCTCAGCCTGCACCGGGTCAGTCTGGGCGGTGCGCCCGCCGGCATCAGCCTGTGCTTCCACGGGCAACAGCTCGACATGGTGACGATCGGCGTCGATCTGCCGGGTGCGACACTGGAAGACGGCTGGCCGACCCAGGTCGCGATCGATGCCGAAGTCGCTTTCATGCGCCGCACCTTGGCCACGGCTCTGGGGCGCAAACTGGCAGGTGGCCGCGCCCGGTTCGAGTGGGGCGAGGCATGGGCCCGGTTCGACCCGAAAGGCTTCATGGCCAGCAGCGGTATCCACTACACGCCGCGCTCATGACGCCGCTCAGGTACGGGTGATCGACACTCCACCTTCAACACGCATCGCGGTACCGGTAACGAAACTGCTTTCATCGCTGGCCAGGAACAGCGCCGCGTTGGCGATCTCCTCCGGCTCGGCCATGCGCTTGAGTGCGTGCAGCGAGCGCACGAAGTCGCGGGCATCGCCGGTGGGTGCGGCCTGCCGGCCCATCTCGGTATCGGTACCGCCAGGCAGCAGCACGTTGCTGCGTACGCCACGCGCGCCGTACTCGGCGGCGATCACCTGGCTCAGGCCGATCAGTCCGGCCTTGCTCGACGCGTAGGCGGCCATGCCCGGGAAGCCCACGGTATGGCCGACAAAGGTACCGACAAACACCAGCGAGCCACCCCCGCGTGCCAGCAATGCCGGCAACTGCGCGCGTGCGGCATGGAAGGCGGCATCGAGATTGGTGGCCATCACCTCGCGCCATGCATCCGCCGGGAACTCCGCCGCCGGTACGCCCGGGCCGAGCATGCCGGCATTGTTGAGCGCGATGTCCAGGCCTCCGAATGACTGTTGGGCCAGATCGACCAACGCCTGCGCCGTGCCCGGCTCGGCCACGTCGGCGGCATGCACCACCACCTCGCCGCCGGCGCCACGGATCTGCTCGGCCAGTGCGTGCAGCGGTTGCGGCCGCCGCGCATTGAGCACCAGTTTTGCCCCTTCGGCAGCAAAGCGCAGCGCGCTGGCACGACCAATGCCAGCGCTGGCACCGGTGATGAGGGCGATCTTGTTGTTCAGGCGCATGAGGGTGGTACCGGTTGTGGAGTGGCCGCCACGATGCCGCGCCTCCGGCCCACCAACACTCCGTTTCCGGGCCTCGCGGCCAGGTGCAGGAAACGGAGTTTCCGCAGAACCAGCACGTGCCAGAATCCGCCCATGGACAGCACCGCCACCACCGCCCTCGACGCCCGCGTCGAACGGGTCTGCCGCCATCTGCAGGCCAGCCTCGACGAGCCCTCGCTGCAGGAGCTGGCCGACATTGCCGGCTGCAGCCCGACGCGCCTGCATCGCCTGTTCAAACAGGCCACCGGGCTGACCCCCAAGCAGTACGCTGCCGCGCTGCGCGCCGACCGCCTGCGCACCGGGCTCGAACAGCAGGAGCGCATCACCGATGCCTTCCACGATGCCGGCTTCGGCTCCAGCGGGCGCTTCTACGAGAACGCACCAAAGTTGCTGGGCATGACTCCCAAGCAATGGCGCGCAGGTGGTCGCGGCGAAGTCATCCACTTCGCGCTTGCCGAAAGCTCACTGGGCAGCGTGCTGGTGGCCAGCAGCGGGACCGGCGTGGTCGCGATCCTGCTCGGCGACGATCCGGAGGCGCTGCTGCAGTCACTGCAGCAACGCTTCCGCCAGGCCGAACTGGTCGGTGCCGACCACGGCTATGAGCAACTGGTGGCACAGGTGGTGGGCCTGGTCGAGGATCCCTCGCGAGGCGCCACACTGCCGCTGGATATCCGCGGCACCGCCTTCCAGCAGCGGGTATGGCAGGCACTGCAGCAGATTCCGCGCGGCCAGACCGCGTCGTATGCGGATATTGCCGCGCATATCGGTGCACCACGCTCGAGTCGTGCGGTGGCACGTGCCTGCGCGAGCAATCCATTGGCGGTAGCCGTGCCCTGCCACCGCGTGGTGCGCCGCGACGGTGACCTGTCCGGCTATGCCTGGGGCGTTGCGCGCAAGCGCGAACTGCTGCGCCGGGAAAAGGTCGCCAACGGCTGACGCCACCCGATAGCCGCCGACCTTGGTCGGCACACCCAGCTTCCGGTAGGTGCCGACCTTGGTCGGCACGCCCAGCTTCCCGTAGGTGCCGACCTTGGTCGGCACGCCCAGCTTCCCGTAGATGCCGACCTTGGTCGGCACACCCACCAAGCACTCAATCCAGCTTCACCACCAGCTTGCCGAAGTTGCGCCCCTGCAACAGCCCGAAGAACGCCTCCGGCGCCTTCTCCAGACCTTCCACCACATCCTCGCGGTACTGGATGCGGCCCTCGCGCAGCCACTGCGGCATCTCGCGTTCGAAGTCCGGCCACAGGTGGTTGAAGTCGTGCACGATGAAACCACGCACGGTCAGGCGCTGGCGCAGGATCTGGTTGAACAGTGACGGCAGCCGATCCGGGCCAGGCTGCTCGACGCCCCGCTCGTTGTAGGTAGCGATGGTGCCGCAGACCGGAATGCGGGCGAAGTCGTTGAGCAGCGGCAGCACCGCATCCAGCACATGGCCGCCGACATTCTCGAAGTACACGTCGATGCCCGCAGGCACTGCCGCGCGCAGCTGGTCCGCAAAATCAGCCACGCGATGATCCAGCGCCACGTCCACGCCCAGCGTCTGCAGATAGGCACGCTTGGCCTCGCCACCGGCGATGGCGACCACGCGCGCGCCCTGCAGCTTGGCCAGCTGCGCCACGGTCGCGCCCACCGGCCCGGTCGCGGCGGCTACCACCAACGTCTCGCCCGGCTTCAGACGGGCGATTTCATGCAGGCTGGAATAGGCGGTGAAGCCGGGCATGCCATATACCCCCAGCGCCGTACTGAGCGGCAGCCCGGCTGGATCCAGACGACGCCCCAGCGCCTTGGCCGGCAGCACCGCGTGGGTCTGCCAGCCACCCGGCGCCAGCACCAGCTCGCCTGCGGTTACGCCCTCGGCCTTGGATTGCAACACCTCGGCCACGGTCTGGCCTTCCATCACCGCCCCTACCGCCACCGGCGCGGCATACGACGGGCCCTCGTCCATGCGTCCTCGCATGTACGGGTCCAACGAAAGGTAGCGGTTGCGCAGCAGCACTTCGCCCTCGGCCAGTGCCGGCAGCGCAACCTGTTCCAGGCGGAAATTGGCTGCACTTGGCGCCCCCTGCGGACGCGAGGCAAGCACGATGCGGGACGCGGTGGAGCAATCGGACATGGCCAGGTCTCTGCTGTTGCCAGCATCGGGAAAGGACTGCCGACACTACGCTGCGGCGATCCTCGATGGCGGCCACGAAAACAGCGTTCCATTGCCCGGACCCGCGCGGGTCCGGCGCACCCCTTGCCCTTGCAGCTTTGGCGAACGCGGCGACCTGCTGATTTCCACCGCAGACGACAATCGATGGGGCACGCCCCGCCCCACAACGGAGGATCAAGCACTTGCGAGCGCGCAGAGGGCAATGTGAAGAAATCTTGGCAAAACGCTTGCCGAAGGCAGCCGACCTCCGTAATATACGCGTCCTTGGCAGCGACCTCGCTGCAACGAAACATGTGGCCGAGTAGCTCAGTTGGTAGAGCAGGGGATTGAAAATCCCCGTGTCGGCGGTTCGATTCCGTCTTCGGCCACCACTTTCGAAGGCCTGCAGAAATGCGGGTCTTTTTTTTCCGGAAACCGCACTCACCGCGGTAGCCACACAATTTGGCCGAGTAGCTCAGTTGGTAGAGCAGGGGATTGAAAATCCCCGTGTCGGCGGTTCGATTCCGTCTTCGGCCACCATCTTCAGAGACCTGCAGAAATGCAGGTCTTTTTTTATTCGCGCTTCGCGCAAGCGGCGACCACCGTGGCCCGGTTGACGAAACATTTACACCGGCACGGGCCGCGGCACCTACGCTCCAGACTCCTGCCTGGAGCCTGCCAATGCATCTGCGCCCCGCCCTGCTCGCCTGCCTGCTGCTGGCCGCCTTCCCGGTGATCGCCACTGAACCGGTGCGCGCGGTCGAGCACCTGGACATTGATCGCTACGCGGGCCAATGGCACGAGATCGCGCATCTTCCAGTCTCGTTCCAGAAGCAGTGCGTGGGCGACATCACCGCCAACTATGGCCTGCGCCGCGACGGCCGCATCAGCGTCACCAATGCCTGCCGCAAGGGTGACGGCGAGCGCGTAGTCGCCGAAGGCGTGGCACGCCCGGTGGCCGGCCATCCCGGGCAACTGCAGGTGCGCTTCGTCCCCGACTGGCTGAGCTGGGCGCCCCTGGTCTGGGCCGACTACTGGGTGCTGGCGCTGGACCCGGACTATCAATGGGCCCTCGTCGGCGAACCCGGCCGCAAGTATCTGTGGATCCTCTCGCGCCTGCCGGAGATGGAGCGCGATCGGTTCGAACAGTTGAAAGCCAAGGCCGAGTCGATGGGGTACGACCTCGGGCCACTGCGCCTGATGGCCCCGCTGCGCGATCCCGCGGCCGACTGAACCGCTTCGCATCCGGCGCATCGTGCGCGCGCCATCCGGCGTTGTGCATGCCCGACCGCCATCTTCACGCGCTACCCTCTGCGGACGGGTCGCTCCGGGCGATCCATAAAACCATACGCCGTAGTATGCTTACCCCAACGCACCCCCTCCAGAGGACTTGCGCCCATGCTCCACCGCTTCCGTACCGCCTTGATCGTCCTGTGCACCCTCGCCCTTGTTGCCTGCAGCAACGGCATCGTCAAGCGTGTTTCGGAACCGGCGGCCAGCCTGCAGCAGCTGACCGTGCGTGCCGACGGCAACTGGACCGTGGCCCTGCGCCTGCAGAACTTCAGCTCGATGCCGATGACCTTCGATGATGTCTCACTGGCGCTGACCGTCGGCGACAGCGATGCCGGCACCCTGCAGGTCAAGCCCGGCATTTCCATCGGCGGCACCTCCGCCGACGTCATCAATGTCGACCTCGTGCCCAGCTCGACCGCGCGCCTGGTGGTGGCCGACGCGCTGGCCAGCAACCGCACCCTGGCCTACGCCCTGAAGGGAACGGTGGCGGCCACGCCGCAGGAAAAGAAGCAGCGCAGCTTCGACATCAGCAGCCGCAGCACCCTCAACCAGGCCCCCGGCCTGCCCGGCGTGCTGCGCTGAACCCGCCTTTCGTCGCGGCGCCCGGCGCCGCTCCCCTCTGCCCTGATCAAATCGAGACGTACCGATGAGCAGCTACACCGCCCCGCTTTCCGACCTCCGTTTCGCCCTGCACGACGTGCTCAAGGTCGAACCCCTGTTCGCCCGCCTGGGCTTCACCGACGCCACCGCCGACGTGGTCGATGCCGTTCTGGAGGAAGCCGGCCGCTTCAGCGCCACCGTGCTGGCCCCGCTCAACAGCGTCGGCGACGAGATCGGCTGCGTACTCGACCAGGCCACCGGTGAAGTGACCACCCCGCCCGGCTTCAAGCAGGCCTACGACCAGTTCGTCGATGGCGGCTGGACCGGCCTGACCGCCTCACCGGAGCTGGGCGGCCAGGGCCTGCCGCACACCCTGGGGGTGCCGCTCAACGAAATGATCAACGCCGCCAACCTGGCGTGGGGCAACTTCCCGCTGCTCTCGCACGGCGCCATTGAAGCGCTGAAGCAGCACGGCGAGGCGTGGCAGCACGACGCCTTCCTCAAGCCGCTGATCGAAGGCCGCTGGACCGGCACGATGTGCCTGACCGAGCCGCACTGCGGCACCGACCTGGGCCTGCTCAAGACCAAGGCCGAGCCGAACGCCGACGGCAGCTACTCGATCACCGGCACCAAGATCTTCATCACCGCCGGGGAGCACGACCTGACCGGGAACATCGTGCACCTGGTGCTGGCCAAGCTGCCCGACGCCCCTCCGGGCGCCAAGGGCATCTCGCTGTTCGTCACCCCGAAGTTCAAGGTCGACCGCGATGGCAACGTCGGCGAGCGCAATGCACTGCGCTGTGGCTCGATCGAACACAAGATGGGCATCAAGGGGTCGGTCACCTGCGTGATGAACTTCGATGGTGCGCAGGGTTACCTGGTCGGCCAGCCGCACAAGGGCCTGCAGGCCATGTTCACCATGATGAACACCGCGCGCCTGGGTGTCGGCCTGCAGGGCATCGGCCTGTCCGAGCGCGCCTACCAGAACGCACTGAAGTACAGCCGTGAGCGCCTGCAGTCGCGCGCCCTGAGCGGCGCCAGGTTCCCGGACAAGCCGGCCGACCCGATCCTGGTCCACCCGGACGTGCGTCGCATGCTGCTGACCGTGAAGTCGCTGGTCGAAGGCAGCCGCCTGCTGGCGCTGCACGCCGCCACCCTGATCGACATCGCCCACCACGCCGAGGATGCCGCCGAGCGCGAGCGCGCCGACACCCTGGTGAGTTTCCTGACCCCGATCTCCAAGGCCTGCCAGACCGAATGGGGCATCGAGAACACCTACAACGCCCTGCAGTGCTTCGGTGGCCACGGCTACATCCGCGAGCACGGCATGGAGCAGCTGGCCCGAGATGCACGCATCACCACGCTGTATGAAGGCACCACCGGCATCCAGGCGCTGGACCTGATCGGCCGCAAGACCGCATCCAGCCAGGGCGCCGGCCTGAAGCTGATGCTGGCCGAGATCGAAGCCTTCGCCAAGGAACACGAGGGCAACGAAGCGCTGGCCGAGTTCATCGGCCCGCTGCGCGCCAAGGCCGCCGAATGGGGCAAGCTGACGATGGACGTGCTGCAGCGCGCGGCCGCCAATCCCGACGAACTGGGCGCGGCCAGCTACGACTACCTGTTCTATTCGGGTTACGTGGTGCTGGCCTACTGGTGGGCCCGCAGCGTGGCCGCCGCCGATGCCAGCGCGCACGGCGCCGCCTTCGCCCAGGGCAAGCGCGAGACCGCACGGTTCTACTTCGCCCGCGTGCTGCCGCGCACCCTCAGCCACGCCGCCGCGATCCAGGCCGGCGCCGCGCCGCTGATGGCCATGGACGACGAGCGCTTCGGCGCCTGAGCCGGGCTTCGCCCGGCACCCGCGGTAGTGCCGGCCGCTGGCCGGCAACCGCAACAGCCGGCTTCCTGCGGGATGGCGAGGTGGGTCCAATTGCGGGGGACGGCGCACGCCACCGGACCCACCCCGCCTTCGACAGATTTCCGCTGCTGTAGATCCACGCCACGCGTGGATGAGAACCCCTGAAATCCTTCTGGAGAAGAGCCCCCTTTTGTTAAAGGGGGCGCGCCGACAGGCGCGGGGATTAGGAAGAATGCGCGGGCAACCCAGCGCGCCGACGGCGGGCCGGGTTGCTAAAGGGCGCGCACCGACAGGTGCGGGGGATAGGAGGAATGCGCGGACCTGAATCATTGCGATTTGGGTTTCGCCCTCCGGGCGATACCCAAATCGCAATGATTCAGGTATAAGCTGTTCTCCCGATGGAGACAGACACTACACGCTTGGGTCTGATCGAAGCCGGAGCTCCGTTTTCTGCTCCGGGCGCCGAAGCATCGCCCAACGCCACGACGCTGCATCGCCCCGGTTCGGTCCGGCTGCTCTCGCTTGATGCCCACGGACGCGTACTGGACTGGATCACTTGGCAGGATGCGGCCTGCCTCTACGCCCGCGAGGCGGTGGCCTGGACGCTCGGCGACCCCTGCCTGCACATCCACGGCGGCACCAACCGCTTCAGCGGCCTGCAGAGCGGCATGGACCTGCACCCGATCATCGCCGCCCGCGGCCACGCCCGCTCCCGTGCGATCGACCCGACGCCGAACCTGACCAACCAGGCCCTTTTCGCCCGCGATGCCCATCTGTGCATGTACTGCGGCCAGCAGTTCAGCCGCCCCACGCTCACCCGCGACCACGTCATGCCTCTGTCCAAGGGCGGCCTGGACTGCTGGGAAAACGTGGTCACCGCCTGCTTCCACTGCAATTCGCGCAAGAGCGACCGCACCCCGCAGCAGGCCGGCATGCCCCTGCTGGCAGTGCCCTACCGGCCCAGCTGGATCGAGCACCTGATCCTGTCCAACCGCAACATCCTGGCCGACCAGATGGCCTTCCTGAAGGCGCAATTGCCCAAGCGCTCGAAACTGAGCACCTGAACGCCTGAAAATGCAACCCTCACCGTCCTGTCACGGACGGCGGCGTTTGCTTGCCCCACCCCCGTTTGAGGGCGAAAATGGGCGTTCAGAAAAAGTGCGAACATGATGATCGACTCTGCCCGCTATCCCCGCCTCGCGCGCATCCAGACGCCGGATGACCTGCGCACGTTCGACGAATCCGAATTGAGGGCGGTTGCCGACGAACTGCGCGCCTACCTCATTGAATCGGTGGGCAAGAGTGGCGGTCACTTCGCCGCCGGCCTGGGCGTGATCGAACTCACCGTGGCCCTGCACTACCTGTACCAGACACCGCACGACCAGCTGGTCTGGGACGTCGGCCATCAGACCTACCCGCACAAGATCCTGACCGGCCGCCGCGACGAAATCCACACCGTCAAGCAGAAGGACGGCATCGCGCCGTTCCCGAAGCGCGAGGAAAGCGAGTACGACACTTTTGGTGTCGGCCACTCCTCGACCTCGATCTCGGCCGCACTGGGCATGGCCATCGCCCGCCAGTCCGAAGGCGACGACCGCAAGATCGTGGCGGTGATCGGTGACGGCGCGATGACCGCCGGCATGGCGTTCGAAGCGCTGATGCACGCTGGCGGCATGGAGCCGGAGCCGAACCTGCTGGTGATCCTCAACGACAACAACATGTCGATCTCCGAGGCCGTGGGCGGCCTGACCAAGATGCTGGGCCGCGCCACCGGCAGCCGCACGCTCAACGCGCTGCGCGAAGGCGGCAAGAAGATTCTCGGTGACAAGAAGAACAACCCGGCACGCTTCGTGAAGCGCTGGGAAGAACACTGGAAGGGCATGTTCGTGCCCTCCACGATGTTCGAGGAAATGGGCTTCCACTACACCGGCCCGATCGACGGCCACGACATGCCCGCCCTGCTGTCCACGCTGAAGACGCTGCGCGCCTCCAAGGGCCCGAAGCTGCTGCATGTGATGACCACCAAGGGCAAGGGTTACGAGCCGGCCGAGGGCGACCAGATCGGTTACCACGCCGTGGGCCCGTTCGATCCGGACAAGGGGCTGGTGGCCAAGGCCGGGGCCAAGAAGCCGACCTACACCGATGTATTCAGCGACTGGCTGTGCGATGCCGCCGCCGCCGAGCCGCGCCTGTACGGCATCACCCCGGCGATGCGCGAAGGCTCCGGCCTGGTGCGTTTCAGCAAGGAATACCCGCAGCGCTATTTCGACGTTGCGATTGCCGAGCAGCATGCGGTCACCCTCGCCGCTGGCATGGCTACCCAGGGTGGCAAGCCGGTGGTGGCGATCTACTCGACCTTCCTGCAGCGCGCGTACGACCAGCTGGTACATGACGTGGCGATCCAGGACCTGGACGTGCTGTTCGCGATTGACCGCGCCGGCGTGGTCGGCCCGGACGGTGCGACCCATGCCGGCAACCTCGACCTGAGCTTCCTGCGTTGCGTGCCGAACCTGGTGGTGATGGCACCGTCCAACGAAGCCGAGTGCCGGCAGATGCTCAGCACCGGCCTGCAGCACCCGGGCCCGGCCGCCGTGCGCTACCCGCGCGGTACCGGCACCGGCGTTGCAGCCGGCACCGACCTGTCGACCCTGCCGATCGGCAAGGGCGAACTGCGCCTGCAGGGCAGCCGCATTGCCCTGCTCGCCTTCGGCAGCACCGTGGCCGCCGCCGAGCAGGTCGGCCGCGAACTGGGCCTGAGCGTGGTCAACATGCGTTTCATCAAGCCGCTGGACCGCGAGCTGGTGCTGGCTGTCGCCGCCCAGCACGAGGGCCTGGTGACGATCGAAGACAACGTGGTGGCCGGTGGCGCCGGCTCCGGTGTTGGTGAGCTGCTCAATGCCGAAGGCGTGCTGCGTCCGATCCTGCACCTGGGGCTGCCCGACAGCTACCAGCACCATGCCAGCCGCGAAGACCTGCTGGCCGAAGCCGGCATCGACGCCGCCGGCATCCGCGCTGCTGTGCTCAAGCGCTGGCCGCAGCTCGCCGCAGGTACCCCGCCGCTCAGCGCGGCAGGCTGAGGCCGATCACCACCCGGTAGATCCACACAGGGCGCAATGGGCGCGGACAGCGTCCGCACCCTCCAGGCTCGCAACCCGTAGATCCACGCCATGCGTGGATGATGGAATTCCGGGTGCCTGCCTTGGCAGGCACCCGCGCTCAGCCGTAACTGACCGCTTCGACGAATGCGCCGCTGGCTTCCACGCGCACGGCCGCACGCTGACCGGTGTCGACAAAGTGCAGGCGGGCCAGGGTCTCGGCGAAGTCGTAGGCGCGGGCGCCATCGCGGAACTCGATCGGCTCCGGGCGGTCCGGATGCAGCACGCGCCACTGGCGCTGTTCGCATTGCAGGCGGATCAACATGCAGCTCACTCCTTGAGGCAGCGTATCGATGGCGGCGGGATGCCCATGCCGGTTATGGCACACGGCACCGCTGGAATTCAGGGCACGCAACGTGCCCTGATCGCAGACAATACGGCGTTCAAAATGTGAGCTGTATCAGATTATTCTGATTTTCATGGGCTGAACCCGTAAAGCTCAGTTCACCTGGAACTGCGCCCGGCAGCCATCACTCACCCAGATGCCGCGGCGATCCCAGCCCCAGCTCTGGCCTTCGATGCAGGCGCTGCGTGAGTCCTGGCGGATCAGGCGCACACCCCGGCGGATGCGCGCATCGCAGTACTCCTGCCGATGTCCATTGGAATGGCAGGTGACCACATCGCCGCCGCCCCATCCGTTGCCATTGCCATTGCCCCAGCCGCCACCATTGCCACCCCAGCCGCCACCGCGGCGGTATTCACCGACGAATTCGGCACGGCACCCCTGTGTGACCCAGACGCCGTTGCGCGACTGGCCCCAGGTCTCACCTTCCACACAGGGCGAACCGGACAACTGGCGGATCAACCGCGCGCGGCCGTCCAGGCGGCACTCATTGCTGCGGTTCTTGACCGACTCGCAGCGCACGATGCCGCTGCCATCGCGGCCACCATAGCGGTCGTCGTCATAGCCGTAGCCATAGCTCTGCGCCTGGGCGCCGCCGGCCGCCGCCAGCATCGGCAACAGGGTGCAGGCCAGGGTGCGCCAAGTGAGTGCGTTGCCCATCGAAATCTCCAGATGAATACGATGGCGCAAGCATCCGGGATTCACGGCCCGGCGCACAGAGGGGAGCGCAACGGCAGTTTTTCCCCATTCAAACAACGCAACCGGACCTGACTGCGTCACGGTTGCTGGCGTCACTCTCCGACGTGAAGCGCGTCTACCGTATTGCCAAGCGCCGCGACCCGCACCGTGCTGCGCTGGCCGGTGCGGCGGTGATGCTCCAGGGCCAGCGCGGCGGCGGCGTCAAAGGCGTCGGCGCCACGTGCGTAGCGGGTGGCCTCGCGTGCCTGCGGGTGCAGTACGGACCAGCGCTGGGCAGTGCATTGGACGGTGATGACCATGGGGAGGCTCCTGCGGATAGAGGGTGCGGTGGCAGGCAGACGTGCCGCTCGCCGTTACACCATCAGGCTAGCGACCGCCTCCGGAATGGCCTATCAGATTTGTACGAAAAGTCCGCGCCAGTGCGTCAGAACCCCGCCCTCATCACATCCCTGAGTCCGTTTAGCTCGTTCATTCCGTGATCCTTGTCACGGAGTCAGCCGGGCTTCACACTACCATCATCAACAGGGGCCCCTTCCACATGCGCACCTTCTTCTCGCACCAGCGTTCGACGTTGCTGAAGTTCTATTTCGTGGCCAGCTATCTGATTCTGATCGAAGAGTTGGTCCGCGCCGCCGTGCATTGAGCGCTTGCTGACGGGCTATTTGCGACAGAAAATGTTGCTTTACGCACGGAGCTCGCGCATGAAGGTGCTTCTTCTGATTCCAGCGCTGCTGGTTCTGGCCGCATGCGCGAGCCCGGACAATGCAGCCCCGCGTGCCGACGGCAAGCCTTCGACCACCATGCCCAAGGTAGGCGGCGATCGCGACGCGCACGGCTGCATCGGCTCGGCCGGCTACCAGTGGTGCGAGCACAGCCAGCGCTGCGAGCGGCCCTGGGAGCTGGCACAGGCACACGGCCTGGCCAACAGCGCCGAGGCGATCGACGCGTACTGCGCCACGCCCGCCAGCCCGGCGCGCAAGTGAGCACGACCCGTCATGGCTGAGCTGAGTCCCCTGCCCGACCTCGCCCGTGGCCGGTATCGCCACTTCAAGGGCGGCGAATACGAAGTGATCGACATCGTCCGCAGCAGCGAGACGCTGGAACCATTGGTGCTGTACCGCGCACTCTACGGCGAAGGTGGCCTGTGGGTACGCCCCTACCCGATGTTCGTCGAGCAGGTCCCAGGCAAACACGGCCCGCAGGCGCGTTTCGCACGCATCGACGATTGATCCGGCTCCCACCGGGCGGTGGCCGATGGTCGCGCCGGTGACGCGATCCGGCTGCGCTACAATCATACCGTCCAGTCGGTTTCTTCCCATCATGTCCTCCCCCCCTCCCCGCTCGCGGCGCAAAGCGCCCGACAGCGTGCGCCAGTCATTGCTGCACGCCACCATTGCCGTGATTGGCCAGCACGGGCTGGCGGCACTGACCGTGCAGGATGTCGCGCGCGTGGCCGGGGTCAGCAAGGGCGCGTTGTTCCACCATTTCAGCAGCAAGCAGGCACTGGTCGATGAAGCCATCGGCGCACTCATCGGCGAATTCGAGGCGCGTGTGCGCGCGCTCCTGCAGGACGGCACGCCCGGCCACGGCTGCTTCAGCCGCGCCTATGTGCGGGCCAACTTCGAGCACCTGCTGCAGCAGGAACAGGACAACGACATCGGCCTGACCCTGGGCAACCTGATGGAGCCGGCCCTGCTGGCGCACTGGCGCGACTGGAAGCGCGCGATGCTGGCCGAGTTCCCCGGCGAAGCCGGCGATCCGCGCCTGTACGCGGCACGCTGCGCGGCCGATGGCTATTGGGCCACCGCCTATGGTCGGCCGCTGGACGAAGCAGAGCGCCTCAATGCGCTGGCGATGGCCGAGCAGGCCCTCAAGCTGTGCGACCCGCAGTGACCCGGAGCCCGCGATGAACCCCTATATCTACCTGGCCGCCGCCATCGTGCTGGAAGTGATTGCCACGTCGCTGCTTAAGGCCTCGGACGGCATGAGCCGGCTGTGGCCGACACTGGGCGCGCTGGTCGGCTACGGGCTGTGCTTCTACCTGCTGTCGGTCACCATGAAGTCGGTGCCGACCGGCATCGCCTATGCGATCTGGTCCGGCGTCGGCATCGTGCTGATCTCGCTGATCGGCCTGGTGGTGTTCAAGCAGCGGCTGGATGCAGCTGCGCTGGCCGGCATCGCGCTGATCTGCGCCGGCGTGCTGGTGATCAACCTGTTCTCGCGCAGCAGCGCGCACTGAACGCGCTGCTGCGCGACAGGTGCTAGCTGACCTTCTTCGCCACGCTCATGCCGATCAGGAACAGCACCACGGCAATGATGATGCCGGCCCAGAACAGGAATTTGGCGATGCCCACAGCGGCACCGGCGATGCCGCCGAAGCCCAGCACGCCGGCGATGATGCCGATGATGGCGAAAATGATGGCCCACTTGATCATGTCAGTCCTTACCCCGCAGGGAACGCAAACGGTGTGATCAGGCTAGGCCGCAGCCGATGCGGCAATCGTGAAAAGGCCGCGTGTGCGGCGTGAATCAGCGCGGCCGGAAGCGCAGCAGCGCCACCGCGAAGGCCAGGAACACGCTTCCCACCAGCCGCTCGAACCAGCGCCGTGCGAATGGCTTTGCAAGCCAACGACGCAGGCCGTGGCCACCGGCGGCGTACATCACGTACCAGAACAGTTCGCAGGCCGCGAAGGTCGCCACCAGCACGCTGTACTGCACGGCCTGGCTACGCGACGGATCAACGAACTGCGGCAGGAACGCCGCGGCGAACAACAACAGCTTGGGGTTGCTCAAGCCAACCCACAGGCCGCCACGGAATACCGTCGCTGCGCCATGTACCGGCGCCAGTGTGACCTCGGCAGCATCGGCCACCGCGGGTGCCGGGCGGCAACTGTCACGCCACGCCTTGATGCCAAGCCAGGCCAGGTAGGCCACACCGAGATAGCGCAGCACTTCGAACAGCATCGGCGAGGAGTGCAGCAACGCGCTCAGGCCCGCAGCGGATGCGGCCAGCACCAGCAGCATCGCCAGCAGGCAGCCGGCCATGGCCGGCACGCTGCCACGGAACCCCAGCCCGACGCTGCGCCCGAGGATGTGCAGCATGTTCGGCCCGGGCGTCCCGCACAGCACGAAGACCGTGGCCAGGAACCACCACCAGGTATGCAGGGCCATTGCCGGTTTCCACTTCAGAAGACGGCACCAGCATAGGGCACCCATGCAGGACGCGGCACATACAGCGGGCGGTGGATGCGACGGTTACAGATGCCGGCGCCCGTGCACGGCAGCGCCACTGCCATCTGTGCTGCAATGGCCGTCTCTGGCTTGGAGCAGTGCATGAAGACCCTTGGCCTGATCGGCGGCATGAGCTGGGAAAGCTCGGCGCAGTACTACCGGCTCATCAACGAGGCGGTGCGGCATCGCCTCGGTGGTGCACATTCGGCGCAACTGCTGCTGTGGTCGGTGGATTTCGCCGGCATCAAGCAGCTGCAGCACGACGGCCAATGGGATCTGCTGGGCAACCACATGCTCGATGCTGCACGGCGGCTGCAGGCCGGTGGCGCCGAGCTGCTGGTGATCTGCACCAACACCATGCACACGCTGGCCGGCCGGATCGAAGCCGGATGCCCGCTGCCCCTGCTGCATATCGCGGACCCGACCGCCGCGGCGATCCTGCAGGCCGGCATCCGCAAGGTGGGACTGCTCGGCACCGCCTTCACCATGGAGCAGGCGTTCTACCGCGACCGGCTGCAGGACCGCTTCGGGCTGGAGGTACTGGTTCCGGAGGCCGATGATCGCCGCAGCGTGCACGACATCATCTACCAGGAGCTGATCTGCGGCGTGGTCAGCGAGCATTCGCGGCAGGCATACGCCGGCGTGATCGCGCGCCTGGTCGCACGCGGCGCCGAAGCGATCATCCTCGGCTGTACCGAAATCATGTTGCTGGTCCGCGCCGAGGACAGCCCGGTGCCGCTGTACGACACCACCACCCTGCACGCCCTGGCGGCGGTGGATGCGGCACTGGCCTGACCCTGCGCGCTGTCAGCCTTCGCCCTGCACTTCCAGTGCGGTGATCAACCAGTCGACCACGGCCTGCGAATCACACAGGAAGAAGATGGCATCGCCCGAACGCGCCTCGGTCAGCAGCCGATAGACGGTAATCGCCACCGCCGACTGGTTGGCGATGAACACTTCCGGGCTGCGCGGTCCCTCGCTGTGGCCGGCCACGGCATGCAGCGCCTTGCGCGCAGCCACGGTGGTGGGCGGGTCCGCGCTGCGGGCCAGTTCCGGCCCGCGCAGGCCCCACGCAATGAACACATGCTTGCCCTTGAACGTGGTGTCCAGGACACGCACCTGCCCGGCCTCTGCGCCAGCCGAGCGATGAATGACGGTACTGCTGATCAACGCAACCCCCTGTGGTCGTCGTGGTCCGCGCATCCTCCTCCACACGCCGGCTGCACGCCAGTGACGGCAGCCACAGGCTGGGCCGGCAAGCGTGGGAGAGATGTAAGAAGGTGTAAGCCGATGCGATCGGATGTGCCGCGATGATAAGGGATGTAAGGCTCTGCATGGGCCGGTGCACACTACTAAATCCCCACTGAGCCAACGCCGGAACGATCCGTTCCGATGGCCCCGGGCTGGTCCATTCTTGCGGCCCGTTCCCCTGCCGAGGCCCCCCCCATGACCCATCGCCTGCTGCTGCCGATTGCCCTCCCCACCCTGGCCCTGCTGCTGGCCGCCACCACGGTGGCCGCCCAGGATTACGACAGCGATCCCATTGCGCCGCTGCGCTGCGAATCGCAGTTCAACAAGACCCAGCAGTGCCCGATCGAAGGCCGCATGCGCCTGGCCAGGCAGCTGTCGGTCACTCGCTGCGTAGAGGACCAGAACTGGGGCCAGAGCCGCCGCATGCTCTGGGTCACCGACGGTTGTCGCGCCGAGTTCGTGGCCGACGGACAGGGACGCGGCCGCTGGCCGGGGCGCGGCCGGGACCGTGACCGTGACCGCGATGACGATGGCGAGCGCCTGGTCTGCGAGTCCTACGAGCAGAAGGAGAAGGAATGCCGCATCCGTGTGCGCCACGAGGTACGCCTGGTCAAGCAGAAGTCGGTGACACCGTGCGTCGAGGATCGCAACTGGGGCTGGGACCGCCGCGGCGTGTGGGTCAGCGACGGCTGCCGTGCCGAGTTCCGTGTGTATTGACTGCCGACCACACGCTGGCTGTGGCGGATGCGCAGACACGGCCGACGCGATCGATAGACTGGGCGTACCCAGCCCAGGAGCCTTCGATGGTGCCGCCCGATCCCTCCTCGACGATGTTGCACATCCGCGAGGCAATGCCCGCCGACGTTTCCGCGTTGATCGCGCTCGACAGCGTTGCGGTCCACGATCCGCAACGCGCACGGCAGATCAGCGACTGGCAGGCCAATGGTGGCATGCACGTGGCCGAATGGGCCGGTCAGCTGGCCGGTTACCTGGTCATCCACCATCACTTCTTCGGCGAAGCCTTCGTCGAGATGCTGATGGTGGCGCGCGAACAACGCAGCCAGGGCGTCGGCGCCGCCCTGCTGCGCCATGCCATCGCGCTGCACGGCCACGGCAGGCTGTTCACTTCGACCAATGCTTCCAATACCGGCATGCAACGCCTGCTCGCCGCTTCGGGTTTCATCGACAGCGGCATCGTGCACGGATTGGACGAAGGCGATCCGGAGCTGCTCTACCGCTTTGCCGGCAGCTGATCGAGATACGTGGCCACCTTGGCGTCCAGCAGGTCCATCAACAGCGGATCCATGCAGCGATAGTCGTCGGGGATATCCAGGCAATGCAGGCGCTTGTATTCCAGCAGGCGCGCATACGCGGCCTGCAGGCGATGCTGGTGCTTGGCCTCCATCACGAAAATGACATCGGCCCAGCGGATATCCGCCGGGCCGATGGGGCGTCGTGCATGCGGGCTGGTGCCGGCCGACAGCGCAGCGAAGCCGGGTCGCCGTCGCCACATGGCTTCGGCGGTCGGGCTGCGCAGCTGGTTGCGGCTGCAGACGAACAGCAGGTTGATCATTCCTGTTCCTGCAGTTGGCGGGCGCTGAGGACCGGATAAGTGAAGCCCAGCTGGCGTGCGCGCGCGAGCTTGGCATCGCGCGTATACAGCAGCTTCCAGTTCTTCTCGGGCTTGTAGCTGTAGGCGGTCGTGGCGCGGTCGCCACCACGGTTGCGAGCCTGGCTGCGACGCCAGGCACGGTTTCTTGCAGAATCCATGATGTGTTCTCGTGAGTACCGGGTTCAGCAGCCGCGGTAGTACGAGTGGCGCGCAGCATACACCGCACGCACAAAAAAGCCCACGCATCGCTGCGCGGGCTTCTTGATTCATCACAGTGGTCGGGACGGCCGGATTCGAACCGACGACCCTCTGCCCCCCAGGCAGATGCGCTACCAGGCTGCGCTACGCCCCGACTGATGCTGCGATGTGCCCGCCACTGCGGCGGGCCGTGAAGTATAGCGGATTACGATGGAAATGGGATCAGCGGCGCAGCAACTGCAGCACTTCTTCCAGCTCCATGCGCACCTGCTTGATGATCTGGTTGCTCAGCGCCGATTCCTCGCGGGCATCGGGGCCGTCCAGACGCAGGCGTGCACCACCGATCGTGTAGCCCTGTTCGTACAGCAGGCTGCGGATCTGCCGCACCATCAGCACGTCGTGGCGCTGGTAGTAGCGGCGGTTGCCTCGGCGCTTGGCCGGCTCAAGGCTGGGAAACTCGGTTTCCCAGTAGCGCAGGACATGCGGCTTGACGTCGCACAGCTCACTGACTTCACCGATGGTGAAGTAGCGCTTGGCCGGGATCGGCGGTAGTTCGCGGTTACTGCCCGGATCCAGCATAAGCTTCCACCCTCTCCTTGAGCTTCTGGCCCGGACGGAAGGTGACCACCGTACGGGCGGAAATCGGAATTTCCTCGCCGGTCTTGGGGTTGCGACCCGGGCGCTGGTTCTTGCGCCGCAGATCGAAATTACCGAAGCCCGACAGCTTCACCTGACGTCCCTGTTCCAATGCTTCACGCAGCACATCGAAAAACGCGTCGACGAATTCCTTGGCTTCCCGCTTGTTCAGACCGACTTCGTCGAACAGCTTTTCCGCCATCTCCGCCTTGGTCAATGCCATTGCCTGCTACCCCCGAGTGCTGCCCGCTCAGCCGCGGATCCGGGCGTGGTGTTCACGCTCGATGGCAGTGACCGCCTCGGCCACCACCGCATCCACGTCGCGGTCCGTCAGAGTGCGCGACTTGTCCTGCAAAATCAAGCCCATAGCGAGACTCTTGAATCCCGGCTCGACGCCCTGGCCGACGTAACGGTCGAACAGGTTCAGGTCGCGCAGCAGCGGGCCGGCGGCCTGGCGGACGGTGGCCGCCAGATCGGCCCAGGCCACCTGTTCAGGCACCAGGAACGCCAGGTCGCGACGCACCGCCGGGAAGCGCGACAGTTCGCCGGCGCGCGGCAGTCGGCGGGCGGTCAGCGGCTCCAGGTCCAGCTCGAAGGCGTAGACGTCGGCTTCGATATCCATCGCCCGGGTCAGGCGCGGGTGGATCTGGCCGATCCAGCCGATCGCCACGCCATCGCGGAACACCTCGGCCGAACGCGCCGGGTGGCCGTAGGCGCGGACGGACGGGCGGAACTCCAGTTGCGCGCCACTGGCGGCCGCCAGCGATTCCAGGTCGCCCTTCAGGTCATGGAAGTCGACCTTGCGGGTCGGCAGGCCCCACTGCACCGCCTGCGCCTCACCGCAGACCGCAGCGGCCACGCGCGGGGTTTCCAGCGGTGCCGGCTGGCCGTCTCCGGCCTGCTGGGCGAACACGCGGCCGAGCTCGAACAGACGCACGCGGCCCAACTGGCGGGCGGCGTTGCGGCCCAACGTGGCGACCAGGCCCGGCAGCAGCGACGGGCGCATCACCGCCAGTTCGGCCGACAGCGGGTTGGCCAGCGGCACCAGGCCGTCGCGCAGCTGCCACTGGGTCAGCAGCGCGTCGTCGACGAAGGCGAAATTGACGGTTTCCTGCTGGTCACGGGCGATCAGCTGGCGGCGCACGCTCAGCGCCTCCAGCTGGGTCTCGCTCGGCATCGCCACGCGCGAGGCACCGCCCGGCAGCGTGGTCGGGATCTGCTCGTAACCGTGGATGCGGGCCAGCTCTTCGATCAGGTCTTCTTCGATGGCGATGTCGAAGCGGCGGCTCGGCGCGACCACCTGCCAGCCGTCGGCGGCGGCGACCACGTCCATGCCCAGCGCGCGCAGGATGCGCTCGACTTCCGCATCGTCGATGGTGATGCCGAGCACGCGGGTGATGCGGGCGCGGCGCAGCACGATGGTCGCCGGCTGCGGCAGATCGGCTTCACGCACGGCCTCGGTGACCGGTGCCGGGGTACCGCCGGCCAGGTCCAGCACCAGGCGGGTGGCGTACTCGATCGCGGTGCGCGGCAGCGCCGGATCGACGCCGCGCTCGAAGCGATGGCCGGCATCGGTGTGCAGGCCAAGCTTGCGGCCACGACCCATGATCGCGGCCGGCGCGAAGTGCGCCGCTTCCAGGAACACGGCGGTGGTCGCGTCGGTGACGCGGGTGTCGAAGCCGCCCATCAGGCCGGCCAGGCCGACCGCGCGGTCAGCGTCGGTGACCACCAGGAAGCTGTCGTCCAGCGCAGCATCGCGGCCGTCCAGCAGCTTCAGCGTCTCGCCCGCGCGCGAACGGCGTACGGCGATGCTGCCCTGCAGGGTGCCCAGGTCGTAGGCGTGCATCGGCTGGCCCAGCTCCAGCATCACATACTGGGTGATGTCGACCAGCAGCGAGACCGGACGCACGCCACTGCGGCGCAGGCGCTCGGCCATCCACAACGGGGTCCTGGCGGCAGCATTGACGCCTTCGATGACACGGCCCAGGTAACGCGGCGCTTCGGCGCCGGCGTCGAGCTGGATGCCCAGCTCACGGCTGCCGACTGCCGGAATGGCGTCGGCAGCGAAGTCCAGCACTTCACTGCGGGTGGCGGCGGCGACGTCGTAGGCGATGCCGCGCAGGCTGAAGCAGTCGGCGCGGTTCGGGGTCAGCTTGATCTCGATGCTGGCATCCGGCAGGCCCAGGTACTCGACCAGGGTCTGGCCGACCGGTGCGTCGTCGGGCAGTTCCAGCAGGCCGGAAGCATCGTTGTCCAGGCCCAGTTCCTTGGCCGAGCACAGCATGCCGTTGGACTCGACGCCACGCAGCTTGGCCGGCTTGATCTTCAGCTCGCCGATCTGCGCACCGACCATCGCCAGCGGCGCGACCAGGCCCGGGCGCGCGTTCGGGGCGCCGCACACGATCTGCAGCAGTTCGCCCTGCCCGGCATCAACCCTGCACACCTGCAGGCGATCCGCTTCCGGATGGCGCACCGCGTCGACGATGCGTGCCACGACCACGTGGTCGAGGCCTTCGCCCAGCGCGGTCACGTCTTCCACTTCCAGGCCGATGGCGGTCAGCACTGCACTCAGTTCATCGCGCGAAGCGCCGGTCGGGACGTGGCTGCGCAGCCAGTTTTCGGAGAATTTCATGGTGTCATCCTGGTGGGCCCGGCGCATGCGCCTGGGCCTGCGAATTTGGGAGCAGCCGAGCATGGCTCGGCCCTACACGGTTGCGGCTTACGCGAACTGTTTCAGGAACCGCACGTCGTTCTCGAAGAACGCACGCAGGTCGTTGACGCCGTAGCGCAGCATTGCAAAGCGCTCCACGCCCATGCCGAAGGCGAAGCCGGTGTAGCGCTCCGGATCGATGCCGACGTTGCGCAGCACGTTCGGATGGACCATGCCGCAGCCGAGCACTTCCAGCCAGCGGGTGCTGCCATCGGGCTGCTGCCAGGCGATGTCCACTTCCGCGCCCGGCTCAACGAACGGGAAATAGCTGGGGCGGAAGCGCATCTCGAAATCGCGCTCGAAGAAGGCGCGCACGAACTCGGCCAGCGTGCCCTTCAGGTCGGCGAAGGTCGAATGCTCGTCCACCAGCAGGCCTTCCACCTGATGGAACATCGGCGAATGGGTCTGGTCGCTGTCGCTGCGGTACACCTTGCCGGCGGCGATCATGCGCAGCGGCGGCGCGTGGTCACCCATGTAGCGCACCTGCACGCCGGAGGTGTGCGTGCGCAGCAGGCGGCCGTCGCCGAAGTAGAAGGTGTCGTGCATGGCGCGCGCCGGATGGTGCGGCGGGAAGTTCAGCGCCTCGAAGTTGTGCCAGTCGTCCTCGATCTCCGGCCCTTCCGACAGCTCGTAGCCCAGCCGGCCGAAGATGCCGGTGATGCGCTCCAGGGTGCGGGTGATCGGATGCAGGCCGGCGCGGTCGCCGTTGCGACCCGGCAGGGTGATGTCGATGGCTTCGGCGGCCAGGCGTGCATCCAGTGCCGCATCTTCCAGCAGCGCCTTGCGCTCGCCGAGCGCGCGGGTCAGCGCGTCGCGGGCCTGGTTGATCGCCTCACCGGCGGCCTTGCGCTCGTCGGCCGGCAGGGCGCCGAGCTGCTTGAGCTGCGAGGTGATGCTGCCACTCTTGCCAAGCAGGGCCACGCGCAGCTGTTCCAGCACGTCGGGGCTCTGTGCGGCGGCCACATCGGCCAGCGCCTGGGTGGTGAGGGATTGGATGTCGCTCATGGGGGGCCGGAACTCCAGTCGATCTGCCATCGCGATGCGCGAAGGGCCGACCCCTGTCGCCACCGCCGTCCCCGCGCTGCCGCCATGGCCTCGCCGGGACCCAAAAAAGAATGGGGAAGGACTTGCGCCCTTCCCCATGCATTGCCTTGACCTGACACCGTTCCGGATGAACGGTTACGGCATCGGGAAGGACTTATGCCGCCAGCGCGCCCTTGGCCTTTTCGGCCAGCGCAGCAAAACCGGCTGCGTCGTGCACGGCGATGTCAGCCAGGACCTTGCGGTCCAGGGTGATGCCGGCCTTCAGCAGACCGTTCATGAAGCGGCTGTAGCTCAGGCCGTTGATGCGGGCAGCCGCATTGATACGGGTGATCCACAGCGAACGGAAGTTGCGCTTCTTCTGCTTACGGCCGATGTAGGCGTACTGCTGTGCCTTGATGACCGCCTGCTTGGCGACGCGGAAGACCTTGCGGCGGGCGTTGTAATAGCCCTTGGCGAGATCCAGAATCTTCTTGTGGCGGCGACGCGCCTGTACGCCACGCTTAACTCGTGCCATTTTTCAGTTCCTCAGAGGTAAGGGAGCATGCGGTCCAGACGGCCTGCGTCTTCTGCACGGACATGGCCCGTCTGACGCAGATTACGCTTACGCTTGGTCGCTTTCTTCGTGAGGATGTGGCTACGGTTGGCGTGGCCGCACTTGTACTTGCCCGAGGCGGTCTTGCGGAAACGCTTGGCCGCTGCCCGGTTGGTCTTGATCTTGGGCATTGCAATGTCCTTGATGGGATTTGACCCTGGTTTCTGACTGATCTGGCGGCGGCCTGGGCCGCTCTTTCCGTCCTGCCATGATCGGCGTACGACCCGTCCTGGGTGGGTCGAGCCGGGCATGATACAGGCAAAACCGCCTTGCCACCAGCCCCAGCACCCCTTGCGCCGGCATTTCACCGGCATCCTGCAAAAGCAAAGGGACGCCAGTGGCGTCCCCTTACCCTGAACCATTCAGCCAGGCGCCCCGGAAGGCGGCCCGTCAGGCCTCAGGTCTTCTTCTTCGGCGCGATCATCATGACCATCTGACGCCCTTCCAGGCGCGGACGGGATTCAATGACGATGTCCTCGCCCAGATCGGTCTCGATCCGGTTGGCCATTTCGCGACCCAGTTCCTGGTGGCTCATTTCACGGCCACGGAAACGGATGTTGACCTTGATCTTGTCGCCTTCTTCAAGGAACCCGCGCATCTTGCGCAGCTTGATCTGGTAGTCGCCCTCGTCCGTGACCGGACGGAACTTCACTTCCTTGATCTCGACCTGCTTGGTCTTCTTCTTGGCCTCGCTGGCCTTCTTCTGCGCTTCGAACTTGAACTTGCCGAAGTCCATGATCTTGCAGACCGGCGGATCGGCCTGCGGCTGGATTTCGACCAGGTCCAGGCCTTCATCTTCGGCCATGGACAGCGCTTCGTCGCGCGACAACACGCCGATCATTTCTCCGTCACTGCCGATCACGCGGACGCGCGGCACACGGATTTCCTGATTCTTGCGGTTCTGTTTGTTGTCAGGGGTGCTGATATTACGTTCTCCCAAGGGTATCGAACCGGTCCGGGTGCCTGTGCCCCCGGACCGGACCTTTGCTTACGCGCCCTCGGCCTGGAGCCGCTCGATGAAGGCCTGCAGGCTCATGCTGCCCAGGTCTTCGCCAGAACGCGTACGCACCGCCACAGCCCCATTTTCCTTCTCGCGGTCACCAATGACCAGCAGGTAGGGCACGCGCTGCAACGTATGCTCGCGGATTTTATAGCCGATCTTCTCGTTACGCAAATCCGAGCTGACGCGGAAGCCTTGCTCCGCAAGGGTTTTGGTCACGCCCGAGACGTAGTCGGCCTGGGCGTCGGTGATGTTGGCCACCACCACCTGGGTCGGCGCCAGCCAGGCCGGGAACTGGCCGGCATGGTGCTCGATCAGGATGCCCAGGAAGCGCTCCATCGAGCCGACGATGGCGCGGTGCAGCATGACCGGATGCTTCTTCTGGCTGTTCTCATCCACGTACTCGGCGCCGAGGCGGCCCGGCATCATGAAGTCGACCTGCATGGTGCCCAGCTGCCAGGTACGGCCGATGGCGTCCTTCAGGTGGTACTCGATCTTCGGGCCGTAGAAGGCGCCCTCGCCCGGCAGCTCCTGCCATTCCACGCCACAGGCGGACAGCGCCGAACGCAGTGCGCCCTCGGCCTTGTCCCAGGTGGCGTCGTCGCCCAGGCGCGATTCCGGACGCAGCGCGATCTTGATCTGGATCTCGTCGAAGCCGAAGTGCTGGTAGACCGCCAGCGCCTGCTGGTGGAACGCGGTCACTTCCGATTCGATCTGGCTCTCGGTGCAGAACACATGGCCGTCGTCCTGGGTGAAACCACGCACGCGCAGGATGCCGTGCAGCGCGCCGGACGGCTCGTTGCGGTGGCAGGAACCGAACTCACCGTAGCGGATCGGCAGGTCGCGGTAGCTGTGCAGGCCCTGGTTGAACACCTGGATGTGGCCCGGGCAGTTCATCGGCTTGACCGCGTAGGTGCGCTTCTCCGACTCGGTGAAGAACATGTTGTCCTGGTAGTTGTCCCAGTGGCCGGACTTCTTCCACAGGCTCACGTCCAGGATCTGCGGGCAGCGCACTTCGCCGTAGCCGCTGCTGCGGTAGACCTTGCGCATGTACTGCTCGACCACCTGCCACAACGCCCAGCCCTTCGGGTGCCAGAACACCAGGCCCGGCGCCTCTTCCTGCAGGTGGAACAGGTCCTGCTGCTTGCCGATGCGGCGGTGGTCGCGCATCTCGGCTTCCTCGATGCGCTTGATGTACGCCTCGAGCTGCTTCTTGTCGGCCCAGGCGGTGCCGTAGATGCGCTGCAGCTGTTCGTTCTGCGCATCGCCGCGCCAGTAGGCGCCGGAGATGCGGGTCAGCTTGAAGGCCTTCAGGAAGCGCGTGTTCGGCACGTGCGGGCCGCGGCACATGTCCACGTATTCCTGGTGGTAGTACATGCCCATCGCCTGGATGTCGTCGGACATGTCCTCGATCAGGCGCAGCTTGTAGTCCTCGCCACGGGCCTTGAAGATCTCGATCACTTCGGCGCGCGGCGTCATCTTCTTGATGACGTCGTAATCCTGGGCGATCAGCTCACCCATGCGCTTCTCGATCGCGGCCATGTCGTCCGGGGTGAACGGGCGCTCGGAATAGATGTCGTAGTAGAAGCCCTCGGCGATCACCGGGCCGATCACCATCTTCACGTCCGGGTACAGCTGCTTGACGGCGTGGCCGACCAGATGGGCGCAGGAGTGGCGGATGATCTCCACGCCCTCCTCGTCCTTGGCGGTGATGATGCGCAGGCTGGCATCGTGGTCGATGACGTCACTGGCATCGACCAGCACGCCATCGACCGAGCCGGCGATGGTGGCCTTGGCCAGGCCGGCACCGATCGACTGGGCGACGTCCATGACGCTGACGGGGTTTTCGAACTCGCGGCGGCTGCCGTCGGGAAGGGTAATGTTGATCATCGCATTGGCTTCGTGCGGGGCCCGCTGGGCGGGCTGGAAAGCGTTCCCGGGCCATTGCCCGGGCAATAAAAAAGCGCCGCGAGGGCGCCTGGAACACAGGGCCTTCGGGGGCAGGTCAACAGTGGGCGGTGGTAGTGCTCATGTCGCACGCTCGGCCGGCGCTGGGCGCGGGCCACCTTGTTCCAGTCAGGGTTCTGCGACGATCTTAAACCAGCACACCGGAAAGCCCAAGGCCTACCGTACGGTCCGCTGAATGGTCCTCGCTGGCGGCGTGAAAACGCAATGATTACCATGTCCGCGCAGCCCGCCCCGTGCCAGCCTGCCCGCTTCCCCCCAGGACCTCGTGATGCGCCACCCGCTCCGACCGGCTCCCGCCGGCCCCGCCCGTGCCCCGCGTTCGCTGGCCCGCTGCCATGGCGGCCGCCCGCAATGATCACCGTCGGCCTTTCCACGCTGGGCTTCTGCAGCCTGGGCATGCTGGCGGCGATGTTCTCGGCACTGGCCTTCTATGCCGCCTCGCCGCACTGCCGCTGGCCCCGCCTGCGCCGCGCCGGCCGCCTCGGCCGCCAGATCGGCCTGGTCGCCGCCGCGGCCGCATTGTGGCTGTGGATGGCCGAACTCGGCTTTGCCGCTGGCCTGGTGGCGATGCTGTGCACCTGGATGCTGGCCGCGATGCTGCTGCCGGCACTGGCCGCCTGGCATCGCCCGGGCACGGAGTCGCCCTGATGTGGCCGCGCGCCTTCGCCGGCATCGTGGCCGGCTTCTTGCTGGCCGCGGCCGCGACCGGGCTGGTGACGTGGTTGCCGCCGGGCCCCTGGCAGAACGCGCTGGTGCCCAGCCTGATCACGTTCATCCCGCTGTGGATGCTGGCTGCCCTGTGGGCGTTCAGCTTCCGCAGCGCGCTGCGCGCCTGGGTGACACTGGCCGGCAGCGCTGCGGCCGGCTTCGCCGTGCTGACGCTGCTGCGCCTGACCGGCGCGGTGCAATGAGACTCACCCCATGAAGTTCAGCTCGCAGACCCTGCGTACGTTCACCACCCTGCACACCTGGGTCGGCCTGGTTGCCGGCTTCGGCCTGTTCGTGGCCTTCTACGCGGGTGCGCTGACCCTGTTCCACCACGACCTGCCGCTGTGGCAGACGCCCGGTGCAGCCACCGCGTTACCGGCGGGCCTGGACGACGCGCAGTACCTGCTGGAAGACGTGCTGGCGGCACACCCGGAGGCCCGCCGCCACGTCGGCATGACGTTCCCCGGCGCCGAACATCCGCAACCCCTGGCCTACTGGCAGGCCGACGACGGCAGCTGGCGCTATGCCTGGCCGGGCCAGATCGCCGGCAGCCCGACGCCGCCACAGACCGGGCTGGCCGAACTGGTCAACGAACTGCACTACAGCCTCGGCCTGCCGGTGGCCGGCATCTACGTGATGGGCATCGTCAGCCTGCTGTATGGCATGGCGCTGCTGAGCGGCCTGGTGATCCACCTGCCGAAGCTGTTCGGCGACCTGTTCGCGCTGCGTCCGGGCCGCAACCTGAAACAACTGTGGCAGGACGCGCACAACGTGATCGGCGTGCTCAGCCTGCCCTTCCACCTGATGTTCGCGGTCACTGGCGCCCTGCTCTGCCTGGTGTTCGTGCAGATGGCCCTGCTCAATCCACTGATCTACGACGGCAAGGCCCTGCAGGCGGTACCGACTGCAATGGACACCGCGCCGGTGCGCGACGCCAGTGGCATCCCGGCACCGCCGGGCAGCCTGCGCCTGCTGCATGCGCGCGCGCTTGAAGTAGCCCGCGCACAGGGCGTGGCCAACTTCGAGCCGGCCTACCTGAAGCTGGCCAACGCCGGCGATGCCAACGCCACGATCGAGATCACGGGCGAATCCACCGGCACACTCGGGCCGCTCGGTTCGGTGGCCCTGGACGTGGCCACCGGCAACGTCCTGGCCTCCCAGCTGCCGGGCCAGCGCGATGCCAACCACGCCACGCTCAGCGCCGCCTATGCCCTGCACTTCGGCGAGTTCGGCAACGGCGTGGTGGTCTGGCTGTACTTCCTGCTCGGCCTCGGCGGTGCGTTCCTGTTCTACTCCGGCAACCTGTTGTGGATCGAGTCGCGGCGCAAGCGTCGCCAGCCGCAACAGCCACGCGCCGGGGTGAACATGGCGCGGGCCACGGTCGGCGTGTGCATCGGCCTGTGCGTGGCGATCTCGGTCGCTTTCATCACCGCGCTGGTGCTGGAGCGGTTGGCACCGTCGGCGGTCGACCACGGCATCCGCTGGGCCTGCTTCGGCAGCTGGGCAGCCTGTGCGCTGTGGGCTGCACTGCGCCGCCCCGCGCAGGCGGCGCGCGAGCTGCTGTGGGCCGCAGCGCTCAGCACTGCACTGGTGCCGGTCCTGCACGGCGCACTCAATGGTGACTGGCTGTGGCGCGCCGCCGCGCGTGGCCATTGGCCGCTGTTCTGGGTCGATGCCATCGCGCTGGCCATGGCCTTCGGCTTCGCTCGCCTGGCCGTCGCCAGCCAGCGCCGCGCCCGCAACGGCGACCCCAACAGCGTCTGGGCCAACTGAGTCTTCGCCGGGCATGGCCCGGCGCTACCGCTGCGGGTGTTCTTCGCCCGGGTAACGACTCACTTCGATCAGGTTGCCATCCGGGTCGCGGAAGTACACCGATTCGATCGGTCCCAGCGCACCGGTACGTGTGGCCGGCCCCTCCTCCACCACGATGGCCTGCGCCTGCAGGTGCGCCAGCACATCGACCATTGCCGTATGCGTGACCAGGCACAGATCGGCACTGCCCGGCGTGGGTCGCAGCGCATGCGGCTGCAGTGGCGCGCTGGCCGGATGCAGGTTGATCTTCTGCTGGCCGAACTGCAGCGCGGTACGGCCAGCGCCGAAGCGCACGACCTGCATGCCGAGCACGCGCTGGTAGAAGTCACAGCTGCGTTCGATGTCGGCCACGGTGAGGACCAGGTGGTCCAGGCGTTCGAGATGGATCATGCCCAAAGCGTAGCGCCGCCGGCGTCGTCGCAATGTGCGGTGTCGGGTCGATGGCGTTGCCGCCTGGCGCCGTGCATGGCCCGGCGCCATCAGTGACTCAATCGCCGATGCGCGCCTTCTGCCACGGGCCGAGCATCGCGTTGAGCAGGCTGGCCTGCTCGTCGTCGCCGGTCAGCTCCCACATGAACACCCCGGCCAGGCCCTGCTCGCGGGCGAACCGGGCACGCAGGCCGATCGAGCGCGGGTCTTCATAGCTGATGAAGATCTTCTGCACGGCGTTGTACAGCCACGGGCTCTGCGCCTGCGGCTGCCAGTGCCTCACCCAACCCGGCTGGTCGAGATAGCGCGCCTTGATCACCCGCCAGTCGCCGGCGTCGGCCGGTGCGCTGTAGGGCTGATACAGGCCATCCGGCGCATCGCCGGTGACCTTGAAGCCGCGCCCATAGAACGGCACGCCCAGCACCAGCTTGTCGGCCGGCACACCGTGCTCGCGGTAGTACTGCACCGCGCCGGCCACGTTGTTCCAGCGCCGCAGCTCCGGCGCCAGCGGATCGGCCGGCACTTCATGCAGGGGCGCATTGAAGGTCGACACCGATGAGAAGCCGGTGCCCATGTCGTAGCTCATCAGGTTGATGAAATCGAACACCTTGGCCAGCGCCGGCAGGTCGTAGCTCGCCGCCGGATCATAGGGGCCATCGGTCTGCAGGCGACCGGCGGCCAGCGCGGCGGTCAGCAGCATTGGCTGCCCCACCTTGCGCCCGTGCGCGTCGAGTGCCACGCGGAACGCCTGCGCGAGCCTGGTCAGGTTGGCGCGATCCTGCGGGCGATGCGCCAGCTCCTTCGGCCCGCCACTGACCGGGAACTCCCAGTCGATATCCACGCCATCGAAGCTGCCAGCATGGTGATCGAAGAACAGTGCCATGCATGAGTCCACCAGGCGCTTGCGGCTGGCCTCGGTCAACGCTGCATCGGAGAACCCACCCGCACCCCAGCCACCGATCGAAATCAGCGTGTGCAGGTGCGGATGCGCCTTCTTGAGCTCGGCCAGCGCGGCGAAGTTCTTCGGCGCTTCCGCGCCGACCGCGCAGCGGCCGTCCTCGATGGTGGAGAACGCATAGAACAGATGGGTCAGGCGCTCGGCGGGAATGCTCGACACCGGATAGCGCTCGGCCGAGCCGCCGGGGTAGTAGGCACCGAAGATCGGCGGCGGCGCCGGCGCGGCGCGCGCAGCGATGGGCACGGCACCGGCAATCAGCACGGCAAGGACGGCCACGGTCTGGCGGAACATGGGATCTCCCGGTTCGAAGGCGCCGCCACGTTAGCAAACCGATGTGGCTGTGGGACGGTTGTCGCGGCATGTCGTCCCGTGGACAGCCGTGATCCGCGCAACCGTGACAGAACGATGGCCACGTGGCGGCGCTCACGCACTGCAGCAGGACATGCAGCGACCTGGATGAGCGGCACTGCATGACATCAAGGCAAAGAAAAAGCGGGCCGAAGCCCGCTTTTTCAATTCAGCGATTCCAGAAGCGTGTCAACCAAGGTTGACACCTACCGTAATCGACCGGAGGTCGATTACTCGGCGCTGGCGGCGTCGCCTTCTTCCACGGCCTTCATCGACAGGCGGATACGGCCCTGCTTGTCGACTTCCAGCACCTTGACCTTGACCACATCGCCTTCCTTCAGCACGTCGCCGACCTTCTCGACGCGATCGCTGGAGATCTGCGACACGTGGACCAGACCGTCCTTGCCCGGCAGGATCGTGACGAACGCACCGAAGTCCATGATCTTGGCGACCTTGCCTTCGTAGATGCGGCCCGGCTCGACGTCCGAGGTGATCTGCTCGATGCGGGCCTTGGCGGCCTGGGCAGCGATGGCATTGACCGAAGCGATGACGATGGTGCCGTCATCCTGGATGTCGATCTGGGTGCCGGTTTCCTTGGTGATGGCCTGGATGGTCGAGCCACCCTTGCCGATCACTTCGCGGATCTTGTCCGGGTGGATCTTGATGGTCAGCAGGCGCGGCGCGTAGTCCGACAGCTCTTCACGCGGAGCGGTCAGGCCGTGGGCCATTTCGCCCAGGATGTGCAGACGACCAGCCTTGGCCTGCTGCAGAGCCTGCTTCATGATCTCTTCGGTGATGCCTTCGATCTTGATGTCCATCTGCAGGGCGGAAATGCCCTCAGCGGTACCGGCCACCTTGAAGTCCATGTCGCCCAGGTGATCTTCGTCACCCAGGATGTCGGACAGGACGACGAAGCGCTCGCCTTCCTTGACCAGGCCCATGGCGATACCGGCCACCGGCGCCTTCACCGGCACGCCGGCGTCCATCAGGGCCAGCGACGAGCCGCAGACCGATGCCATCGACGAGGAACCGTTCGACTCGGTGATTTCCGAGACGACGCGGATGGTGTACGGGAAGGATTCCAGCGACGGCATGACAGCCAGCACGCCGCGCTTGGCCAGGCGACCGTGGCCGATTTCGCGGCGCTTCGGGCCCATCATGCGGCCGCACTCACCCACCGAGAACGGAGGGAAGTTGTAGTGGAACAGGAAGTTTTCCTTGTACTCACCGGCAACGGCGTCAATGACCTGGCCGTCACGGGCGGTGCCCAGGGTGATGGTCACGATGGCCTGGGTTTCGCCACGGGTGAACAGCGAGGAACCGTGGGTACGCGGCAGCACGCCGGTCTTCACGGTGATCGGGCGGACGGTGTCCAGCGCACGACCGTCGATACGGACCTTGGTGTCCAGCACCGAGTCACGCATGGTGCGGTATTCCAGTTCGCCGAATTCCTTCGACAGCTCGGCCGGGTTCCAGCCTTCAGCGGCCACGCGGCCAGCCAGGGCTTCGAACACGTCCTTCTTGATCGCCGAGATGGCGTCGCGGCGCTGCAGCTTGTCACGCACCTGGAAGGCTTCGCCCAGGCGCGGGCCGATGGCTTCCTTCAGGGCGGAGATCAGCGCTTCGTTCTTGGCCGGGGCTTCCCAGGTCGACGGCTTGGTGCCGGCTTCGACGGTCAGCTCGTTGATCGCGTTGATGACCTTCTGCATTTCGCGGTGACCGAAGGTCACGGCGCCCAGCATCACTTCTTCGGACAGCAGCGCGGCTTCGGATTCAACCATCAGCACGGCGTTGGAGGTACCGGCGACGACCAGCTCCAGCTGCGAGTCAGCCAGTTCGCTGACGGTCGGGTTCAGGATGTACTCGCCGTTCTTGTAACCGACCTTGGCCGCGCCGATCGGACCCATGAACGGGGTGCCAGCCAGGGCCAGGGCAGCCGAAGCACCGATCAGGGCCGGGATGTCACCGTCCACGTCCGGGTTCAGCGACATCACCGTGGCGATGATCTGCACTTCGTTCTTGTAGTCTTCCGGGAACAGCGGGCGGATCGGACGGTCGATCAGACGCGAGATCAGGGTTTCCTTCTCGGTCGCACGGCCTTCGCGCTTGAAGAAACCACCCGGGATACGGCCGCCGGCGTAGAACTTTTCCTGATAATCGACGGTCAGCGGGAAGAAGTCCTGGCCTTCGCGCGCGCTCTTGGCGGCGACGGCGGTGACCAGCAGTACGGTGTCGTCCATCTTGACGATGACGGCGCCGCTGGCCTGACGGGCGACTTCGCCGGTCTCAAGCGTGACGGTGTGCTTGCCGTACTGGAAGGTTTTGGTGATTTTTGCCACGGAGGGTGTCCTTGGGGATGCTGTCTGCGAATTTGGACCGTCGGCGACCCTTGCCGCCAGCGGGTGGCCGGATCGTTCCGGCCTGAATCGGGGATTGCGGTACTACAAAACAAAACCGCGGCGCATCGCTGCGCCGCGGGGGATTCGTTGCTTAGCGACGCAGGCCAAGCTTCTCGATCAGGGCCTTGTAGCGCTCGACGTCCTTCTTCTTCAGGTAGTCGAGCAGGCTGCGACGGCGGTTGACCATCTGCAGCAGGCCGCGGCGGCTGTGGTGGTCCTTCTTGTGGGTCTTGAAGTGGCCGGTCAGCAGTTCGATGCGGGCGGTCAGCAGTGCAACCTGGACTTCCGGGGAGCCGGTGTCAGCCGCGCTGCGCTTGTTGTCTTCAATGACCTTCTGGGTGTCGATCGACATTTCTTTTTTCTCTGTGATGCGTGGCCGGCAGGAACGCGCTTCGCGCACCGCCAGGCTCGCCGTGGACTACGAGGATGAAACCTGCGCGAGGCAGGTTGCCGGAAAACGGCCGCGAAATTGTAACGGCCGGGGGCGTCCGGGACAAGGACCGGGACTGAACCGGCAGGCCCCGGTCAGAGGTTGAAACGGCGCTGCGGGGCCAGCAGGCCACTCTCGTCGACCTGGCCCAGGCCCTGGACAGCATCGTCCGGACCGAACACGGCCACCAGGCCGCGCGGCCAGGACAGGTCGCGCTGGCGCTGGCCCACGCAGAACCGGTGGGCCTGGTCGGCGTCCAGGTCGACCCTCGGGTATTCAGCCAGGCCGGCCGCCAGCGGCAGCAGCAACGCGTCCATGCCAGCCTCGTCACCGGCCTCGACCATCGCCCGCAGCTGGTCCAGGGTGACCATGGCAGGCTCGCGGAACGGCTCGACCCAGAGCCGGCGCAGCGCGCTGATGTGGGCGCCACAGCCCAGGCGTTCGCCGAGGTCGCGGGCCAGGCTGCGGATATAGGTGCCGGAACCACAGGTCACGCGCAGCCGCAGCCGTTCCGGCTGCTGCTCCAGCACCTCGATGGCGTGTACCTGCACCTCGCGCTCGGGCGCTTCGATGACGTCACCGCGGCGGGCCTTCACATACAGCGGTTCACCGCCCTGCTTCAGCGCCGAATAGATCGGGGCACGCTGGCGGATGGTGCCGGTCAGCGGCGCCAGCGCAGCCTGCAGGGCCTGGGCACTGATCGCCGGCACCGGGCGCTGCAGCAGTACCTGGCCTTCGGCATCGTCGGTATCGGTGGTCTGGCCGAGCACGATCTCGGCGTCGTAGGCCTTGGCCGAACCCAGCAGCAGGCCGGCGATCTTGGTCGCCTCGCCGAAACACAGCGGCAGCAGGCCGGTGGCCAGCGGGTCGAGGCTGCCGGTATGGCCGCCCTTCTCGGCGCGGAACAGGCGGCGCGCCACCTGCAGGGCGGCGTTGGAGCTCATGCCGGTCGACTTGTCGAGCAGCAGGATGCCATCCAGGCGACGGAACTGAATTCGGGTCATGACAGGAAAGTGTTGAGACGGGCCATGCTCGGCTGCCGCAGCGCGGCCTGCATCAGACATCGCGCAGCCGGAATGCAGCAACGCCGGGCATGCCCGGCGTCGCGCGGTTATTCTTCGTCGCTCTCGCGACGCTTCTCGGCGGCCAGCGTGTCGGGCAGGTCGCGCAGGATGTTGTCGATGTGCTCACCACGGTCGACCGAGTCATCGTAGTGGAAATGCAGCTCCGGCACGTGGCGCAGCTTCATCGCGCGGGCCAGGTCCATGCGCAGGCGGTAGCCCAGTTCCTTCAGGCCGGCCACGGCTTCAGCCGAACGTTCCGGCATCAGCGCGGTGACGAACACCTTGGCATGGGCCATGTCGCGGGTGATTTCCACGTCGGACACGCTCACCGAGGGCAACCCGTGCTCGCGCACGGCGTTGTGCACCAGGGTGCCGAGTTCACGGCGCAGCTGGGCGGAGACACGGTCGGTTCGATGGAAAGTCTTGGGCACGAGGAGCTCTTGGTTCAGTTGTCGTCCGACCAACGGTCGGGCACTACCTTTGATTCGATTGTCGCCCGACCAACGGTCGGGCGCTACAGGTACATGGTGGGGCCCGACCGTTGGCCGGGCCACCTTGCAGCATTACAGGGTGCGCGGCACTTCGATACGTTCGAAGCACTCGATCTGGTCACCCGGCTTGACGTCGTTGTAGGCCTTCACCGCGATACCGCATTCGGTACCGTTGCGGACTTCCTCGACGTTCTCCTTGAAGCGACGCAGCGATTCCAGCTCGCCCTCGAAGATCACCACGCTGTCGCGCAGGACGCGGATCGGCTTGTTGCGCTTGACCACACCCTCGATGACCATGCAGCCGGCGACGGCACCCAGCTTCGAGCTGCGGAAGACGTCGCGGACCTCGGCGATACCGATGATCTCTTCGCGGATCTCCACGCCCAGCAGACCGGAGGCCACCTGCTTCACCTGGTCGATCACGTCATAGATGATCGAGAAGTAACGCAGGTCGACACCATTGGATTCGATGATGCGACGGGCCGAAGCGTCCGCACGCACGTTGAAGCCGATGACGGTGGCCTTCGAAGCGGCGGCCGAGTTGGCGTCCGACTCGGTGATGCCACCCACGCCGGAGTGGATCACGTTGATGCGGATGTCTTCGTTGGACAGCGCGACCAGTGCCTGGCTCAGCGCCTGCACCGAACCCTGCACGTCGGCCTTGATGACCAGGTTGAGGACCTGCTGGCCCTCGCCCTTGCCCAGGGTCGCCATGATGTCTTCCATGCGGCTGCCAGCGGTGGCCACCAGGCGCGATTCACGGCGCTTGGTCTCGCGCTGCTGGGCAACGTCCTTGGCCAGGCGCTCGTCCTCGACGACCACGAAGTCGTCACCAGCTTCCGGCACGCCGGACAGGCCCAGGACCTGCACCGGGATGGACGGGCCGGCGAACTCCGGCTGCTTGCCGGTTTCGTCGAACAGCGCACGCACGCGGCCGTACTGGATGCCGCACACCAGGTAGTCGCCCTTCTTCAGGCGGCCCTGCTGCACCAGCACCGTCGCGACCGGGCCGCGGCCCTTGTCCAGCGACGATTCGATCACCACGCCCGAGGCGCGTCCTTCATCGACCGCCTTCAGTTCCAGCAGTTCGGCCTGGATCGAGATGGCGTCCAGCAGGTCGTCGATGCCCAGGCCGGTCTTGGCCGAGATCTCCACCATCTGGGTGTCACCACCGAAGTCTTCGGCCACGACCTGCTCGGACAGCAGTTCGTTCTTGACCCGCATCGGATCCGCGTCGGACTTGTCGATCTTGTTGATCGCCACGATCAGCGGCACACCCGCCGAACGGGCGTGCTGGATCGCTTCCTTGGTCTGCGGCATGACGCCGTCATCGGCGGCCACGACCAGCACCACGATGTCGGTCAGCTTGGCGCCGCGCGCACGCATCGAGGTGAAGGCGGCGTGGCCCGGGGTGTCCAGGAAGCTGATCACGCCCTTCGGCGTATCGACGTGGTAAGCGCCGATGTGCTGGGTGATGCCACCCGCTTCGCCGGTGGCGACCTTGGTGCGGCGGATGTAATCCAGCAGCGAGGTCTTGCCGTGGTCGACGTGGCCCATGATGGTGACCACCGGCGGACGCTGGGTGGCTTCGCCCTGGTTTTCACCGGTCGAGGCCAGCAGTGCGTCTTCGGCGTCGTTGTCGTTGGCGCGGATCGCCTTGTGGCCGAGTTCTTCGGTCACCAGCGCGGCGGTGTCGTGGTCGATGGACTGGGTGATGGTCGCCATCACGCCCATCTTGAACAGCGCCTTGACCACCTCGCCGCCCTTCAGCGCCAGCTTCTGCGCCAGGTCGGCCACGGTGATGGTGTCGCCGATCGCCACTTCACGCACCACCGGTGCAGTCGGACGCTCGAAGGCGTGCGGGCCGGCATTGTTGCCACCGCGCGACATGTCGCGACGGCCACCGGCCTGGTTGCGCCCGCCCGGACGACCCCGGGTGTTGCTGTTGTTGCTGTTGCCACGACGCGCACGGTCGGCGGCCGACAGGTGCATCTGGCCAGCGAAACGGTCACCCGGGCCACGCTCGTTGCGCGGCGCGCTGCGGTTGTTGCGGTCGTCGTTGCGCGGCGGCGGCGGTGCACCACGCGGCGCAGCCGGGGCTGCGGCCGGGGTGCGCGGCGGGCGCGGCGCGGTTTCATCGATCGGAGCACGCTTGGGCTTGCTGGCAGCCAGCGTCTCGGCCGCCTTGGCGGCAGCCGCAGCTTCCTCGGCAGCCTTCTTCTCGGCCTCGGCGCGTTCCTTGGCGGCGGCCTCTTCCTCACGGGCACGGACGATGGCTTCGTCGCGCAGACGATCCTTCTCGGCCAGGGCCTGCTGTTCGGCAAGGTTGCGGGCACGCGACTCTTCCAGCTTGCGCAGGATGTCGGCGCGCTCTTCGTCCGGGGTCATGGCGCGAGCACCATCCTTGACGTAGGTACGCTTCTGGCGCACCTCGACATTCACGGTCGTCTTGCTGCGACCGGAATTGACCGTCACTTCCTGCTGCTTCCGGCGGTTGAGCGTGATCTTCTTCGCAGACTGATCGGTCTCTTCCGGGGCCTGCTCGGGCTTGCCGTGCGAACGACGAAGGAAGCCCAGGAGCTTCACCTTCTCGGAGCTGGTCACGACCTGGTCGGGACCGCTGAACTTCATGCCGGCACCGGCCAGCTGTTCCAGCAGTTTTTCGACCGGCGTGTTGACCAGTTCGGCAAGCTTGCGGATGGTGGTTTGCTGCGACATTCGGATCCTATGATCTTGTGGGCGCCCCCCCGCATGTGGAGGTGGCGCGGATTCTACGCCCTGAGCGGCTCAGGGCCCTGTTCATTGCCGGCTCATTCGCCGCGTTCCAGTCGGGCGATCTCCTCGGCACGGGCGGCCAGGATCAGCGCAGCGGCGCGCGCCTGATCCAGTCCTTCGATGCCGAAGTCCATGACCTCGTCGGCGGCCAGGTCGGACAGATCCTCGCTGGTACGCACGCCGTGGCCGGCCAGCGCGTATGCGGTGGCTTCGTCCATGCCCTTCAGGGACAGCAGGTCCTGCGCCGGCTGGCCGTCTTCAAGGCCTTCCTCGACTGCCAGGGCCTCATTGAGCAGCGCATCGCGGGCACGAGCGCGCAGCTCTTCGACGATGTCCTCGTCGAAACCTTCCACGGCCAGCAGTTCGCCGACCGGGACATATGCGATTTCCTCGACGGTGCCGAAGCCTTCGCTGACCAGGATGCCGGCGATTTCCTCGTCCACTTCCAGCTTGTCCATGAACAGCTGGCGGGCCGCAGCCTGCTCGGCTTCCGACTTGGCGGTGACCTGGTCCTGGGTCATCACGTTGAGCTGCCAGCCGGTCAGGCGGCTGGCCAGGCGCACGTTCTGGCCGCCCTTGCCGATCGCCTGGGCCAGGCGGTCTTCGGCAACGGCCAGGTCCATCGAGTGCTTGTCTTCATCGACGATGATCGACTGCACTTCGGCCGGCGCCATCGCGTTGATGACGAAGTTGGCGGGGTTGTCGTTCCACAGCACGATGTCCACGCGCTCGCCATTGAGCTCGTTGGACACGGCCTGCACGCGCGAACCGCGCATGCCGATGCAGGCGCCGATCGGATCGGTGCGCTGGTCGTGGGCCAGCACGGCGATCTTGGCGCGGTCGCCCGGGTCACGTGCACAGGCCTTGATTTCCACCAGGCCCTGGCCGACTTCCGGCACTTCCAGCTTGAACAGCTCGATCATGAATTCCGGGGCGGCACGGCTGATGAACAGCTGCGGGCCACGCGGCTCCGAGCGCACTTCGGCCAGGTAGCCGCGCACGCGGTCACCGGCGCGCAGCACGTCGCGCGGGATGCCCTTGTCCTTCGGGATGAAGCCTTCGGCGTTGCCACCGAGGTCGACATAGATGTTGCCGCGCTCGGCGCGCTTGACCACGCCAGTGATCAGCTCACCCACGCGATCCTTCCACGCATCCACGACCTGCTGGCGCTCGGCTTCGCGCACGCGCTGGACGATGACCTGCTTGGCGGCCTGGGCAGCGATGCGGCCGAAATCCGGGTTCTCGATCTGCTCTTCGATGTAGTCGCCGACCTCGACGCCTTCGGCTTCATCGACGGCATCCATCAGGCGGATCTGGCGGTCCGGCGATTCCATGACCACGTCATCGGCCACCACTTCCCAGCGGCGGAAGGTTTCGTAGCTGCCGTCCTTGTGGTCGATGACCACGCGGGTCAGCACTTCCTCGTCGGGATAGCGCTTCTTCGCTGCCGAGGCCAGGGCGGCCTCGATGGCATCGAAGATCACTTCACGCGGCACGCCCTTCTCGTTGGCGACTGCGTCGACTACCAGCAACAGTTCCTTGCTCATTGGCTCACTCCGCGCGCGGCTTCTTTGCCGCCGGCTCGTTGGAAGAAGAATTCGTGTTCGGCTTCGGACGCTTCGGTGCCGGACCGGTCGGCTTGCTCGGGGCCAGCCCCAGCGCCACCCAGTCGGGCATGATCCGTGCCTTGTCGATGTTGTCGGCCGACACGACCACTTCGGCCTTGTCGACGATGAAAGTGATGGTCCCCGCCGCCTCGTCGGTCGCCTCGATACGACCCTGCAGGCGACGACGGTTGTCCTGCGGCAGCTTCAGCGTGACCTTGGCCGATTCGCCGAGGTGACGGCCGAACTGCTCCAGGCTGAACAGAGGACGGTCGACGCCCGGCGAGGACACTTCCAGCGTGTAATTGCCGCTGATCGGGTCCTCGACGTCCAGCTGCGCCGACACTTCGCGGCTGACCCGCTCGCAGTCGTCGACATTGATGATGCGCTCGGGCTGTTCAGCCAGCGGCACGTCGATGTAAAGGCGCAGGGTCGCACCGCCGGGGGCCGGCAGATACTCAACGCCCAGCAGCTCCAGGCCCAGCGACACAACGGTCGGGGCGAGCAGATTCGCGATGTCGGTTGCCTTGTCGCTCACAGCCTGCCTTGATCTCTATGGTTGGGTGCCGGCCTTGGCCGGCGTGGAAACGTGACGCCCCGGAAACGACAAAGGGCCCGTTGGGCCCCTTTTCCGGAAAGACTCCGGTGACTGGATTCCGGTTGCAACCTGCATTGCCTGCCGGTTGCGGCCCTCCTTCCGGGTCCGGACTCCCGCTGGGAGGCCGCCTTCAGGGGTACTGCTAGGCCGCTGATGATAGCGACTGCACCGCGCTGGTGCAAGGTGCGGACCCGGGTCAGATCCCTTTTCCCGTGGATAAGGGATCTGACCCCGATCACGCAGAAACAACGCAGGCCCCAAAGAAAAACGCCCTCGAAGCAGGACTTCGAAGGCGATCTCTTTACTTGGTAGCGGGGGCAGGATTTGAACCTGCGACCTTCGGGTTATGAGCCCGACGAGCTGCCAGACTGCTCCACCCCGCATCAGAAGCGGAATCATGAGGCATTGCTGCGAAAAATGCAAGCTTTCCCTCATTCATCGAACCGGTTGGCGCCGATCCGACGTTGGTAGCGGGGGCAGGATTTGAACCTGCGACCTTCGGGTTATGAGCCCGACGAGCTGCCAGACTGCTCCACCCCGCACCGGAAGTGTTTGAACTGCTGCCCTGCTCTTTCGAGGAGGACTACCGCAACGATGTTCTGGCTGAACCGCTGCAGTGACAACTCAGGCTGCGCATATTACACGAATCGCGCAGCTTTGTGTCAACTTTCATGCAAGATGCGCAAATGCCTGCTGGCACCAGACCATGATCGGGTTCCAGGCCAGGCCCAGCGCGAGCAGCGCCAGGGCATTCACGCCCAGCACCACGCCCAGCACGCGGTCGTTTCTGCGCGGCATGGCCTCGCCCACCGGCTCATCGAAGTACATGACCTTGATGACGCGCAGGTAGTAGAAGCAGCCGACCACGGCGCACAGCACGCCGAGGATGGCCAGCCACAGCAGGCCGCCGTTGACGGCCGCGCCCAGCACCGCCAGCTTGGTCCAGAAGCCCAGGAACGGCGGGATGCCGGCCAGCGACGCCATGATGCACAGCACCAGGCCGGCCATCCACGGGTTGCGGGCGTTCAGGCCCTTGAAGTCCTCGATGTTCTCGGCTTCAAAGCCGGCACGCGACAGCGCGATGATCGCGCCGAAGGCGGCGGTGGACATGATCGCGTAGGCCAGCGCGTAGAACAGCGCGGCGGCGTAGCCCTGCGAACCGCCACCGGCGATGCCCATCAGCAGGAAGCCGATGTGCGAGACGGTGGAGAACGCCAGCATGCGCTTGAGGTTGCTCTGCGCGATGGCCATCAGGTTGCCGATGACCAGCGATACCGCGGCCAGGCCGGCAATCAGCAGCTGCAGTTCGGTCGACAGCGGACCCACGCCCATTTCCAGCAGGCGGTAGGCCATGCCGAACGCGGCCAGCTTCGGCGCCGAGCTGATGAACAGTGCGATCGGTGCCGGGGCACCCTGGTACACGTCCGGCAGCCACATGTGGAACGGCGCGGCACCCAGCTTGAAGGCGACGCCGGCGATCATGAACACCGCACCGGTGATCAGCAGCACGCGCTCTTCCGAGTGCGGGATGGCCTCGCGGATCACATCCAGGTGCAGGCTGCCGGTGGCGCCGTAGATCAGCGACATGCCGTAGAGCAGCAGGCCCGAGGCCAGCGAACCCAGCACGATGTACTTCATCGCCGCTTCCGACGCCAGGCCGCTTTCGCGGTTGCTGGCGACCAGGGCGTAGGAGCACAGCGCCAGCAGTTCCAGGCCCAGGTAGACCATCAGCAGGCTGCCGGCCGAGACCAGGATCATCATGCCGGCGGTGCCGAACAGGATCAGCACCGGGATCTCGCCCTGGAACAGGTCGCGATCACGCAGGTAGCGCCAGCCGTAGACCAGGGTCAGGCCGCTGAGCAGCACGATCCCGGTCTTCATCACGTCCGCGGCGGTATCGCGCACGAACATGCCATGGAAGACCTCCCCCTGCCCGCCCACGCCGGTGGCCAGCATGAACAGCACCACGGCCAGCGCAGCGAGCGAGAACAGGTGGGTGACGATCTTGTTCCGGTTGCTGACGAACAGGTCGAGGATCATCAGGGCGAAGGCACTGCCGATCAGCACCAGCTCGGGAGCGAGCGGTGGCAGGTCAGCGGCGGTCAATGGCAGCAGCGGCGAGGTGGTCATCATCAAATCCTGGAATTACAGCAGCTTGCTGGATGCGATCTGCATCGCCAGCTTCGCGATCGAGGGCTCCATCAGGTCGGTCAGCGGCTTGGGGTAGATGCCCAGGGCCAGCACGCCGATGGCGAACACGCCCAGCACCAGCCATTCGCGGCCGTTGATGTCCTTCAGTTCGGCAACATGGCTGTTGGCCACTTCACCGAAGAAGATGCGCTTGTACAGCCACAGGGTGTAGGCGGCGCCGATGATCAAGGTGGTGGCCGCGCCCAGGGCGATCCACGGATTACGCTGGAAGGCCGAGAGGATGACCATGAACTCGCCAACGAAACCGCTGGTACCCGGCAGGCCCGCGTTGGCCATGAAGAACAGCATCGCGAAGGTGGCGAACCACGGCATCACGTTGACCACGCCGCCGTAATCGGCGATGCGGCGGCTGTGCATGCGGTCGTACAGCACGCCGACGCAGGAGAACATCGCGCCGGACACGAAGCCGTGCGAGATCATCTGCACCATGGCGCCCTGCAGGCCCAGGCGGGCGGCATCGGCGTTGCCGGCTTCGCGCACCAGCCACAGGGCGATGAAGGTGCCCAGGGTGACAAAGCCCATGTGCGCGATCGACGAATAGGCGATCAGCTTCTTCATGTCGTCCTGCACCAGGGCGACCAGGCCGACGTAGATCACCGCGATCAGCGACAGTGCGATCACCAGCCAGGCCCACTCCTGCGACGCGTCCGGGACGATCGGCAGGTTGAAGCGCAGGAAGCCGTAGCCACCGATCTTCAGGGCGATCGCGGCCAGGATCACCGAACCGGCGGTCGGCGCTTCCACGTGGGCGTCCGGCAGCCAGGTGTGGACCGGGAACATCGGCACCTTGACCGCGAAGGCGATCAGGAAGGCGAAGAAGATCCAGGTCTGCTCCTTGGCCGACAGCGGCAGCGCGTACAGGTCGGCCAGCTGGAAGCTGCCGCCCTTCATGTACAGGTAGATCAGCGCCACCAGCATCAGCACCGAGCCGAGGAAGGTGTACAGGAAGAACTTCAGCGCGGCGTAGATGCGGCGCGGACCGCCCCAGACACCGATGATCAGGAACATCGGGATCAGCATCGCTTCGAAGAACACGTAGAACAGCATCGCGTCCGTCGCGGCGAAGATGCCGACGGTGACACCTTCCAGGATCAGGAAGGCCGCCACGTACTGGTTCACGCGCTTGTCGATGGCGCTCCAGGCGCCGATCAGGGCAAGCACGCTGACCAGGGTGGTCAGCAGGATCAGCGCCACGGCAATGCCGTCCACGCCCAGGTTGTAGCCGATCTTGTACGCCGGGATCCAGGCATGGGTCTCGACGAACTGCAGACCATCGACGCCTGCGTTGTAGCCGCTCAGCAGCGAGAGGCTCGCCACGAAGGTCAGCACCGCTACGCCCAGCGACGCCCAGCGGGCGGTCTGCGCATCACGGATCGCAAGGATCAGGGCACCACCGATGATCGGCAGCCAGATGAGGACACTGAGTAGAGGCCAGTTCGACACGTCTTCTTATTCCGTACAGGTCATCAACGCAGGTAATGCATCAGCACGCCCAGCAGGGCAATCAGGCCGATGATCATCGCGAAGGCGTAGTGATAGAGGAAACCGGATTGGGTACGACGCAGCACGCCGGCTGCGACGTCCACAACACGTGCCGAGAGATTGACCACGCCGTCGACGATGTTGCTGTCGATCCAGCGCGAGACCTTGCCCAGCTTGACGCTGCCACCGGCAAAGCCATCGATCCACAGCTTGTCGAAGCCGTACTTGTTTTCAAGCACCGACACCAGCGGAGCAAAGGTCTTGCGGGCCTTGCCCGACAGGTCCGGCTTCCACAGGTAGAACAGTGCGGCCAGCAGGAAGCCCGCAACGGTCAGCATGAACGCCGGAGCCATCATGCCATGCAGCGCGAAGGCGACCGGGCCATGGAACTCCTCACCCAGGAAGCCGATGGTGTTCTTGGCCGGATCGTAGAAGTCGACGATGCCGGTGAAGAACGTGTGCGCCTGGCCCTTGATGGCATCGTGCGGGTGGTTGCCGGCCCAGTCGGTGCCGTACAGCATCGGGCCGATGCTGAAGAAACCGATGGCGATCGACGGGATGGCCAGCAGGATCAGCGGCAGGGTCACCACCCACGGGGTTTCGTGCGGCTCGTGCGGGCCGTGGCCATGGCCGTGGTCGTCGTGGCCATCACCATGGTGTGCATCGCCGTGGTGGGCGTCGGCGGCGTGGTGATCGTCATGGCCGTGGCCGTGATCGTCATGCGCGTCGCGGAAACGCTCCTTGCCGTGGAAGGTCAGGAACAGCAGGCGGAAGCTGTAGAAGCTGGTGACGATCACGCCACCCAGCACCGCCCAGTAGCCATAGGTGGCCACCCAGCTGTTGGACAGGTGCGCGTGCAGCTCGGCCGCCTCGATGATGGTGTCCTTCGAGTAGAAGCCGGAGAAGAACGGCGTGCCGACCAGCGCCAGGGTACCGATCCACATGGTGATGAAGGTGATCGGCATGTACTTGCGCAGGCCGCCCATCTTGCGCATGTCCTGCTCGTGGTGCATCGCGATGATGACCGAGCCGGCGCCCAGGAACAGCAGGGCCTTGAAGAAGGCGTGGGTCATCAGGTGGAACACGGCAGCCGAATAGGCCGACACGCCCAGTGCAACCGTCATGTAGCCCAGCTGCGACAGGGTCGAGTACGCGACCACGCGCTTGATGTCGTTCTGCACGATGCCGATCAGGCCAGTGAAGAACGCGGTGGTGGCGCCGATGAACAGCACGAAGTTCAGCGCGGTCTGCGACAGCTCGAACAGCGGCGACATGCGGGTGACCATGAAGATACCGGCGGTCACCATCGTCGCGGCGTGGATCAGTGCCGAGATCGGGGTCGGGCCTTCCATCGAGTCCGGCAGCCACACGTGCAGCGGGACCTGGGCCGACTTGCCCATGGCACCGATGAACAGGCAGATGCAGATGACGGTGGCGATCGACCAGATCACCGGCTCGTTCAGCAGCTGCATGCCCAGCAGCGTGCCGTCCCAGATCTGCAGCTGGGCGCGCGGGTCGGCCAGCATGCCGGCCTGCGAGAACACCTGCGAGTAGTCCAGGGTGCCGAACACCCACAGCACGCCGGCGATGCCCAGCAGGAAGCCGAAGTCACCGACGCGGTTGACCAGGAACGCCTTCATGTTGGCGAAGATCGCGGTCGGGCGCTTGAACCAGAAGCCGATCAGCAGGTACGACACCAGGCCCACCGCTTCCCAGCCGAAGAACAGCTGCAGGAAGTTGTTGCTCATCACCAGGGTGAGCATCGAGAAGGTGAACAGCGAGATGTAGCTGAAGAACCGCTGGTAGCCCGGATCGTCCTGCATGTAGCCGATCGTGTAGATGTGGACCAGCAGCGACACGAAGGTCACCACCACCATCATCATCGCGGTCAGCTTGTCGACCATGAAGCCGACGTGGGCCGAGTACTGGCCGACTTCGAAGAACGTGTAGATGTTCTGGTTGAACGGCTGCGCCCCGCCCCACAGCAGCTGGTAGAGCGTATACATCGACAGGCCGCAGGCCACCGCGACGCCGAGGATGGTGATGGTCTGCGCGCCGAAGCGCTTGACCTGGCGACCGAACAGGCCGGCGATGATGCTGCCGAACAGCGGTGCGAGCACCACTGCGATCAACAGACTCTTGGAGAGAGTGATTTCCATCTGTGGATCAGCCCTTCAACGAATCGACTTCGCCGACATTGATCGTGCGGCGTGTACGGAACAGGGTCACCAGGATCGCCAGGCCGATGGCGGCTTCCGCGGCGGCGACGGTCAGGATGAAGAACACGAACAGCTGGCCGGACGGATCGCCCAGCTGACGCGAGAAGCCGACGAAATTGATGTTCACCGACAGCAGCATCAGCTCGATCGACATCAGCAGGACGATGACGTTCTTCCGGTTGAGGAAGATACCGGCCAGGCTGATGGCGAACAGCACCGCGCCCAGCGCGAGGATATGGCCAAGGGTGATCACGGCTGGGTCTCCTCGCCGGCGACCGGCTTGCTGTTGCTGTGCACGACCGGTGCTTCGGCACCCATCTTGACCATGCGCAGGCGCTGGCCGGCCTTGACCATGGTCTGCTGGCCCGGGTTCTGGCTCTTCACGCCGGTACGGCGACGCAGGGTCAGCATCACGGCGGCAACCACGGCCACGGTCAGGATGACGGCGGCGAACTCGAACGGCAGCAGGTACTCGGTGAACAGCGTGCGTGCCAGCCAGGTGATGTTGGAGCTGTCGGCGGCGACCGCAGCGGCGTTGTCGGCCGGGAACGGCGTGACCGAACGCGCCTTGACCCCGATCAGGATCAGCATCTGCGCCAGCATCGCGACCGCGACAATCAGGCCAACCGGCAGGTAGCGCACCCAGCCCTCACGCAGCTTGGTGGGGTCGATGTCCAGCATCATCACCACGAACAGGAACAGCACCATCACCGCACCGACGTAGACCAGCACCAGCGCCACACCGAGGAACTCGGCGCCCACCAGCAGCCACACGCAGGCGATGGAGAAGAAGGTCAGCACCAGGCAGAGCACGGCGTGAACAGGGTTGCGCACGCTGATCACCGCACCGGCCGAAACCGTTGCCGCGATGGCGAACACCCAGAAAGCGATATTTACCCAATCCATCTCTCGACCTCAGCGGTAAGCGGCATCGGCGGCGCGACGCTCGGCGATCTCGTTTTCGAGACGGTCGCCCAGGGCCAGCAGCTGCGGCTTGGTAACGATGTTTTCGCCACGATTCTCGAAGTGGTACTCGAGGATGTGGGTTTCGACGATCGAGTCCACCGGGCAGCTTTCCTCACAGAAGCCACAGAAGATGCACTTGAACAGGTCGATGTCATAACGCGTGGTGCGGCGGGTGCCGTCCTCGCGCTTGGCCGAGTCGATGGTGATGGCCAGCGCCGGGCACACCGCTTCGCACAGCTTGCAGGCGATGCAGCGCTCTTCGCCGTTGGGATAACGGCGCAGCGCATGCAGGCCACGGAAGCGCGGCGACTGCGGGAACTTCTCCATCGGGTACATCATCGTGTACTTCGGCTTGAAGCTGTACTTCAGCGTCAGCCAGAGGCCCGCCAGCAGTTCGAGCAGCAGCAGGCTCTTGAAGTAATGGGTAATCCTGTTCATCACTTTAGACGCCCTTTTGAATCACGCCGAAGAACACCATGACGGCGGTAACCGCGATCCACAGAATGGCCAGCGGGATGAAGACCTTCCAGCCCAGGCGCATGATCTGGTCGTAGCGGAAGCGCGGGAAGCTGGCACGGAACCAGATGTAGGCACTGGCGAAGAAGAACACCTTGACGAACAGCCACGGCGCGCCCCCCTTCCAGATCCAGTCGACCAGCGGCGAGACATCGCCGAAGTTGACCCAGCCCTGGACCGGGCTCAGCCAGCCGCCGAGGAAGAAGATCGAGATCAGGAAGCTGATCAGGATCATGTTCGCGTATTCGGCCAGGAAGAACAGGGCGAAGGCACCGCCGGAGTATTCGACCATGTGGCCGGCGACGATTTCCGATTCGCCTTCCACCACGTCGAACGGCGCGCGGTTGGTTTCAGCCACGCCCGAGACCCAGTAGATGACGAACAGCGGGAACAGCGGCAGCAGGAACCAGTCGAAGAAGCCGGAACTGCCGGCCTGCGCCATCACGATGTTGCTCAGGTTCAGGCTGCCCGAGGCGATCATCACGCCGACCAGGGCGAAGCCCATGGCGATTTCGTAGCTGATCATCTGCGCCGAGGCGCGCATCGCACCCAGGAACGCATACTTCGAGTTGGACGCCCAACCGGCCAGGATGATGCCGTAGATGCCCAGCGAGGTCATCGCCAGCAGGTACAGCAGGCCGGCATTGGCATTGGACAGCACGATCTGCGAATCGAAGGGCACCACCGACCAGGCCGCGAAGGCCGGGGCCAGGGTGATCAGCGGGGCCAGCAGGTAGATCGCCTTGTTGGCGCTGCTCGGCTGGACCACTTCCTTGAACAGCAGCTTGAAGACGTCGGCGAAGGCCTGGAAGATGCCCATGCCCACGTACATCGGGCCGTGGCGGACATGCATCCAGCCGATCAGCTTGCGTTCCCAGACCACGTAGAAGGCCACCGAAATGATCACCGGAACGGTGATCACCAGGATCTTCAGGATGATCCAGATCAGCGCGCCGATGTCACCGAGGCCCAGCAGCCACTGGTGCAGCGGGTCGACCGCGTTCAACAGCAATTCGTTCATGCAGCCACCACCGTTACGCGAGCGGCACCCAGCGGCGCGGTCGCGCCGTGGCCCGATTCAATCCAGACCGAACCCGCAGCGACGCGGGCGTCGACCACCACCGGCAGGGTGGCCTTGCCGGCATCGGTGCCGACCTTGGCCATCTGCCCTTCCTGCAGCTGCAGGCGAGCGGCATCTTCAGCGTTCAGCACGATGCGCGGGGCGTTGTTGAGCGGATGCGACTGCAGTGCCGGCGCGCGACGGACCACCGCATCGGTGCGGTAGATCGCGGCGGTCGAAGCCACTTCCAGGCCTTCGCCGGCAACCACCGGCTGCGCCGAAGCGGCAACGGTGACCGGTACCGGGGCCAGGCTGGCGCGCAGGCCGGCCAGGTCGGTGAAGTCGAAACCGGCCACGGCCAGCTCGCCGCCCAGGGCGCGCAGCACGCGCCAGCCTTCACGGGCCTCGCCCGGCAGCTTGCCGCCGGCACGGGCCGACTGCTCGCGACCATCGAGGTTGGTCAGGGTGGCGTCGATTTCCGGCAGCGCACCGATCGGCAGGATCACGTCGGCGACGTCGCGGGTCGAGGCACAGGCGAACTGGCTGAAAGCCACCACCTGGGCACCGGCCAGCGCCTTGCGCGCGGCAGGTGCATCGGCGAAGTCCAGGCCCGGCTCAAGGCCGTACACCACATAGGCCTGGCGCGGCTGCGCCAGCATCGCGGCGACGTCCTTGCCAGCCGGCAGCACACCGGCGCGGGTCAGGCCAACGGCGTTGGCGCCCTGCGGGATGCGGCACAGCTTGGCACCGGTGGCGGCGGCGAACTCACGCGCAGCAGCGCGGATCGCGGCAGCCTGCGGGTGGTTTTCGGCGATGCCACCGACGATCAGCACGGTGTTGTTGCCGCCCTGCACTGCCGAACGCAGCTCGGCGTTGGCCAGCGCGTCGACGAACTTCGACGGTGCGACGATCTGCTTGCCGGCGATGCTGAAGGCGAAGTCGAAGTCCACCGGGTTGACGACATGGATCTTCGCGCCCTTGGTGGTCTGCGCCTTGCGCAGGCGGGCGTGCAGCAGCGGCAGTTCGTGGCGGATGTTGCTGCCCAGAACGACGATGCGGTCAGCGCCCTCGATTTCGGCCAGCGGCAGGCCGAACACTTCGGCGGTTGCGGCGTCGGAGAAATCGCGGTTGTTGATGCGGTGGTCGATGTTGCCCGTGCTCAGGCCCTTGGCCAGGCGGGCCAGCAACGCGCCTTCCTCGTTCGAGGTGGACGGGTGCACCAGCACGCCCAGGTTGTCGCCCTGGTTGGCCTTGAGGATCTCGGCGGCCGCGGCCAGGCCTTCAGCCCAGCTCACTTCCTTCCACTCGCCATTGACCTTGCGCAGCGGCTTGACCGCACGGTCTTCGCTGTACAGGCCCTGGTGCGAGTAGCGGTCACGGTCGGACAGCCAGCACTCGTTCACGGCTTCGTTGTCGCGCGGCACGGTGCGCAGCACTTCACCGCGACGCACGTGCAGGAACAGGTTCGAACCCATCGCGTCGTGGTAGCCCAGCGATTCGCGCGCGGTCAGTTCCCACGGACGGGCGCGGAACTGGAACACCTTGTTGGTCAGCGCGCCGACCGGGCAGACGTCGACGACGTTGCCGGACAGCTCGGTGGTCAGCGGCTTGCCGTCGAAGGTGCCGATCTGCAGGTTCTCACCGCGGTACATGCCACCCAGTTCGTAGGTACCGGCAACGTCGGCGGTGAAGCGGACGCAGCGGGTGCACTGGATGCAGCGGGTCATCTCGGTGGCGACCAGCGGGCCCATGTCCTCGTCCGGCACCACGCGCTTGCGCTCGTTGAAGCGGCTGACCGAACGGCCATAGCCCAACGAGACGTCCTGCAGCTCGCACTCGCCGCCCTGATCGCAGATCGGGCAGTCCAGCGGGTGGTTGATGAGCAGGAACTCCATCACCGAGCGCTGGAACTTCAGTGCCTTCTCGCTACGGGTGGCGACCTTCATGCCGTCCATCACCGGGGTGGCGCAGGCCGGCGCCGGCTTCGGCGACTTCTCCACGTCCACCAGGCACATGCGGCAGTTGGCGGCGATCGGCAGCTTCTCGTGGTAGCAGAAGCGCGGAATCGGAATACCGGCCTTGTCGGCCGCCTGGATGATCATCGAACCCTTGGGCACGACCAGCGACTTGCCATCGATCTCGATGGTCACGTGATCCGGTGGCACGTTCGGGTTTACGGGTTGCGCGCTCATGCGGCGGCTGCCTCCACCTTCTTGCCGTCAACCATCGAATGACCGTTGACGATGTAGTACTCGAATTCGTCCCAGAACTGGCGCAGGAAGCCCTGGATGGGCCATGCAGCCGCTTCACCGAACGCACAGATGGTGTGGCCTTCGATCTGCCCCGCCACCGCCTTCAGCTGGTGCAGGTCTTCCATCGTGGCCTTGCCGGCGACGATGCGCTCCAGCACGCGGTGCATCCAGCCGGTACCTTCACGGCACGGGGTGCACTGGCCGCAGGATTCCTTGTGGAAGAACTGGCTGATGCGGCAGGCGAACTTGACGCAGCAGACGCTGTCGTCGAGCACCACGATCGCGCCCGAACCCAGGCCGGAGCCCAGTGCACGGATGGTGTCGTAGTCCATCGGCAGGTCCTCCAGCTCGGCCGCGGTCAGCACCGGCATCGACACGCCGCCCGGGATCGCGCCCTTCAGCGTGCGGCCCGGACGCAGGCCACCGGCCATTTCCAGCAGGTCGTGGAATTTGGTGCCGAGCGGCACTTCGAAGTTGCCGCCGTTCTGCACGCAGCCGGACACCGAGAAGCACTTCGGACCGCCGTTGGCGGTCAGGCTCAGGCCCTTGAACCACTCCGGACCGTTGCGGATGATCGCCGGCACCGAACCGTAGGTTTCGGTGTTGTTGATCGTCGACGGCTTGCCATACAGGCCGAAATTGGCCGGGAACGGCGGCTTGTAGCGCGGCTGGCCCTTCTTGCCTTCCAGCGATTCCATCAGCGCGGTTTCTTCGCCGCAGATGTACGCGCCGGCGCCCAGCGCACCGTAGATGTCGATGTCTACGCCGCTGCCGAGGATGTTCTTGCCCAGCCAGCCGTTCGCATAGGCGTCGGCCAGGGCCTGCTCGAAGTGCTCGAACGGCTCGTGGTGGAACTCACCGCGCAGGTAGTTGTAACCCACGGTCGAACCGGTGGCGTAGCAGGCGATCGCCATGCCTTCCACCACCGAATGCGGGTTGTAGCGCAGGATGTCGCGGTCCTTGCAGGTGCCCGGCTCGGATTCGTCCGAGTTGCAGAGGATGTACTTCTGCATGTTGCCCTTGGGCATGAAGGACCACTTCAGGCCGGTCGGGAAGCCTGCGCCGCCGCGGCCGCGCAGGCCCGAGGCCTTGACCATCTCGATGACCTGCTCCGGCGGGATCTTCTCTTCGAGGATCTTGCGCAGGGCGGCGTAGCCACCGGTCTTCAGGTAGCTTTCGTACGACCACGGGGTGTCGTAATGCAGGGTGGTGTAAACCACCTGGTGCGGCAGCGGCGCGGGGCCGACCGGACCCTTGGATTCGTGGTGATGTGCCATGCCCTTACTCCAGCCCGTCCAGCAGCTCGTCGACCTTTTCCAGGGTCAGACGCTCATGGTAGTGACCGTTGATGACCATCATCGGCGCGCCGCCACAACCGGCCAGGCACTCTTCCTCGCGCTTGAGGTAGACGCGGCCGTCCGGGGTCGATTCACCGTGCTTGATGCCCAGCTTCTTCTCGCAATGGCGGACGATGTCCTCGGCGCCATTGAGCCAGCAGCTGATGTTGGTGCAGATGGCCACGTTGTTGCGGCCCACCTTCTCGGTCTCGAACATCGAGTAGAAGCTGGCGACCTCGTAGGCCCACACCGGCGGCAGGTCGAGGTACTTGGCGACGGCGGCGATCAGCTCGTCGGTCAGCCAGCCCTGGTTCTGCTCCTGGGCCGCATGCAGGCCCTGCAGCACGGCAGAGCGCTTGCGGTCCGGCGGGAACTTGGACAGCCAGTGATCGATGTGAGCGCGGGTCTTGTCGCTCAGCACCACCATCGGGTCGACGTCGCGCGCCGCCTCGAAATTACCTGTCGCCTTCATCGGCCGACCTCAGCGAAATGCATAACGTGAAATTCCAGAAACTGCGGCGCCGGCTTGCGCCGGCTGCCTGCAGCGGGCGTTGGCGTGGCGGACGGCATTACCGGTCAACCTCGCCGAACACCAGGTCATAGGTACCGATCATCGCCACCACGTCGGCCAGCATGTGGCCGCGCACGATCGAATCGATCGAGGACAGGTGGGCGAAGCCCGGTGCGCGCAGGTGCACGCGGAAGGGCTTGTTGGCGCCATCGGAGACTAGGTAGCAGCCGAATTCGCCCTTGGGCGCTTCCACGGCCGCATAGGTTTCACCCGCCGGTACGCAATAGCCTTCGCTGAACAGCTTGAAGTGGTGGATCAGCGCTTCCATGTCGTCCTTCATGTCCTCGCGCTTGGGCGGAGCGACCTTGAAGTTCTTGACCATGACCGGGCCGGGGTTGGCCTTCAGCCACGCCACGCACTGCTTGATGATGCGGTTGGATTCGCGCATTTCGGCGACGCGGACCAGGTAGCGGTCGTAGCAGTCGCCTTCCTTGCCCAGCGGGATGTCGAAATCGACAGCATCGTACTTGGCGTACGGGCGCTTCTTGCGCAGGTCCCAGGCCACGCCCGAGCCACGCAGCATCACGCCGGTCATGCCCCACTGGTGCGCCAGTTCCGGAGTGACCACGCCGATGCCGACGGTACGCTGCTTCCAGATGCGGTTGTCGGTCAGCAGGGTTTCGTATTCGTCGATGCGCTTGGGGAACTCGACGGTGAAGTTCTCCAGGAAGTCCAGCAGCGAGCCTTCGCGCGAAGCATTGAGCTGCTTCAGCGCCTTGCCCTTGTGCCAGCGCGATTCCTTGTACTTCGGCATGTGGTCCGGCAGGTCGCGGTAGACACCGCCCGGGCGGTAGTACGCCGCGTGCATGCGCGCGCCGGAGACCGCTTCATAGCAGTCCATCAGCTCTTCGCGCTCACGGAAGGCATACAGCATCACGGCCATCGCACCCAGGTCGAGCGCGTTGGAGCCCAGCCACATCAGGTGGTTGAGGATGCGGGTGATCTCGTCGTACATGGTGCGGATGTACTGCGCACGCTCCGGCGCCTCGATGCCCATCAGGGTCTCGATCGCGCGCACGTAGGCGTGCTCGTTGCACATCATCGACACGTAGTCGAGGCGATCCATGTAGCCGATCGACTGGTTGAACGGCTTGGACTCGGCCAGCTTCTCGGTGCCACGGTGCAGCAGACCCACGTGCGGGTCGGCACGCATGATGGTTTCGCCGTCCATTTCCAGGATCAGGCGCAGCACACCGTGAGCGGCCGGATGCTGCGGGCCGAAGTTCATGGTGTAGTTGCGGATTTCCTGCCGGCTTTCGGCGGCGTTGCTGGCGAACGCTTCGCCGGCCTGGTGTACGTGGCTCACTTCACTGCCTCCTGCGCGCGCTCACCGGCTGCGGTCTGCAGACGGGCGTCGTCACGGATCACGCGCGGCACGCCGACACGCGGCTCCACCGAGGTGACCGGTTCGTAGATCACGCGCTTCTTTTCTTCGTCGTAGCGGACTTCGACATTGCCGATCAGCGGGAAGTCCTTGCGGAACGGATGGCCGACGAAACCGTAGTCGGTCAGGATCCGGCGCAGGTCCGGGTGGCCTTCGAAGATCACGCCGTACAGGTCGAACGCTTCGCGCTCGAACCAGTTCAGGCCCGGCCACACGCTGGTCAGCGAGGACACCACCGGCAGCGCTTCGTCAGGGGCGAAGCAGCGCAGGTGCATCATCAGGTTGTGCTGGTACGAACGCAGCTGGGCGACCACGGCGAAACGCTGGGTCGGCATGTGCTGCGGGCGGGCACCGTCGGCACCGTTTTCCTCGGTGGGGAACTCGCCCCACGCGAAGCGGCCCTGGGCCTTGCCTTCGACGCCACGGCTGAAGCCCTGCGAGGACACGTCGGCGGTGTCCCATTCGTCGGAGCCATAACCGAGGTAGTCGACGCCGCACAGATCCACGGCCTGCTCGAAACCAAACTCGTCACGCAGCGCCAGGGCGGTGGCGTGCCACTCGGCGGCAGGCACTTCCAGCGTCACTTCGCCGCGGGGTTCGACCACGATGACCTTCGCACCAGCGAAACGTGCGGAGAGTCGGTCGATGAAGGATGCTTGCTCTGCCATGGGGGCTTGGCGCGCTCTTGTCAGGTGAAGGGGTCAGCGGGCGATGGTCTGTGTACGCCAGATCTTCTTCTGCAGCTGCAGGATCCCGTACACCAGCGCCTCGGCGGTCGGCGGGCAGCCCGGGACGTAGACGTCCACCGGCACCACGCGATCACAGCCGCGCACGACAGAATAGGAGTAGTGGTAATAGCCACCGCCGTTGGCGCAGCTACCCATCGAGATGACCCACTTCGGGTCCGGCATCTGGTCGTAGACCTTGCGCAGCGCCGGGGCCATCTTGTTGACCAGGGTACCGGCCACGATCATCACGTCGGACTGACGCGGCGACGGGCGGAACACCACGCCGTAACGGTCAAGGTCCAGGCGCGCGGCGCCGGCGTGCATCATCTCGACCGCGCAGCAGGCCAGGCCGAAGGTCATCGGCCACATCGAGCCGGTGCGCGCCCAGTTCAGCAGTGCGTCGACGCTGGTGGTGACGAAGCCCTTTTCCAGCAGCGGGTTGTCGCCTTCCGGCCGCAGGATGTCATCAACCCGGCCTTCCGGCGACGGGTTGTTCATGAGGCCATCGAGAGTCTGAATCACTCCCATTCCAGCGCTCCCTTCTTCCAGACGTAAATGAAACCGAGGAACAGCATGCCGACGAACAGCCCCATGGTGATGAGCGAACGGGCGCCCAGCTCCATGAAGACCTGGGTCCACGGCACGATGAAGATGATTTCCAGGTCGAAGACGATGAACTGGATCGCGATCAGGTAGTAGCGCACGTCGAACTTCATGCGCGCGTCTTCGAAGGCCTCGAAGCCGCACTCGTACGGCGACAGCTTTTCCAGATCGGGGCGGCGGGGACCGAGGAATCGACCAACCAGCATCAGCGTAATGCCGATACCGGTGGCAACGATCAGAAACAGCAGAGAAGGCAAATATTCGGCCAGCACAGCGATTCTCTCTTGCCTCTGCCGCCGCGCCTGCAGGCGCTTTGGCATGGGGGAGTGGACGGGAACCTGCCCGGCGCCTTGCGCGCCAGACGAACCCGCTTTACTTACAAATGGTGCCCAAGAGGGGACTCGAACCCCTACGACTTGCGTCGCTACCACCTCAAGGTAGTGCGTCTACCAATTCCGCCACCTGGGCAAACGATCACATCAGACTATCTTCCCGATGCGACGCGTATTGTAACCGGCTTCAGTGTTTCTGGGAGCCTTCCGAAGGCTTTTCTTCACCAGAAACCGAAGATTCCGCCTGAGCCGGCACATTCGCCGCCGGAACCGGGGCGGCCGGGACCGGATCGGCCTTCGGAACGGCCGGCAGTTCGCCCGCCGGAGCCGCCGGCGCGCTGGCCGCCGGGGCGGACATCAGGCCCAGGTCCTGGTCGGCCGCCGGACGGGTGCCGTGACCGGCATACCAGGCCATGAAGAGACTGATGCCGAAGAACACGACGGCCAGCCACTTGGTCGACTTGGACAGGAAGTTCGAGGCGCCACGCGCACCGAACACCGTGCCCGAGGCGCCGGCACCAAAGCCCGAACCCGCCGCCGCACCCGAGCCGCGCTGCATCAGGATCAGCGCGATCATGGCCACAGCGACCAGCACGTAGACGACATTGAGGATCAACATCAGCATTGGAAACCGCCCTCGGACAATACTTCTAGGATTAGTTCGCGGCCGCCGCCCGTGCGATGGCCAGGAAGTCCGCGGCCACCAGGGAGGCGCCGCCGACCAGCCCACCATCGACATCCGGCTGCGCGAACAGTTCCCCGGCATTGTCGGGCTTCACGCTACCGCCGTAAACAATGGGCAGTGAATCAGCAATTCTAGCATCGAAGCGCGCAACTTCGCCACGGATGAACGCGTGCACCTGCTGTGCCTGCTCCTTTGTAGCGGTACGGCCGGTACCGATGGCCCAGACCGGCTCGTAGGCGACCACGGCCTTGGCAAAGCCGGCCGCGCCGACCAGTTCAAGCACCGGCGCCAGCTGGCTGGCGATGACCGCTTCGGTCTGCCCGGCCTCGCGCTGCTCCAGGGTCTCGCCCACGCACAGCACCGGCACCAGGCCGGCATGCTGGGCGGCGGCGAACTTGCGCGCGACCAGCTCGCTGCTTTCATGGTGGTACTGGCGGCGCTCGGAATGCCCGACCAGGCCATAGCGGGCCCCGACCTCGACCAGCATGGCCGCGCAGACCTCGCCGGTATAGGCGCCCTTCTCGTTGCTGCTCACGTCCTGCGCGCCGAAGGCCAGGCCGGTCTCGCCGAAGTCCTCGACCAGCTCGCCCAGGTACGGCAGCGGCGGCAGGATCACCACGTCCACCCCCTCCAGCGGCAGCCCGGCGGCCACCTGCCCCAGCAGTTCATTGGCGAATTGACGGCTGCCATGCAGCTTCCAGTTTCCGGCGACGATCTTGCGGCGCATGAGCGGGTGGCTCCTGTGTGAAGTCAGCCGGTCATGATACCCGTTGCGGCAAAAATCCGTTTCCTTGTAAGCGGTTACATGGATTTTCAGCCAACGGCGCAGCCCCTCGTGGCGGGAGTTTGTTTGGGGTTGGTCGCGGAAAGCCCGGTTGGATTGGTGGGCTTGGCCGGGCGGGTGGGGATGGCGGGGGACGCCGTAAACCCGTCCGTGGGGGCTTGGCCGCGGCATCCATGCCGCGGACACCCCCGTCATCCCCAACCGCCCGGCCTCCGACACATTCCGGCGGTTCCGCCCGCCACGGAAAGAAAAAAGAAGAGCAAGAGCAAAAGCGGCATACCACGTGCCCTGCCCCACTTCGATCCGAGAGATCTCATCCACGCATGGCGTGGATCTACCGTGTCGAGCAAGGTCGACACCCACCAACCGTCACCGGGAAACTGTCGAAGGCGGGGTGGGGGGGGGGGGGGGGGGGGGCGCCCGCATGGTGGCCCGGCCCAGCCCCCCCGGCTGGGGTTTACGCCTCCCCGCCAACCCCCCCCACCCCCC
>NZ_JCACKF010000042.1:306680-342812 GCF_059505245.1 Stenotrophomonas sp.
GCGGGGGGGGGGGGGGCGGGGGGGGGGGCGGCGCCCCCGCGGCCGCCCCCCCCCCCCCCCGGGGGGCGGCGCCCCCCCCCCCCCCCCCCCCCCCCACCTCCCCGCCTCCCCACGGAACACCCCAGAGCCGCTTTGGCTTTGGACTTGCCGGCCAGCGGCCGGCACTACCGCGGGTGCAGGGTGCAACCCTGCAAAGAAAAAGGCCGCCTTTCGGCGGCCTCACTTTTCCTTACTTCAGCTTGATCTCGCGCAGGCGTTCCTCGAGGAAGCCGTGGGCGGTGATCGCCTGCGGATACCGGCTCGGGTTCTCCGGAGTGATGCACGAGGGCAGCACGTCGATCAGGAAGTCCGGGTTCGGGTGCAGGAAGAACGGCACCGAGTAGCGCGGCTGGCGCGCCAGGTCACCCGGGGGGTTGACCACGCGGTGGATGGTCGACGGATACACGTGGTTGGTCAGGCGCTGCAGCATGTCGCCGATGTTGACCACGATCGTGTCCGCATCTGACGTAAATGGCACCCACTCGCCGTCATGCGACTGCACTTCCAGGCCTGCGGCACTGGCGCCGACCAGCAGGGTGATGAAGTTGATGTCGCCATGGGCACCGGCACGCACGTTCGGGATGTCGTCAGTGGTGATCGGCGGGTAGTGGATCGGGCGCAGGATCGAGTTGCCGAAGTTGGTCTTGTCGGCGAAGAAGTCTTCCGGCAGGCCAATGTGCAGGGCCAACGCGGACAACACGCGCGACCCCAGGTTGTCCAGCGCCTGATACAGGCCGTAACCGCGCTCACGGAAACCTTCGACCTCGGCCGGCCACAGGTTCGGCGCCATCACGTCCCGGTACTTGGAATCGTCGGCGATCTCGCGGCCGATGTGCCAGAACTCCTTCAGGTCGAAATGCTTGGAGCCCTTGGCGGTTTCCACGCCGAACGGGGTGTAGCCGCGGGCGCCGCCGCTGCCGGCCACGTGGTACTTGCGCTTGACCTCTTCCGGCAGGGCGAAGAAAGCCTTGAAGGCATCGTAGGCCGCGTCGATGTCGGCCTGCGGGATGCCGTGGTTACGGATGCCCGCGAATCCCCATTGGCGGTAGGCCGCGCCCAGCTCGGCCACGAAGGCCTCGCGGTCGCTGTCGAAACGGGTGATGTCGAGGGTGGGGATCTGGCTCACAGCGGTTCCTGGCTTGTCGTTGGGTCTGAGGGGGCCAACGCATTCATGGCCCGCCTGAACATTGTGACAGATCGCCCGGGGGACGCCACTCGATACACGGAAACAAACCGATACAATGCGCGACCCGCGCGCGGAGCAACGCTTCCGTCACGTTGGCCCCGCCCCTCCCCTGCACCCCCTGAACCTGCCCCACCATGCCCGCAGCTGCCCCTGCCGCCCCTGCCATTGAAGGTTCCGCCCGGCGCTGGCGGCGGCTGGCCTGGTGGTCGCTGTTCATCGCCGGCAATGCGGTACTGGCCGCGGCGATTGCGCTGGGCAATGTACCGCTGCGTGACAATCCGGGCGGCGGCGCCGGCCTGGCCTATCTGGCGGTCGCCCTGCCCGGCCACCTGCTCGCGTTCGGTGCGCTGGCCGGCCTGCTGCCGCTGCTGCTGGGCCTGTGGCCACGCGGCGCGCGTACGCTGAGCATCAGCGCGGCCGTGCTGCAGGGCCTGTGGCTGTGCCTGCTGCTGGTCGACGCCAAGGTCTTCACCCTGTACCGCTTCCACCTCAATGCCATGGTTGTGAACATGGTGTTCGGCGGCGCCCTGCAGGACCAGGTTGCCCTGTCCTGGAAGACCTGGCTGCAGGTCGGCCTGCTGGTTGCCGCGGTCTTCACCGCCGAGGGCCTGCTGGCCTGGGCGTGCTGGAAACTGCTGCCGGCCGCGCCGCGCCGTCGACGGGTGCTGCAGGCCTGGGCGGTGGTCGCGCTGCTGATGGCCGGCGGCCAGGTCGCCACGGCCTACTACGACGCCCGCGGCGACCGTGATGTGATCGCGCAGTGGAACTACCTGCCGTGGGCGCAGCCGATCACGGCCAAGAGCTTCATGCGGCGCCTGGGCGTGGTCAGCCAACAGCACGCCGGCCTGCCCGACCCGCGCCATGCGCAGCTGCTGTACCCGCTGCATCCGCTGCGCTGCCAGAGCCCACATCGTCCCAACGTACTGATGGTGGTACTGGAGTCGCTGCGCCACGATGTGCTGACACCGCAGCTGATGCCCAACACGTCGACGCTGGCGCAGGATGCGCGCGTCTTCGACCACCATTTCAGCACCGGCAATGCCACCCGCTACGGCCTGTTCGGGCTGCTCTACGGCCTGCCCGGAGGCTATTGGCCGAGCATGCTTGACGAGCAGCGTGGCTCGCAGCTGTTCCAGGTGCTGGGCCAGCAGGGCTACGACCTGCACCTGTACGGCAGTGCGCCGTTGTACAGCCCGGAGTTCGATCGCACGGTGTTCGCCGATGTCCGCGACCAGCTGCACCAGGGGCCGGCAGCGCTGAAGTCCGACGGCCGCGACCGCGCGATCATCAGTGCGCTGCAGCAGGACATCCGCGCCAGCCAGGCCGCGCAGCGCCCGTGGTTCGGCTTCGTGTTCCTCGACTCCACCCATGCGCCCTACCACATGCCCGAGGGCTATCCGGCGGTGGCCACACCGATGGCCGCCGATATCGATTTCCTCAAATTCGGCCCGGAGCATGACCCGACGCCGGAACTCAACCGCTACCGCACCGCCGTGCACTATGCCGACAGCCTGATCGGCTCGCTGCTGGACGACCTGCGCGCACAGGGCCTGGCCGAGGACACCATCGTGCTGGTCACCGGTGACCATGCCGAAGAGTTCAACGACCTCAAGCTGAACTACTGGGGCCACAACGGCAACTTCTCCGACTATCAGCTGCAGGTCCCGTTCGTGCTGCATTGGCCGGGCAAGGCCGCTGGCCACGACGCACGCACCAGCTCGCACGAAGACTGGGTGCCGACACTGATGCGCCACGCACTGGGTTGCGAGAACGCACCGGCCGATTACAGCACCGGCCAGGACCTGCTGGCCGAGCCGCAGGGCACGCGTGCGCTGGTGGTCGAAAGCTGGTCGCAGCGCGCGGTGCGCCATGGCGATGCCATCTATGTGTTCGACAAGTTCGGCAACGCCACCGCCCTGGACCTGCGCTACCGGCCGCTGCCACAGCAGGCGCCCGATGCGGCCGCCGTACGCACTGCATGGGAAGCGCTGACCCGCTTCCGCAACCGCTGACCCTCAAGGATCGATCCTGCATGAACCGTCCGCTGCGCATCCTGCACACTGAAGCCGCCAAGGGAATGGGCGGGCAGGAGATCTACATCTTCCGCCACATGCAGGTGATGCGCGCGCGTGGCCACGAGGTGGCGCTGCTGTGCCAGCCCGAAGCGCGACTGGCCCAGCTGGCACGCGATGATGGTTTCACCGTGCATACCCTGCGCATGGGTGGCCTGCTGCGCCTGCTGCGCGGCATCTGGTCGGTCTCGCGCCTGGTGCGCCGCGAACGCTATGACGTGGTCAACACCACCAGCCGCCGTGACGCACTGATCGCCGCCGCCGGTGCACGCCTGGGCGGCACGCCGCTGGTGGTGCGCTCGCGCCACCTGATGAGCCCGGTCAACTCGCTGCTGACCTATACCGGCCTGCCGCACCGGGTGCTGACCGTCAGCAGCTTCGTCAAGCAGCTGCTGGCCGCGCGCGGCATTCCGGCCGAACACATCGGTATCGTGCCGCCCATCGCGGTCCCGCCGCGCTGGAGCGAAATCCGCAAGGACGACCCCTGGCAATGCCTGCAGGAGGTACGCGCGGACGTGCGCGCCGAACTCGGCTTCGGCGAACAGGACATCGTGGTCGGCTGCGTGGCGGTGCTGCGCGAACCCAAGGGTCATGCCGACCTGCTGCAGGCGATGGTGCCGCTGTGCAAGACGCACCCGAACCTGCACCTGGTGGTGGTCGGCGATGGCCAGCCGGTCATGGACCGGCTGCAGGCGCTGCGCGACGAGCACGGGCTGCAGCAGCAGGTCCATCTGCTTGGCTATCGTGATGGCGCATGCCGGTTGATGGCTGGCTTCGACATCTTCGCGCTGGCATCGCACAAGGAAGCGGCCGGTACCGTCTTCCTGGAGGCCGCCTATGTCGGGGTGCCGATCGTGGCCACGCGGGTGGGTGGCGTGCCGGAGATGGTGGTGGATGGCAGCAATGCGATCCTCACCCGGCTGGGCGACAATGCAGCCCTGACAGGCGCCCTGCGCCTGCTGGTGGACGATCCGGAACGGCGGCGGCAGATGGGCCGCGCCGGGTGGGACTGGATGCGCAGCGCGCACCGGTTCACTCCCGACGGCCACGGTGAGACCACCGAACACTATTACCACCAGTGGCTGAAGGAGCTGGGACATGGCTGATGCCCGAACCGTACCGGTGCTGATGCACCACCACGTCAGTCCGTCGCCGGGCATGATCACCGTGTCACCGGAGAATTTCGAAAGCCAGATCGCGTGGCTGGCCGGCAACGGCTGGACGTCGCTGACACTGGACCAGTACGCCGGCTTCCTGGCCGGCAAGCCGGTGCCGCGCAAGTCGATCGTGATCACCTTCGACGATGGCTACCTGGACAACTGGGTGTATGCGCACCCGATCCTGCAGAAGTACGGCATGCACGCGGTGGTGTTCGTGGTCACCGGCTGGATGGGCGAAGGCCCGGAGCGGCCCCACGCCGGGCTTGCCGGGGCAACGTTGCCTGCCACGCCGGACCATCGCGGCTGCGAAGCGGCGATCTACGAGCAGAACCGCAGCGACGACGTGATGATGCGCTGGAGCGAAGCGCGCGCGGCCATCGCCGCCGGCACCTTCGAAGTGCATTGCCACACCCATACCCACACCCGCTGGCTGCGCCGCGACGACCTGGACCGCGCACAGCGCCGTGCCGGCCTGAGCCACGACCTGGCAGTCTCGCGCGACGTCCTGCAGGACAAGCTTGGCGAGGTGTCCGATACGCTGTGCTGGCCCTACGGCGATTTCGACCAGGACCACATCGAGGTGGCGCGCGAGCACGGCTTCCGCTACCTGCATACCACCCACCCGTTCGGACGCAATGTGGTGGGCGGCGACCCGGAGCGCATCTATCGTTTCGCGATCCGCAACCGCCCGGCCAGCTGGCTGCGAAAACGCATCGCACAGAGCTACAACCCGCTGATCGCACCGCTGTTCAATGGCTTCAAGGCACGCCAGAAGAAGATGGTGCCGGGGCCGTAGGCAACCCACCGCCCTGCCCCTTCAACGAAAACGCCCCGGCATTCCGGGGCGTTTTCGTTGGACGGATGTGCAGCGGCCTCAGGCGGCGGCTTCACGTACCGCCGCGGACAGTCGATCCAGCGTGTCCTGCATCAGCGTCGCATCATCGGCCTCGACCGTGACCCGCACCACCGGCTCGGTACCGGACGGGCGCAGGAACGCACGGCCACGGCCGGCCACCGACTGCTGCGCGACAGCCAGCGCGGCCTGCACGCTGCCGGCCTGCACCGTGGCCTTGGCCGAGACATTGCCCAGCCGCACGTTGACCGTCTTCTGCGGCACCCGCACCAGTCCTTTCAGCGCCTGGCGCAGGGTCTGCCCGCTGTTGCGCAATGCCACCAGCACCTGCAGGGCGCTGACGATGCCGTCGCCGGTGGTGGCCCGATCCAGGCACAGCAGGTGGCCGGAGGCTTCACCGCCGAGCACGCCGCCGCCTTCCATCAGCGCCTGGTGCACGTAGCGATCGCCGACATTGCTGCGCACGAACGGAATCTGCAGGTCGGCAAATGCCTTCTCGACGCCGTAGTTGCTCATCAGCGTGCCGACCACCGGGCCGCGCAGGCGGCCTTCGGCTTTCCATGCGCGGGCCAGGATATACAGCAGGTCATCGCCATCGACCGGATTGCCCTGGTCGTCGGCCATCAGCACGCGGTCGCCATCCCCATCGAAGGCGATGCCGAGATCGGCGCGGGTTTCGCGGACCTTGGCCGCCAGGTTGTCGATGTGGGTGGAGCCCACGCCTGCGTTGATGTTGACGCCATTGGGCTCGGCGCCGATGCCGATCACCTCGGCACCCAGTTCGCGGAACAGCAGCGGTGCGATCTGGTAGGTGGCGCCGTGTGCGCAATCCAGCACCAGGCGCACGCCACGCAGGTCGAACGCGCGCGGCACGCTGGCCTTGCAGAACTCGATGTAGCGGCCGACCGCTTCGCGCGCGCGCGACGCCTTGCCCAGCTTCTCCGATTCGGCGGTGGTGAACGGAACGTCCAGCGCCGCTTCCAAGGCCAGTTCCGTGGCGTCGTCGAGCTTCTCGCCCTGGGCGGAGAAGAACTTGATGCCGTTGTCGTAGTGCGGGTTGTGCGAGGCGCTGATGACGATGCCAGCGTCCACGCCAAGCGTACGGGTCAGGAACGCCACCGCCGGGGTCGGCATCGGCCCCAGCAGCTGCACGTCGGCACCGGCGGCGACAAGGCCGGCTTCCAGTGCCGCTTCGAACATGTAACCGGAGATGCGGGTGTCCTTGCCGATCACCACGATCGGCCGGCGCCCATCCTGGCCGCGCTGGTCGACCAGGACACGGCCCAGGGCGTTGCCCAGGCGCAGCACGAAGTCGGCCGAGATCACGCCCTGGCCGACCCGTCCACGGATGCCATCAGTACCGAAGTACTTGCGGCCTCCCATCAAGCCACCTCCGGCGCCGGCTGACGGCCCAGCATTGCCAGCAGATCGGACAGGCGGTCGCGCATTTCGCGACGGTCGCAGATCTGGTCGATGGCGCCGTGCTCCAGCAGGAATTCCGAGCGCTGGAAGCCTTCCGGCAGCTTCTCGCGCACGGTCTGCTCGATCACGCGCGGGCCGGCGAAGCCGATCAGCGCCTGCGGCTCGGCGATGTTGATGTCACCCAGCATCGCGAAGGAGGCCGACACGCCGCCGGTGGTCGGATGGGTCAGCACCGAGATGTACGGCAGGCCGGCTTCACGCAGCTTGCCCAGCGCGGCCGAGGTCTTGGCCATCTGCATCAGCGAGAACAGGCCTTCCTGCATGCGGGCGCCACCGCTCTGCGAGAAGCACACGTAGGGCGCACCGATCTCGACCGCGGTTTCCGCGGCCAGTGCGAAACGCTCGCCGACCACCGAGCCCATCGAGCCGCCCATGAAGGCGAAGTCGAACGACGATGCCACCAGCGCACGGCCCTTGAGCAGGCCGCGCATGGCGATCAGCGCGTCGTACTCGCCGGTGTTCTTCTGCGCGATCTTGATGCGCTCGCTGTACTTCTTCTGGTCCTTGAACTTGAGCAGGTCGGTCGGCCCCAGGCGCGCACCGATCTCGGTGGTGCTGTCGGCATCGAACAGGGCGGCCAGGCGCGCACGCGCACGGATCGCCATGTGATGGCCGCACTTCGGGCAGACTTCCAGGTTCTCTTCCAGTTCCGGACGGTACAACGCGCTGCCGCAGTTGCTGCACTTTTCCCACAGGCCCTCGGGGACACTGCGCTTCTTGCTGGGGGTGTTGTCGGTGCGGATGCCGGACGGCATCAACTTGCTGAGCCAACTCATGCGGGAGGACACTTCCGTTCAGGGCGGCCCGGGGGCCGCAAAGGCAGACAGTCTAGCTCCGCTTTCCCCGCCCGTGCACCCCCTTGCCAGCCACGGGGCAGCCGGAAAAAACCATGCTGGGACGTACGTTTAGGTGCTGGGGCGGTGCCCGCCGCTGGCCGGCAGCCCTTGCGTGCAGACCGATGGGTAGTGCCGGCCGCTGGCCGGCAGCCCTTGCACGCGAGCCCTCAGGAGGATGCCGGCCAGTGGCCGGCACTACCGTTACGCGTCCAGCGCCTGCCGCAGCGGGGCGAGGAAGGCCCGGGCGTGCTGCGCGGCCTCTTCCGCCGAGCCCGCTTCGGCCAGCGCCGCCACCAGCGCGCTGCCCACCACCACGCCGTCGGCCTGCCGGGCCATGGCCGCGGCACTGGCGGCATCCTTGATGCCGAAGCCCGCCACCACCGGCACCGACGCACGCGCGCGCAACGCCTGCAGGCGGGCACTGGCGGCATCGCTGTCCAGGCGCTCGGACGCGCCGGTGACACCGGCAAAGCTGACGTAGTAGAGATAGCCACGGGCCAGCGCCAACAGCTTGTCGGCTCGCGCCTCACTGGTGGTCGGCGACGCCAGCAGTACCAGCGCAAGGCCGGCTGCGTCGAACGCCTGCTGGGCGTCGCCCGCTTCTTCCGGCGGCAGGTCGACCAGCAGCACGCCGTCCACGCCGGCGTCGACGGCGGCCTTGGCGAAGGCCGCGTAACCGTGGATCTCCACCGGGTTCAGGTAGCCCATCAGCACCACGGGGGTCTGCGCATCGCGCTCGCGGAACTGCGCCACGGCCTGCAGGACGTAGCGGCTGCCGGCGCCGCGCGCCAGCGCGCGCTCGGAGCTGCGCTGGATGGTCGGGCCATCGGCCATCGGGTCGGAGAACGGCACGCCCAGTTCAATCACGTCGGCGCCGGCGTCGACCAGTGCGTGCATGACCGGCACGGTGGCCTCCAGCGAGGGATCACCGGCCGTGACGAAGGGGATCAGCGCCTTGCGCTGCTGTTCGCGCAGACGCTGGAAACAGGCATCGAGTCGGGATACGGACATTTCAGGCACATCCTTCAATCAGTTCAATCGCATCGCTGGTTCCCCAGTACATCTGGGTGACCCGCCCTTCAAACAGTTCCACGCGGATACCCAGGTCCGAACCCGGGTCCTGCCAGGTGAGGTACTCGCCCTGGTCACCGTCGTAGGCATGCGGGCTGGATACCGGCGGCTTCGGGAACTGGGCCATGGCCTGGGCGCGGGTCATGCCGACACGCAGGCCGAACGGACCGGGCTGCTGGGTCGGCGCCCCGCTGTCCGGATCCAGGCCGAGATCGAAACGGACGACGCGATCTTCATCGGTCATCATCGACACGCCGGGCGGCAGCCCCTTGCCGTCGTAGTACTCGCAACTGCCGCCGATGGCTTCGACCGCCCCTTGCGCGGTCCACGGCCCGAGTGCCTTCAGATCGCCCATGTGCTGGCCGATCAGCACCTCGCCGGCATGGTCCAGCGCCACCGAGACCACCGCGGGCGCGCCATCGCTGTCCATATCTTCCGTGGACGGCGGATCGACGATCGGCGCACGTGCCATCGGGTCGAGGTCATCATTCGCGGCCGCCTGCTGTGCCGGCTGCGTGGTGGCCTTGGCGGCCGGTGCCAGCAGAGGCGGCTCCGGCGGCTGGCACGCGGCCAACCCCAGCGCCAGCAGCAGCACGCCACTGTTGCGCAGCAGCGCGCTCACAGCACCAGCCCTTCGCGCGCGGCGATGGTATGCACATCCTTGTCGCCACGGCCGGACAGATTGCACAGCACGATCTGGTCACGCGGACGCTCACGCGCCAGCTTGATCGCCTGCGCCAGCGCATGGCTGGACTCCAGCGCCGGCAGGATGCCCTCGGTATGCGCCAGCAGGTGGAAGGCCTGCAGTGCTTCGTCATCGGTGATGCCGAGGTAGCGCGCGCGGCCGGTATCGGCCAGGAATGCGTGTTCGGGGCCGACGCCCGGATAGTCCAGGCCGGCCGACACCGAATGGGTCTCGATGATCTGGCCGTCGTCGTCGCACAGTACATAGGTGCGGTTGCCATGCAGCACGCCCGGGCGACCGGCGGCGATCGATGCAGCATGGCGACCGGTGCTGATGCCATCACCTGCGGCCTCGGCGCCGACGATCTCGACCTGGCGGTCGTTGAGGAAGGCATGGAACAGGCCGATGGCATTGCTGCCGCCGCCGACGCAGGCAGTGATCGCATCGGGCAGGCGGCCGTACTCGGCCAGCATCTGCTCGCGTGCCTCGCGGCCGACGATGGCGTTGAAGTCGCGCACCATGCGCGGGTAGGGATCCGGACCGGCGACCGTACCGATGATGTAGAAGGTGTCCTGCACATTGGTCACCCAGTCGCGCATCGCTTCGTTGAGCGCGTCCTTCAAAGTGGCCGAACCGGAGGTGACCGGCACCACCGTCGCGCCGAGCAGCTTCATGCGGTAGACGTTGATCTTCTGCCGCTCGATGTCGGTGGCGCCCATGTACACCACGCATTCCAGGCCCAACCGCGCGGCAACCGTGGCGCTGGCCACGCCGTGCTGGCCGGCACCGGTCTCGGCGATGATGCGCTTCTTGCCCATCCGCGCCGCCAGCAGCGCCTGGCCGATGGTGTTGTTGATCTTGTGCGCGCCGGTGTGGTTCAGGTCTTCGCGCTTGAGCAGGATCTGCGCGCCGCCGACATGGTCGCTCAGCCGCTGGGCGTGGTAGATCGGGCTCGGCCGGCCCACGTAGTGGGCCAGGTCGCGGTCGTAGGCGGCCTGGAATGCCGGATCCTGGCGGGCCTGGTCATAGGCCTGGGCGAGTTCCTGCAGCGGGCCGACCAGGGTTTCGGCAACGAAGCTGCCACCGTAGCGGCCGAAATGGCCCTGGGCATCCGGGAAGGCGTGGTAGTCGGCAATGGGGGAGGCAGACATGGAAGCGACCGCTGGTTCGAGACAGGTGGATACTCTAGCGCACGGGTCGTGACCGGAAAATGGATATTATCTGGCGTATACCGTCAGGAAATCTCACATGAGCCGTTCGCTGTTGCCACCGCTCAATGCGCTGCGCGCGTTCGAGGCCACCGCCCGCCTGGGCGGGGTTGGCCGCGCCGCGCAGGACCTGCACGTGACCCACGGCGCGGTCAGCCGCCAGCTGAAGCTGCTGGAAGACCACCTCGGCCTGGCGCTGTTGCAGCGGGCCGGTCGCGGCCTGCGGCTGACCGCTGCGGGCACGCGCCTGCAGGCAGCGTGCAGCGAGGCCTTCAGCGGCATCGAAGACTGCGTGCGCGAACTGCGCCGGCCGACCGCGGCCCCGGCGCTGGTGCTGGGCTGCAGCGGCAGCGTGCTGGCGCGCTGGATGATTCCGCGCCTGCCCGCACTGCAGGCCGCCCTGCCCGGCGTACGCCTGCAGTGGTCGGCGCTGGATGGCAGCTTCACCGAGGCGCAGGCCGCACTGGACGCGGTGCTGCTGCTGGCGCAGGGGCCGTGGCCCCGGGGCTGGCAGGTGCGTGAGCTGGCGCCGGAACGGGTCGGCGTGGTGGTGGCCCCCTCGCATCCGGCCGCGCAGCGCCTGCGGCATGTGCCGCCCTCGGCGCTGCTGCAGGAGACGCTGCTGCACACCAGCTCACGGCCGCAGGCATGGCCGGCGTGGGCGCAAGCGCACGGTCTGGACATCTCGAAGCTGCAGCTGGGTACTGCCTTCGAGCACCTGTACTACCTGCTGGAGGCAGCGGTGGCCGGGCTGGGCCCGGCGATCGCACCGGAGCCACTGGTGGCCGAGGACCTGGCCGCCGGGCGACTGGTCGCGCCGTGGGGATTTGCCGCCACCGGTGGCTTCTGGGTGCTGGCGCGACCGGATGGACCGGCAGATGGGCGCGTGGATGCGCTGGCCGACTGGCTGGGCCAGCAACTGCGCTGACAACAAAAAGGGGACGGAGGGGATTAAGTCGCAAGTGGCACAAACGACTTAATCCCCTCCGTCCCCTTTTTTCAGCTGGCAGTCGGGGTGGCCAGTCGCTGCTGCAGGTCTTCGCGCAGGCGCGACAGCTCGACTTCGGCCTGCTGCCGCTGCTGCATTCCTTCGCGATGGATGCTGCGCACTTCCTCGACCGTGGCGATCAACTGGTCGTGCACGTGGCGCAGCGTCGCCACGTCGATCACGCCGCGCTGGTTGCTGCGCGCGGTATCCACCGAGGCCTGGCGCAGCAGGTCGGCGTTGCGGCGCATCAGCTCGTTGGTGGCATCGTCGATGGCGGTGGACAGCTCGACCGCGGCCTTCTGCTCACCCAGCGAAAGCTGGATGGCGAACTGGCGCTTCCACGACGGGATGGTGATCTCGCGCACCGTGTTGAACTTCTCGATCAGCTGCAGCGCGTTGGCCTGGATCAGGCGGATCATCGGCAGCGACTGGTCGGCCGCATGCTGCATCAGCTGCAGGTCGGACACGCGCTTTTCGAGGAGGCGGATCGCGTTGTCGACTTCGCTCTGGCGGATGCGCTGCTGCGGATCCTCACTGCCCTGCCCGGCCTGCTGCTCGGCCTGCAGTTCGGCCAGGCGCTGCTTGCCGGCCGCAGCATACAGGCCCAGCGCATGGCGTTCTTCGCGGACGATGTCATGCATGCGGTCGAACTCGCCCACGCGCTTGCCCATCAACGCCTGCTGCACACCGACATCACCCAGCAGCTGCTCGATCTGCGCATTGGTGTCGCTGAACTTCTGCACCAGCTCGCCCTTGGATACGCGCAGGCGGTCGATCAGGCCACCGATCACCGGCACCTTCGACCGCTGCGCGAAGCCGTCCAGCTTCAGGCTGCGTGCGATGCGCACCACTTCGCCCAGTTTCTCGCCGCTGGCATCGAGGTCACGATTGCGCACCTGGTCCAGCAACTGGCTGGAAAACGCTGCGGTGCGCGTGGCCGCTTCGCGACCGAAGACCTGCAGGTTGCCCGGGCGCAGGTCATCCAGCTCCAGACGGATCTCGGCGATGCGCGGCAGATCCTCGCGGACCAGGCCAAGCGCCTGCAATGCGCCTTCATCGAGCGGAACGGCGGTAGTCGTGCCGGGCACGAGGGCACCGGGGGTCTGGCTGTCCTGGGTCATCGGGCAGTCTCCTTGCAGTTGGGTAAGCGGCAGCGGCGGCCGGCTCAAGGCAGTCTAGCCTGAGCCGCCGCGACCTCGTCATCGATCTGTGCGTGCAGCGTGGCGGCCTTCGCCGCCAATGTGGCGCCGGCCGCGGCCTGGCCCGCCGCGGCGGCCTGCCGCCAGGCTGGCAACAGGACGTCATGGATGCGCGCGAAGCGTTGCAGCAGCACGTTGTCCTGGTCCTGCAGGAGCTGCCACTGGCCGGCCTCGAGACGGCGCAGCGTGGCCAGCCGGCGCAGGTGATCGAGCCGTTGCGACAGCGCGGCCTGGCCGGCGGTATCCAGCGACGCCAGCCGCACCGCTGCCAGCTCGACCCAGGCGTCCAGCGCTGCGGCCGCCGCTGAATGTCCGGCGATGGCCATGGCCCGCAGCTGCAGCTGCTGCTGCAGCTGCTGGGCCTGCTCGCGCGCCTGCAGGGCCAGCACGCCCAGCTGCGACTGCAGCGCACGTCCTTCCGCCTCGCGATCGACATCGCGCCCCAGCAGGCGGCCCCACCAGCCCGCCTGCTGCCGGATCTGTGCCGGGTTATCGGCCTGCAGGGCCAGCGCGATGCGTGCCAGTGCGGCCACCAGCCCTGCGCCCGCGCCCGGCGGCAACGGTGTTTCGCGCCGTGCCAGCGCCTGCAGCAACGGCGCACCATAGTCGGCCAGCGCGGCGACATCGGCCGTGTCCGGCAAGCTCGGTGGCGGCAGTGGCGCCTGCATGGTCACGGCAGCGGCGGCGGCTTCGGTGTCGTCGCTGGAATCTCCTCACCGTCGTCCGGCGGCAACGACTCGCCGTAGAAGTGACGCATCAGCGCCTCATCCAGCGCGCGCTCCTCCGGCGTCGTGGCACGGCGCACACGCGCACGCTGCGCCACCGCACTGTTCGGCACCCCACGCTCGACCTGCTGCCGCGCCCAGCCGGCGAACGCGGCCAGGGTCTGCGACACCTGTGCCTGCTGCGCCTGCGATGCCGCCAACAGTTCCACCAACGGTGCCAGGCCAGCCTGCAGGTCGTCGGCCAGGACCGTCGTCGGCACACTGGCGGCTGCCGCGACCGGCACCGGCGCGGCGGGCGGACGTGTTTCAGAAAGACGATGCAGGGCCTCCAGCAACGCCGGCCACGGTGCCGGGTCGGCAACGGCAATCGCTTCCGGCGCTGGCGGTGGAAGCTGCAGGGCGGTGGCGATGTCGGCCAGCTGCGCGACCACGCGCCCACCGACATCGCTGTCGTCGGCCCCCATGGCCTTGTTGCGCAGGAAGTCGCGCTTGATCTGCGTCCAGCGTTGCGCCTGCGTGTCGTCCAGCACGCCGCGCAGCTCGGCCAGCTTCAACAGGTTTTCTTCGGCGCCGGTGGTCAGCAGCTGTGCCTCGCCCAGGTAGTGGTCGGAGATCAACTGCTGCAGCTCCTCCTCGTTCATCACCGGCGAGATCTTCTCGGCCAGCTTGTTCATGTTGCGGTAGCTACCCTGCAGCCGGAACGGCGGCTCGGTGCGGTAGCGGTCGTCCTGCGCGGCACTGGCGATGTACTGCTGGTTGACGCGGTAGACCACGTCGCGCACGCGCAGCATGCGCTGCAGGGTGGCGGTGATTTCGTTGATCTCCGCGCTGCTGTAGGCGTGGCTCAGGCCGTTGGTCGAGACCTCCTTGCCCATCGCCCGGTCGACCAGCGTGTACAGGTCAGCCATGTCGCGTGTAGCCAGCGGCGCCAGCACCGGGTTGGAGGTCAGGCTGTTCTCGATGTAGCTGAGGGTAAAGGCCGCCTCCATGCCACCGAGCACATCACCCAGGTTGTAGATGTCGGCACGGTTGGCCAGCATGTCCGGAATCTTGAACACCTCGCCGGACTCGGTATACGGGTTGCCGGCCATCACCACGCAGAATTTCTTGCCGCGCATGTCGTAGGTGCGGGTGCGACCGCGCCACACACCCTCGATACGGCGGGTGCCATCGCACAGCGAGATGAACTTCTGCAGGAACTCGGGATGGGTGTGCTGGATGTCGTCCACATACAGCATGGTGTTGTTGCCCATTTCCAGCGCCAGGTTGAGTTTCTCCAGCTCCTGCCGCGAGGTCGCGTCCGGTGCCTGGGCCGGGTCCAGCGACCGCACCTCGTGACCCAGCGCCGGGCCGTTGATCTTCATGAAGACCAGGCCCAGGCGGTGCGCCACGTATTCCATCAGCGTGGTCTTGCCGTAGCCGGGCGGCGAAATCATCATCAGCAGGCCCATCAGGTCGCTGCGCTTGTTCTCGCCGACCGTGCCCATCTGCTTGGCCAGGTTGTCACCGATCACGCCCAGGTAGACATCGTTGATCAGCTTGTTGCGTACGAACGAGGACAGCGGCCGCGCCTTGAACTCGGAAAGCCGCAGGGTCTCGCGCTCGCGGCCGATGATGCCCTGGCGCAGCGCCTGGTAGGCATGGAACGCTGGCACGAAATGACGCAGGTGCTGCTTCAGGCGCACCAGGAAGTCATCCAGCGATACCACCAGCGTGCCGTTGCTGATGCGTGCGTGTTCACCCAGCAGGCCACTGACCTCCGCCTGCAGCGCGGCGTCGCTGGCACGGGTACGCAGCTGGCGCTGCACCAGCAGCAGTGCTGCAGCCTCGTCGACGTAGCCGGCATGCGGGGCATGCGCCGGCATCCGCGCCAGCGCCCGCAGCCACTGACCGGCCAGCGCCCAGCGCGTGGCCAGCGGATCCTGGCTGCGCTGCAGGGCGCGTTCGACCGCCTCGCGTTGCCCGGCCTGTTCCAGCTGCCGAGCCAGTGCCTCCAGCAGCGCTACCGCATGGCGGCTGCTGCTGAACACCGGTTCGCCGGCCGCCAGTTCCTCGCCCAGATAAGCGGCCGCGGCCTCTGCGGCATCGGCATCGAACGGCAACGCGTGGGATTGCGCATACGCCAGCAGTGCCTCGGCCATTTCCGCACGCAACGCCAGGCGCCCTTCGTCGGACCCCAGCAGGCGTGCCAGCGCTTCAGCACCCATCTGGCGGGCCGGCCATTGCGCCACCGCTTCGCGCCGCTGCTCGGCAGCCCAGAACAGCACCGCCAGCGCACGCACCCGCGGTGCATGCCGCAGGCTGCCGGCCGCCTGCTGCAAGGGCAGCAACGCACGCAGGATCAGCGCGGCATCATGGTCATGGATGCCGCGCTCGTAGCCTTCGCGGTAGCGCGGTGCGGCAAACGCACGCACGCGCTGGTCCAGTGCTTCGGGCGTGGCGACGTCGTGCTGCAGCGTGGCCAGGTCAAGCCCGTCGCTCCCCTCCTGCGCGGCCATCAACAGGCTGCCGGCAAGATACTCGCCGCGATACAGTGCAGGTGATTCGGAGTCCAGGGTGACCGGCCAGAACGGCTTCAGCGCATCCAGCTCCGGATCGTGCAGGGTCTCCAGGAAGTCGGTGCCGGTCAGATGGATCGCCAGCGTGTCACCACGCGGCAGCAGGGTCAGGTCCAGCGCCTGGGTGTTGACGCTGAAGCGATGGCGCGGCCCCAGCCGCACCACGTTGCCGCCCGCTTCGTACAGATCACTGCGGTCACGCAGCTGGCGCACCGCCTGGTCACGCACGCCCTTCAGGCGCGCTTCGATGTCGTCGGCCTTGACATTGTCATGCAACGCGCGCAGGCGTTCGGCCAGCTCACGCAGCTTGAGGATCAGCGGATCGCCGGCAAAGAACGCATTGAGCTCATCGGCGGTGGCGAAGCGCTCGGTGCGCTTGGCCAGGCCATCGAGGATGCGGCTGGCCGCATCCAGCACCGAACGTGCCTTGCGCTGGCGGTCATCCAGCAGCGCCTGCTTGTGCGTTTCGAAGGCTTCAACCAGCTCTTCGCGCTTGCTCAGGATGTCGCCGAGGAACTGCTCGTGTTCGCCGAACTGGCTCTCCAGCTCCTCCAGCTGCACCAGCAGGCGCGACAGCTGCTCGTCGGCACGCTCCGGGTCCGTGGCCAGCGCCAGCGCGCTGGTGATCGACTGCGAGAACAGCGCGAACTGCGCGGCGAACTGCGCCACGGCCTCGGCTGAGCCGAGCGACCTGCGGCGCTGATCGGCACGCGCGCGGGCCTGGTTGAGGCGGCCGTACAGCACCGAAATGGACTCGACCACGCGGGTGCGGGCGGTGGCATCGTCCACCTTCAGGCCGGCCATCAGTTCAGACAGCATATCCAGATCGGCCGCCATCCCGCGCAGCCCCTCCAGCTGCTCATCCAGCTGGCGGGCACTCTGCGCCTGCTGCGCAGCCTCATCCAGCGCCTCCAGGCGCGTGGTCAGCGGCACCAGCGCGGCATCGCCGGCGAGGAAGTCACCCGTGGCGGCGCCGACACGATCCTGCGCCTCCACCAGCTCGGCCGTCATCGTCTCGATGCGCGCGGTGTCGATGTAACGCAGCTCGCGGATGGTCAGCAGCCGTCCACGCAATGCGGTGATCGCATTGAGGGCCTCGACGAAGGCCTGCACCTCGTTCCAGTTCTGCGGCTGCAGCCGGCCCAGCAGCGCCTTGTGCGCGGCCTCTGCCTCGACCATCGCCTGCGCCGACTGCTGGCGGATCGACTGCACCTTCTCGTACTCGTCCAGCACCGATTCGCCGGTGGCGCTGATCTGCCGCAGCAGCGCCTCGGCGCCATCGCAGGCCGCGTCGCCCAGCCAGTGGTGGGCATCGAACAGGCGCCGGGTGTCGGCCACCAGGCGCTGGTAGCGCTGCACCGACACGTCCTGGCCATCGATCTCGCGCGCCAGGTTGAACAGGTTGGAGATGCCCCGCACCAGTTCGGCGTTGCCGATGCGTCCCATGAAGGTGTTGCCGGGTGGCCGGCTTGCAGCAAACTCGTCACTGCTGAACGGGGTCTGCCAGACCTGCATCGGATGGATGCGGGTCGGTTCGCTGCCTTCGGCATGGAACAGCACCATGCGCCCGTCCTGCATCAAGGCGTAGCCATGGCCGAACACCGGGTTCTGCAGCACGCGCTGGATGGTGTTGTAGACGAACAGCGCCGAGCGCCCGCCTTCGCGCTCGTAGAAGATGTACAGCACGTCCTCGCCGTTGGGCGAACGGATGCTGCGCTTGAACTGCATGCCGGCCATCGAGGCGTCGAACGCCTTGTGCTCGCCGCCCTGCAGGTAATAGCCACCCGGGAAGATCACGCCGTGGTCTTCGGGCAGCTGCACGCAGGCCTGCACGATCGCATCGTTGCGCACGATGCCGCCGGTCAGCGTGTTGTAGATCAGCCCGCGCCACTCCGTCTCGCGGTACGGCAGCACCTTCAGCAGCACCAGCGAGCCGACCCGGGCGAACTCGAACTGGGCGTCGTCCAGCGACTGCGTGCTGTCCTCCACCGGTTCGCTGTAGATGCCCTGCCCGGTCTCGGTGTTGTTCTCGACCTTGATCGTGAGGTCGCCGCCGGTGGTCTCCACGAACAGGGTATCGAGGATGTTCAGGTGCGAATGGCGGCCATTGACCGCCAGGTCGCGGGTCGCCCGGGTCCATTCGAAGTCGAACGGCGGCGGCAGTGCGATATCGCGCTCACCGCGCGCATCCAGATAGGTCAGTTCGCCATCGCGCGACAGCGCCCAGCGGAACACGCGCACGTCGCTGCTGCGCTCACCGATCTGGAACGACGCCAGCAGCTTGTCCCCCACCACGATCAGCTGCAGCAGGCGCGCGTGCTTGTAGTAGGCGTACAGTTCGTTGAAGTCGTGCACGAAGCCGGGCTGGTCGAGGAAGCTGCCCTTCAGCTCCAGCGCCGCCACGTCGTAGCCGTCGCTGCCCTGCACCAGCCGGTACAGGCCGAACACGTCCTCGATGCGGGTCTGGGTCTTCAGCCCGATGAACACGTTGTAGCCGAACAGCAGGCGGTCCGGCCCGACCTGCACGATGTCACGGCCGACGCAGTTGTTTTCGCTGCGGATGCGGAAGCGCCCGACCACCTCCAGGCGGCTGTCGCCGAACTCGGCCAGGCGCTGGCGGTTGAGCGTTTCGGCCAGGCCCTGCAGGCGCTGGCCCTGCTCGGCCAGGCGGCGGCGCAGGACTTCATAGGCACCGCCCTGGGCAACGGCCTGGTCGACGGTAGTGCCGCCGGCCTCCGGTGCAGTGGATTCGGCGGACGGATGGGTATCAGACATCAGCAGGCTTCCGGCTCACGGGCGGACGGCCGCGGTTGCGGCCGGTGCGGGCGGGCGATGGCCGCAGCAGCCATCGCCCGATGCATCAACGGGCGCTGTCGACCACGGTGGCCGACACGGTCGGCACCGCTTCGGCATCCTCGGCGATCTGGCGCGGCGCCGGTTCGGCCACGGCCACGCCCAGGTAGCGCTGCATCAGCTCCTGCACGATCGGGCTCTTGCCGGCAAAGCCTTCGATCGACTTGCCCAGCGACACCGCCTTGACCAGGTTCTCGAACATGCCGCCGTCGCCACCGACCAGGTCGATATCGGCGTTGCGCAACGCGCTGGCGATGACGTTGGCGTTCTCGCGCGAGACTTCCTTGCCGGCTTCGATCGAGGCCAGCGCCTGCTTCAGGCTGTTGTCCAGCATCATGCGGAACTCTTCGTGGCCACGTGCCTGGTCGCTCAGCGAAGCGATCGCTTCGAACTTGCGCACCAGGCCTTCGGCTTCGGCCAGCAGCTTCTTCTGCACCACGCCGGCTTCGGCGTTGCCCAGCGATTCGGTGGCGGTGGCACGGGCCAGGCCCATCTTCTCCTCACCCTGCGCCTGCGCCTGCAGGGTCTCGGCCAGCACGCGGGCTTCGTTGCTGCCCTGCTTCAGGCTGGCTTCGGCCTTGGCTTCGATCACGCGGGCCTCGGCGATGCCGACCTTCTCGATGGCCAGTGCCGAAGCTTCACGCACCTGCGCTTCGGCCAGGCCCGGTGCGGCCTGCTCGGCGCGCAGCGCGTCGGCCAGCAGGCGCTTGGCTTCGGCCTGCTTGCCGGCTGCTTCGTGTTCGGCCTGGGCCAGCGTGGTCAGTTCCACTGCGCGGTGCTTGGAAGCGGTCTCGCGTGCCTGCGCTTCCTTTACCTCGCGCACCAGCGATTCCTGTGCCTTGGCCTCGGCTTCCAGGATCAGCACCTGCTTCTGGCGGTCGGCCTCGGAGACCTCGCGCACTTCCTTGATGCGCTCTTCCTCCTGCGCCACGGTCTTGTCGATGGAGATGCGTTCGCGGGTGATGTTGGCCACGTCCATCTTGCCCTGCTCGACCACCTTGTCGCGCTCCACGCCCTGCAGCTGCACTTCGCGGTCGGTGGTGACCTGCTCAAGCTGGCGTGCGCGCTCGACGCGCTCGGCCTCGATGGCCACGGCGCGCTGGCGGTTCTGCTCGGCCACTTCCACTTCGCGCAGGCGGTTCTGGTCGCGGATCTCGATCAGCTGCTGTGCTTCGATGCGGGCGTTCTCGGACAGCTGGCGCTGCTCTTCCTGCACCTTGGCGGTCTCGGCCTCCTCTCGCGCGCGGATGGTCTCGATCTCGCGCTTCTGGCGTGCTTCGGCTTCGGCCTGCTGGCGTTCCAGCGCCAGCAGCGCTTCACGCGCTTCCACGTTCTTCTTGGTGATGGCGAGCTTCTCGTTCTGCTCCAGCTCGTTGGTCACCACGTTCTGCGCGGCGGTCAGCTCGGTGATCTTGCGGATACCCTGCGCGTCAAGGATGTTGAACTGGTCCAGCAGCGCCTTCGGGGTCTGCTCCAGGTAATCGATCGCCACGTCTTCCAGCACATAGCCGTTGAGGTCGTTGCCGATCACCGCGATGATCTCGTCGCGGAACTCCTGGCGCTTCTCGAACAGTTCGGTGAAGTCGAACTTCTTGCCGACCGTCTTCAACGCTTCGGAGAACTTGGCGTTGAACAGCTCATCGACGGCATGCTTGTCCGACGCACGGTCGGCACCGATGGCCTTGGCCACGCGCAGCACGTCGGCCTGGGTCTCGTTCACCCGCAGGTAGAAGGCCACGGCGATGTCGGCACGCATGTTGTCGCGGCAGATCAGGCCTTCCTTGCCACGGCGGTCGATCTGCAGGGTGATCAGGCTGATCCGCATCAGCTCGGCGCGGTACAGCACCGGGATGATCAGCGCACCGGTGAAGTGCACCTTGGGGGTGGAGCTCATGTCGTTGACGATCAGGGCCACGCCCTGGTCGACCTTGCGGTAGAAGGCCTTGAACAGCCCGGCCACGCCCAGCAGCAGGACGAGCAGGCCGCCGGCGACGGCCAGGAACGGTAAGAGGGATGCCAACGTCATTGATGAATCTCCTTGTTGCCCGGAAGCAGGTTGTCCTGGAAATCGAGGGCGATCGCATCGGCGCGGACCACCCGGTAATAGTGTTGTTCGGCCATGTGCTCAACCAGCACGATGCGCTCGCCACGCTGCAGTTCGATGTCGCTGCGGATCTGCAGCACCAGCCCGGCGCCGCCATCATCGACCGTGGCATGACCGCTGCGTGCGTCCACCTTCGGCGACGCGACCACGCCGGCCCGGCCGAGCAGCGATGCCTGCGGCACCGGCCGCAGGCGCAGCAGGAAGCGCCGGACCGGGCGCAGGATCAGCGCGATGAGCGGTACCGCTGGCAGCGGTGCCAGCACCGCCACGAGCGTACCCAGGCCCCAGCGCAGCAGGTCCGGCAGCGGCAGCAGTACGAACAGATGGATGAAATAGGTGATGAGCCAGCCGAACAGGCTCAGCAGGGTGACCACCACCATGATCGGGACGCCACCCAGGCCCCAGCGCGCCAGCATGGCCGACAGGCCACTGAGGTCGGTCCCCGCCTCGAGCGCGCCATCGGCGCCGAGATTGCCAAAACCGTCATCGACCAGGCCGAACGCCGCAACCGCCCAATACATCACCGACACCAACAGCAGAATGCTGTACGGCAGCGTCGGGTAACCGAGTACGACGGTGAGAAACTCCTGCATCGCTTGCCTTCCTGGGCTGTGGGCGGCGGCCGCCCGTTCGGGACGCGCCGCGCGCGTCCCGTCGATCCCCGCGCCAGCCCTCATGGCAGGCGCGCTTGGGACCATCCTATGTGAAGAATGCGTGCAGGCTCAAATCCAGGTCCAAATCACGGCAAATAATGACACCAATCACTCGAGAACCGTGCAATCGGCGCGGCGCACTTCCTCGACGAAGGTGCGCATCTTGTAGCCGTCCTTGATGCCCGGCTCCAGTTCGATGCCACTGGAGACATCCACGCCCCACGGCAGGGTACCCAGCACCGCGTCGTAGACGTTTTCCGGGTTCAGGCCGCCGGCCAGCAGGAACGGGCGATGCAGGCCGGTCGGGATCCGGCCCCAGTCAAAGGCCACGCCGGTGCCGCCACCGCCGCCCGGCGCGTGGCTGTCGAACAGGAAACCGGCGGCGCTGGGATAGCGCAGCTGCAGGGTGCGGGCGTTGATCTCTTCACGGCCGCCCATGGCGATCGCCTTCAGGTACGGCATGTTGAAGCTGCGGCAGAAGCTCTCGTCTTCCTCGCCGTGGAACTGCAGCAGGGTCGGTCGTACCGTGCGCAGCACCTCGCGCACTTCTTCCTTGCTGTTGTTGCGGAACAGCGCCACCACGTCGACCATGGGCGCGATCGCCTGGCGCATCGCGCGTGCCTCGGCCGGAGCGACCCGGCGGCTGCTTTCACGGGCGAAGATGAAACCCACCGCGTCCACGCCCAGCTCACCGGCCAGGCGGACGTCGCCGGCCCGGGTCATGCCACAGAACTTGATGCGCGTGCGGTAGTAGGAGCGGCTCATAGCGTGACCTCGGCGGGCAGATGCCAGTTGTCGGGGTACAGGGGCCCAAGGAACACCAGGCCCTGCGGCGGTGCGGTGGGACCGGCTACGGTGCGATCGCGCCCGGCCAGCAGTTCGGCGATCCATTCCACCGGCTTCTCGCCACTGCCCACCAGGATCAGCGATCCGACGATATTGCGGACCATGTGATGAAGGAATGCATTGCCCTGCACGGCGACCTCGATCACCTCGCCCTGGCGGCTGACCTGCAGTGACTGCAGTTCACGCTGTGCATGCAGCGCCTGGCACTGCACCGAGCGGAACGCGCTGAAGTCGTTCTCGCCGAGCAGGGCCTGGCCGGCGGCATGCATCAGGCCCGCGTCCAGCGCACGGCGCTCCCAGCTGAGGGTCTGCCGCTGCAGCGCCGGCCGCACTTCGCGGTTGAGCAGGCGATAACGGTAACGGCGTGCCCGCGCCGAGAAGCGGGCGTGGAAATCATCGGCCACGGGCACGCACCAGCGCACCGCGATCGAGCGCGGCAGGCGGGTGGTGGTGCCCAGCATCCAGGCGCGCGGATCGCGCACCACGTCGGTGTCGAAATGCACGACCTGGCACTGGCCGTGCACGCCGGCATCGGTGCGACCGGCACAGACCACCTGCAGCGGCGCATCGGCCACCGACGACAGGGCCTGCTCAAGGCTGGCCTGCACGCTGGGACCACCCTCACCCAGGTTCTGCCAGCCCCTGAAATCGCTGCCGTCGTACTCGACGCCAAGCGCGTAACGCATGTGCTACCTCGATGTTGCGGGAGGGGCGGCGCTCAGGCCGGATCGCGTTCGGACCAGACCGCCAGTTCGTTGCCACCGGGCTCGACGAACTGGAAGCGGCTGCCACCGGGGAAAGAAAACACCGGCCGTATGATCTCACCGCCAGCGTCGCGCACCGCCGCCTCGATGGGCGCCAGCTGGTCGGCATACAGCACCAGCAGCGGCGCGCCGCTGTCACTGGCCCGTTGCGGCTGGCCGCGGAAGAAGCCGCCCTGCAGACGGCCATCGTCGAAGGCGGTGTAATCGCTGCCATAGTCGACGAACGACCACCCGAACACCTTTTCGAAGAAGGCGCGGCTGTCGGCCGGGTCACTGGAGGCGAATTCAACGTAGTCGATACGGCGCTCGCGGCTCATGGCACGGTCCTTGTCGGCGGGTTCGGTCACGGCAGGCGGGCCAGCAGTTCGCGAGCCTGGGCCTGGCAGTGCAGGTCGCCGCCCTCGGCCACTTCCAGCAGCAACGTCCGTGCGGTCTGCGCATCGCCCAGGTCGAGGTAGGCGATGGCCAGTTCCAGGCGTTCCTGCCCGGCGCGCGGCGCCCAGCCGGCATCGCTGGCCGGCGCGGCAGTACCGTCTTCATGCGCGGCCGCGGCCAGCGCGTCGTGCGGCGCCGCGCTCGAATCCCCGCCGTCATGATGCTCGGCCGGCAGGTCGAACACGCCGCGGAACTGCGGCTGCTGTTCGGCGTGCAGCGCGTAGTCCGGCACTACGATCTCGTCAGGGACCGCCTGCGCGGGCGGCTCATCCTGCACGGGGGTGTCCTGCATGGCCACCGGCTCGTCCCAGCGCGGCAGGTCGGTCACGGCCCCGGGCAGCTCCACCACTTCGTCATCGCGCAGCGTCTGCGCCTGCCAGTCAGTCTGGGCGGCGACGTCGGCGACCGCTTCGGCAGCCACGTCATCCTGCACCTCGGCTTCGGTCGCCCAGGCAGGCATCGCCGGTTCCTGGCGGCCACTGTCGGACACCGCCGTCGACCACGAAGACTGCTCGGCCAGCGTATCCAGCGCCGCGCCGGCCGGTACCGCAGCGGCCAGGCCGGCGGCGTCGCCTTCCTCGCGCAGCGGCGGCAGTGGCGACGGCTTGCGACGACGCAGCAGCCAGGCCGCGCCGGCCGCCAGCAACAGCACCGGCAGACCCAGCCAGTACCACGGCGTTGCCGCATCGCGGGCATCCGGTGCCTGCGCCAGGCGCTGCTGCGCCGCGGCCAGGTCGTTGTCCTTCATCGCGATCAGCGACTGCTGCTGTTCCTTGAGTTTTTCCAGGTCGGCCACCCGCTGCTTCAGCTCGCCGATCTCGGCATCGCGGGTCGCGATGTCCTCGCGTGCCTGGCGCAGTTGTTCGTTGCCCAGCATGTCACCCTCGCTGCCGGCTGCAGTGCCGGTGGTTGTGCCCGCGTGCGCGGCGTCGGAGGCCAGCGCCGGAGCGATTTCAAGTCGTGCCCCAGTGGCCGCAGCCGGGGAAGAAGCGTTCGTGGTTCCCGCCGTGGCGACCGGGGCGACAGTACCCGCCGGTTGCGGCACGGTGCGCGCCTGACGCCACTGTGCGGCATGCTCGCGCACCAGCGCGGCGGCCTCGGCGGCATCGACCGCCGCCAGTGCATCGCTGCCGGGCATGCGCAGCACGGCGCCCTGCTTGAGCAGGTTGACGTTGCCACGGATGAAGGCCTCCGGGTTGGCCCGCAGCAGCGCAATCATTGCGCGGTCGCGGCTGACCTGGTTGCCGCGGGCCACCACGCTGGCGATCTGCGACAAGGTCTGCCCACGCTGGACGGTAACGCTGCCATCGGCTGCCGGTGCGGCAGCGGGTGCAGCCACTGCACGCGGGCGAGCCGGTGCGGGTGCCGGCGTGGTGGCGGTGGACGGCGCAGGCGCGCTCACGCTCTCCGCGGCGGCGGGCGCCGGGGCGGCCTCACGGGCGATGGTGTTGGAGAGCATACCTGCGGGTGCAACGATTTCCGGCTCGGCCACGGCCAGTGCGCTGGACGGTGCATCGACCAGCGCCGAGTACTCGCGCACCAGGCGGCCCTGGCCCCAGTCCGCCTCGATCAGGAAGCTCAGCGACGGGGTCTCGACCGGCGTCTGCGAGGTCACACGCACCACTGCCCTGCCCTGCGCATTGCGGGTCAGTTCGAACTGCAGTTCGCCCACCAGCCCGGTCGGCCGCTGCAGGCCGACGCGCTCGAAGGTGACCGGTGAGGCCAACGCGACACGCAGGTTCTCCAGCTCGGACGGATCGGCCGAGACCACCGGGACTTCGGCCAGCAGGGGCTGGCCCGGCTTGGACAGGACACGGATGTCGCCCAAGCCCAGGGCAAGCGCCGAACTGCTGGCCAGGGCCAGCAGCGCGGTGGAAAGATAGAGGAGGGGGCGCTTTGCGCCCCTGGCCCGTTTATTCATGGCGACACTATAAAGCGTGCGGACCGCGGTCCGCACCCACCGATGGGGACCTTCGGTAGTGCCGGCCGCTGGCCGGCAGACACGCACGTCCCATCACGGCAATGCCGGCCAGCGGCCGGCACTACCGGTGAGGCAACCGCTGTGATCAGCGCTGCTCGGCGGCGACCAGCTCGGCCAGCTGCACGGCATTCAGGGCGGCGCCCTTGCGCACGTTGTCCGATACGATCCACAGGTTCAGGCCGCGCGGGTGCGACAGGTCCTCACGGATGCGGCCGACGTACACCGCGTCGGTGCCCGAGGCGTGGGTGACCGGGGTCGGGTAGCCACCGGCCTCGTGACGGTCCACCACTTCGATGCCCGGCGACTGCTCCAGCAGCGCACGTGCTTCGGCCACGGTGACCTTGTCGCGGGTTTCGATCGCCACCGACTCGGAGTGGCCGTAGAACACCGGCACGCGCACTGCGGTCGGGTTCACCAGGATGCTGTCGTCGCCGAGGATCTTGCGGGTCTCCCAGATCAGCTTCATTTCTTCCTTGGTGAAGCCGTTGTCCTGGAAGTCGTCGATGTGCGGGATCAGGTTGAAGGCGATCTGCACCGGGAAGCGCTGCGGATCGATCTCCTGGAAGCTCAGCAGCTGGCCGGTCTGCTTGCCCAGCTCCTCGGTGGCCGAACGACCACCGCCGGACACCGACTGGTAGGTGGAGACGTTGATGCGCTCGATGCCGTACTTGCGGTGCAGCGGCGCCAGCGCCACCAGCATCTGCATGGTCGAGCAGTTCGGATTGGCGATGATGCCGCGCGGACGGTTGGCGACCTGTTCCGGGTTGACTTCGGACACCACCAGCGGCACGTCATCGTCGTAACGGAAGGCCGAGGAGTTGTCGATCACCACCGCACCTGCGGCGGCGAACTTCGGTGCGTATTCCTTGGACACGCTGCCACCGGCCGAGAACAGCGCGATCTCGACGCCGGCCGGATCGAAGGTGGCCAGGTCCTGGACCGTGACCTTCTGGCCGTTGAACTCGATCTCGCCACCGGCCGAACGCTCGGAGGCCAGGACGCTCAGGGTACCGACCGGGAAATCACGCTCGGCCAGGATCGACAACATGGTCTCGCCGACGGCGCCGGTGGCACCGACGACGGCGACGTGGAAACTGCGCTGTGCATTGCTCATGGGGGAACTCTCACGAAAACGGGAATGGGGAAAAACACGCACGACAGCTGGGTTCGGGGAACCTCCTCAAGCGGGGCGCGCGGAGGTTCCCTATCGTTTCCCGGTTTTTTTGCCCAGCGTCACGCGCGCGGCCATCGCCGCGTCAGCGTTGATCGCGCTCGGCATCCGCGACGGGCCGCCGTCCAGGCCGAGCCCGGCAAGCAGATTATCCACGGCCAGCTGTACCATCGCAGTGCGCGTGGCCAGCGAGGCGCTGCCGATATGCGGAGTGAGCACGACGTTGCGCAGCGCCAGCAGTTCCGGGCGTACCGTTGGCTCGCCTTCGTACACATCCAGACCCGCCGCAGCCAGGCGACCGTTGGCCAGCGCATCGGCCAGCGCGATCTCATCGACCAGGCCACCGCGGGCGATATTCACCAGCGTCGCCGACGGCTTCATCTTCGCCAGTGCGGCGGCATCGATCAGATGATGCGAGGCCGGCGTGTACGGCAGCACCAGCAGCAGGTGATCGGACTGTGCCAGCAGCGTATCCAGGTCCACATAGGTCGCGCCCACTTCCGCCTCGGTCGCCGCCGGCAGCTGCGAACGGTTGTGGTACAGCACCTTCATGCCGAAACCGTGCGCGCCGCGACGGGCGATGCCCTGGCCGATGCGGCCCATGCCAAGGATGCCCAGCGTGCTGCCGTGGATATCGGCACCGAGCATGGTCTGGAACGACCACTGCTGCCACTGCCCTTCGCGCAGCCAGCGCTCGGACTCGGTGATGCGGCGCGCGGTGGCCATCAGCAGGGCGAAACCGAGATCGGCGGTGGTTTCGGTCAGGACGTCCGGTGTGTTGCTGGCCAGGATGCCGGCCGCGCTGAGCGCGTCGACGTCCAGGTTGTTGTAGCCCACCCCGACGTTGGCGATCACCCGCAGCTGCGCGGCGCCGGCCACCTGGGCCGCGCCGATGCGCTCGTTGAGCGTGATGATCGCGCCGTCGGCGCTGGCCAGTTGTCCGGCGATCTGGTCCGGCGCCCAGGCGGTGACGGTGTCGGTGCTGCGCAGCTGCACGCGATCGCGCAGCGGCGCGATGGCCGCGTCGATCAGCGGCTGGCTCACCCACACGGTCGGCCGCGTGTCAGCCATCGATCTGCCCGGGAATGCGCGGGGTGATCGTGCCGACATCGCCGCACTGCGCGCGGTGGCGCAGCGCCTGGTCCATCAGCACCATCGCTACCATCGCCTCGGCGATCGGGGTGGCGCGGATGCCGACGCAGGGGTCGTGGCGGCCGGTGGTGACCACCTCGACCACGTTGCCGGACGTATCCAGCGACGGGCCCGGCAGGCGCAGGCTGGAGGTCGGCTTCAACGCGATCGAGGCGACCACCGGCTGGCCGGTGGAAATGCCACCGAGGATGCCACCCGCATGATTGCTGGCGAAGCCCTGCGGGGTCAGCAGGTCGCGGTGTTCGGTGCCCTTCTGCGCGGCGCTGGCGAAACCGTCGCCGATCTCCACGCCCTTCACCGCGTTGATGCTCATCAGCGCGGCAGCCAGTTCACCGTCGAGTTTGCCGTAGATCGGCTCACCCCAGCCCGGCGGCACATTGTCGGCGACCACGTCCACGCGCGCGCCGACCGAATCTCCGGACTTGCGCAGCGCGTCCATGTACGCCTCCAGTTCGGGCACCTGTGCAGCATGCGGCCAGAAGAACGGGTTGTCTTCCACCGCCGACCAGTCGAAACCGGCCGGGGTGAGGTCGCCCAGCTGCGACAGGTAGCCACGCACGGTGACGCCGAAGCGCTCGGCCAGCCACTTCTTGGCGACCACGCCAGCGGCCACGCGCATGGTGGTCTCGCGTGCCGAGGAACGGCCGCCACCGCGCGGGTCGCGGATGCCGTACTTGTGCCAGTAGCTGTAGTCGGCATGGCCCGGCCGGAACTGCTGGCCGATGTTGGCGTAATCCTTGCTGCGCTGGTCGGTGTTGCGGATCAGCAGCGCGATCGGGGTGCCGGTGGTCAGGCCCTCGTACACGCCGGACAGGATCTCGACCTCGTCGGCCTCGCGCCGCGCCGAAGTATGCCGGCTCTTGCCGGTGGCGCGACGCTGCAGGTCGTGGGCGAATTCGGCCGCGTCCAGCGCCAGCCCCGGCGGGCAGCCATCGATCACGCAGCCGATGGCCGGCCCGTGCGACTCGCCGAACGTGGTGACGGTGAACAGCTTGCCGAACGAATTGGAGCTCACGGGCGCTGCGCCGCCAGTTCGGTGATGCGTGCGCTGTGGGCGATCAGCTCGCGGCATTCAACCGCGAAGATACCCATCTGGCCGACCTTGAATTCGATCCAGGCGAAATCGACTTCCGGCAGCAGCTTGACCAGATGCTGCTCGGATTCGCCCACTTCACAGATCAGCAGGCCGTCCTCGCTCAGGTGCAGCGGGGCATCGCGCAGGATCTTCAGCACCAGGTCCAGGCCGTCGTCGCCGGCACGCAGGCCCATCTCCGGCTCGTAGGAGTATTCCTGCGGCAGGGCATCGGTCTCGTCGTTGGTGACGTATGGCGGATTGGTGACGATCAGGTCGTAGTGGCGGCCGGACAGGCCGTTGAACAGGTCCGACTTGATCAGGGTGACGTTGTGCGCCTGCAGGCGCTCCTTGTTTTCTTCGGCCAGCGACAGTGCATCGTCGCTCAGGTCGACGCCGTCCACCTGCCAGTTCGGGTAGTAGTGGCCCATGGCGATGGCGATGCAGCCCGAACCGGTGCACAGATCCAGTGCACGGTACACGTCGCGGCCGGCCAGCCACGGCTCGAAGCCGCATTCGATCAGTTCGGCGATCGGCGAGCGCGGTACCAGGGCGCGCTTGTCGCTCTTGAAGCTCAATCCTGCAAACCAGGCCTCACCGGTCAGGTAGGCGGCCGGGATGCGTTCATCGATGCGGCGCTGGAACAGCTCCAGCACGCGCAGCTTTTCGGCCTGCAGCAGGCGCGCCTGGCCGTAGGCCGGGCCGAGGTCGTGCGGCAGGTGCAGGCTGTGCAGCACCAGCTGGGTGGCCTCGTCCAGCGCGTTGTCGTAGCTGTGCCCGAAGGTCAGCCCGGCTTCGTTGAAACGGCTGGTGCCGTAGCGGATCAGATCGATGATCGTATGGAGTTCGGCGGCCGTTTCAGCGGTCATGGCGGTACTGCGGGCAAAGTGGCCCCCGATTATAGGGGCTGGCGCCCGTGGCGGCATCCGTTGCGGCGGAAACGATTCGGGCCACAGCCGGTATGATGGGGCCCACTTCGCGCGGGAGCCCCCATGTTCAATCGCAACGCCGGCATCATCCTGCTGATCGCCCTGGCGGCGGGTCTCGGCCTGCTGGCCGCCCAGCAGGTGTTCGCGCCGAAGCCGCCGGCCAATGCCCCGGCCACCGAAGCGATCACGCTGTACCCACAGCCGCGCGAACTGCCCGACTTCAACCTGGCCCAGTCCGACGGCACCCGCCTGATCCCGGGCGAACTGAAGGGCCACTGGACCCTGGTGTTCCTGGGCTTCACCTTCTGCCCGGACGTCTGCCCGACCACGCTGGCCGCGCTGGCCGGCGCGCAGAACCAGTGGGAAGCCCTGCCCGACAGCCTGCGCCCACGCGTGCTGTTCATCTCGGTCGACCCCGACCGCGACAGCGCCACCCGCCTGGGCGAGTACGTGCACGGCTTCCACAAGGACACCCTGGCCGCCACCGCTGACGTTCCCTCGCTGGAGCGCTTCGCCACCTCGTTGGGCTTCGTGTTCCAGAAGGTGCCGGGCAAGCATTTCGACGAGAACCCCGAGGATTACACGGTCGAGCATTCGGCCAGCCTGGCCGTGCTCGACCCGCAGGGCCGCCTCGCCGGCCTGGTACGCCCCCCGTTCAACGCGCCGGCGATCGCCCGCGACCTGCAGAAGCTGACCGAGAAAACCGCCCCATGAGCCTCACCACCGCCCTGACGTATGCCCTGCCCCACCGCCTGCTGTCCTCGATGGCGCGTTCGCTGGCGTACTCGGACGATCCGCGCGTGTCGCGCTGGCTGATCGACACGGTCACCCGCAAGTTCAACGTCAACCTGGACGAAGCGGCCAACCCGGACCCGCGCAGCTATTCGACCTTCAACCAGTTCTTCACCCGTGCGCTGAAGCCGGGCGCACGCGTGGCCGATGCCGATCCGCGCAGCCTGGTGATGCCGGCCGACGGCCGCATCAGCCAGCTCGGCAGGATCGAGGCCGGCCGCATTTTCCAGGCCAAGGGCCAGTCGTTCACCGCCGCCGAACTGCTGGGCGGCGCCGAGGATGCCAAGCCGTACAACGACGGCCTGTACGCCACCGTGTACCTGTCCCCGCGCGACTACCACCGCGTGCACATGCCCTGGACCGGCACCCTGCGTGAAACCGTGCACGTGCCAGGGCGCCTGTTCAGTGTCGGCCCGGCGGCCGTCAACGGCGTACCGCGCCTGTTCGCACGCAACGAACGCCTGGTCTGCCATTTCGATACCAGCTTCGGCCCGATGGTCAGCGTGATGGTCGGTGCACTGCTGGTGTCCGGCGTGGAAACCGTGTGGAGCGGCGAGGAGATTCCGCACTACGGCGACCGCATCACCCGCAAGGACTACCGCGGCCAGGGCATCAAGCTGGAGCGTTTCGCCGAGATGGCACGCTTCAACTATGGCTCGACCGTGATCGTGCTGCTGCCGCCGGGCGTGGCCGAATTCGCCCCGCAGCTGGGCGCCGAAAGCCCGGTACAGCTGGGCCAGGCCCTGGCGAAGCTGCGCTGATAAAAAGGGGACGGAGGGGATTAAGTCGTTTATGCATAAACGACTTAATCCCCTCCGTCCCCTTTTTTCCACGCTGTGCGTGGATGGGTTCAACGGGATGCCGGCCAGCAGCCGGCACTACCGGTACGCGCGTTACTGCAGGGCCGGGGCCGGGCCGACGTCCATGCCGTCGTAGTCTTCCACGCCCTTCTCCGCGGCCAGAGCTGCGAATTCCTGGTTGCGACGGTCCAGCGAGGCTTCGTCGTGGATCTCCACGCGCTCCACATGCAGCACGTGGAACGGCGCGTCACCCTCTTCCGGATCTTGTTCGAACAGTTCCACGAAGGTGTAGCCCTGCGCCTGCAGGTGCTCTGCCAGTGCCTGCAACGGCTCAGCAGTGGAGTGCACGAAGAAGTACCCCCACAGCAGCGGGCCGTTGATGTCCCAGTCGGTGTTTTCGCGGAGGTTGGCGAACAGGTTGCGGGTGTCTTCGAGATCCATGCGGGTTCCAGGGGTCGGGGGAATTACTTGTCGCAGCCCTGCAGCTTCAGCGTCTGGCCGTGACGCAGGCTGTAGGCCGGGGCCTTCAGGCCGTTGGCGCGGGCCAGGGTCGGCACGTCGCACTGGAACTTCGCCGCGATGGCGCCCAGGGTCTCGCCCTTGCCCACCTTGTGGCTGCGCACCGGCTTCGGGCGCGCGGCCGGCGCCGGGCGAGGCGTCGCCACCGCCGCCACCGGCGTGGTCGGCACACTGGTGGAGGCCGCAGCGTCGGCCACCGGCACCACGCCGCCCACGGCGACGCTGCCGGTGTAGCTGGCCGCGGTCGGGCGCTTGATCGCCGCGTTCAGATCGGCGGTGATCAGCGTGCGGGCCAGGTCGGCACGCGGGCCACTGACGCAGTTGCGCTGGTACAGCCCGGCGATGCGGGTGGTGGCGTTGATCAGGGTGCCGGCCGGAATCCAGCCATCGGCTTCATAGCGCGGGTTGAGGTTGCGCAGCGCGCGCATGTAGCCATCACGGGTGCCGTGGCTGCCCAGGCAGATGGTCAGTTCATAGATGGTGGTGGACTTGGCCAGGCGCAGCGTGGCCGGCTGCGCGCTGATCTTCGGGAACTCCACGCCATACTGCTGCGGGTGCAGGAAGATCCAGGCCGCGGCAATCACCATCGGCACATAGTCCTTGGTCTCGCCCGGGAACTGGTTGTAGACACTGTCGGTCCAGAAGCTCTGGCCGGCGCTCTGCTTGAACACGCGTGCGGCACGGCCTTCGCCACCGTTGTAGGCGGCCACCGACATTTCCACGTTGTTGTTCAGTTCGCGCAGGCGTTCGTTGAGGTAGCTGGCGCTGGCCTCGGCGGCGCTGCGCGCATCGAAGCGCGTGTCGAAGCCGGTGCCATCCGGGCCGAGGCCGAAGCGACGGCCAGTGGCCGGCATGAACTGCATCAGGCCGGCGGCGCCGGCACGCGAGGAGGCGTGCACGCGGCCGTTGGATTCCTTGGCCATGATGCCGAACAGCAGCGCCTCGGGCAGGCCACGCTTCTCCCACTCCGGCCACATCACCGCGCGCAGGTTCTGGTAGTTCTCGTAGCTGGTCAGCAGCGCAGGACGCATGTCGGTCAGCCAGCGACGGATGCCGGCCTGCACCGCCGGGTTGTACTCGACCATGCTGTCGAAGGCGTGCCGCTTGTCGTTCAGCAGCGCGGCAGCGCGCGCGGCCTCGGGCACATCCGCGGTCAGCGGGCCGATGTGATCCGGGTCGGCTTCCAGGCGGTCACCCCCCTCGTCGGCCACGTCATCGCTGGCAGCCGCATCGGCGTCGTGCTTGAGCAGGCGCTTGTAGCTGGCCAGCAGGGTGCCCATCTGGCAGCCCTTCTGCTTCACGCAGTCGTTGAGGACATCTTCCATGTCCTCCAGCGCGGCGTCGGCCTCGTTGCTGCCCTTGGGGTCGGCATTGGCGACCAGCAGCAGGGCGTCGCTGTAGCGCTTTTCGGCGACGGTCATGCGCTGCTGCAGCGCATCCACCTTCACCTTGTCCCGGGCCGAAACCCGCTGCGCATGGGCGTCGGGCGCCAGGGAAACCAGGCCGGCCAGGGCCAGCAGCGGCCAACCGCGGGAAATCAGGACAGGAACGGGCATTGATGGCACTGTGTGCGAAACAGGCAGGCAGAGTAGCGGCGCCGCCAAGGTCCGGGCAAGCCGACCTTCGGACCGTCACTGCCGGCGGTTAACATTGGGCTATTCATCACAAGGGCTGGACCATGGATCCGATTCTGCTCGGCAAAGGCATTACCGACGATATTGCCGTCACCCTGCTGCCGAAACTCGGCAACCGCCACGGCCTGGTGGCCGGCGCCACCGGTACCGGCAAGACCGTGACCCTGATGACGCTGGCCGAGGGCTTCTCGCGACTGGGCGTGCCGGTGTTCCTGGCCGATGTGAAGGGCGATGTCTCCGGCCTGGCCGTGCCCGGCAGCGGCGCCGAGAACCTGCTCCAGCGTGCCGCCGAGATCGGCGTGGCCGACTATGCGCCGGCCGCCAGCCCCACCCTCTTCTGGGACCTGTACGGCAAGCTGGGCCACCCGGTGCGCACCACCGTCAGCGAAATGGGCCCGACCCTGCTGGCGCGCATCCTCGAGTTGAACGACACCCAGTCCGGCGTGCTCGACATCGTGTTCAAGCTGGCCGACGACCGCGGCCTGCTGCTGCTGGACATGGACGACCTGCGCGCCCTGCTCGGCCTCGTCGCCGAGGAGCGCAAGGACATCTCCACCGAGTACGGCCTGGTCAGCGCGCAGTCGATCGCCGCGATCCAGCGTTCGGTGCTGCGCCTGGCGCAGGACGGTGGCGAGCACTTCTTCGGCGAACCTGCGCTGGAGCTGGCCGACATCATGCGGGTCAACCACGACGGCCGCGGCATGATCGGCATCCTCGCCGCCGACCAGCTGGTACTCAAGCCCAAGCTGTACTCCACCTTCCTGCTGTGGCTGCTGTCGGAGCTGTTCGAGCAGCTGCCGGAAGTGGGCGACCTGGACAAGCCGAAGCTGGTCTTCATCTTCGACGAGGCACACCTGCTGTTCGACGATGCGCCGCCATCGCTGGTGCAGCGCATCGAGCAGGTGGTGCGCCTGATCCGCTCCAAGGGCGTGGGCGTGTATTTCTGCTCGCAGTTCCCCGACGACGTGCCAGGCAACATCCTCGGCCAGCTCGGCAACCGCGTGCAGCACGCACTGCGCGCGTTCACCCCGCGCGACCAGAAGGCGGTGAAGACCGCGGCCGAAACCTTCGTGCCGAACCCGAAGCTGGACGTGGCCAAGGTACTGAGCCAGCTCGGCACTGGTGAGGCCCTGGTCTCCACGCTGCAGGACAAGGGCATCCCGATGCCGGTGCAGCAGACCATGATCGCGCCGCCACGCTGCCGGATGGGGCCGATCACCGAAGCCGAGCGCGCCCAGGTGCGTGCCGGCAGCCCGGTCGGCAGTCGCTACGACACCGCGATCAACCGCGAATCGGCCGCCGAACTGCTGGCCCAGCGTGCACAGAAGACTGTCGAACAGGCGCAGGCGCCGGCCGCGCGCAGCCGCGAACAGGACGAAGCGCAGGAAGGCGGTTTCGGCCAGGCGATCAAGGATGCGATCTTCGGCACCAAGCGCCGCCAGGGCATGATCGAGACGATGGCCAAGCAGACCACGCGCACCGTCGGCACCAAGCTGGGCAACCAGATCGTGCGCGGCATCCTGGGTGGCATCTTCGGCGGAAAGCGTTGATCTGCCACGGCCGGGGTCAGAGCCCTTTCCGCTGGAAAGGGATCCGACCCTGGGGTCAGAGCCCTTTCCGCTGGAAAGGGATCTGACCCCAGGGTCGGATCCCCCCCGCCAGGGAGGGCTCCGACCCCGCTCCCCGTTCGTCATCCAGAAAAGAAGTCGTATTGCATGTCGCGTTGGCGTCCCCCCGCAGAAAAAAGCACGGCCCTGATCACCGCCTCCGGGCATGCCCGGCTGAAGGCCGAACTGGATGAGCTGTGGCGCGTGCGCCGCCCGGAGGTGGTGAAGGCACTGGCCGCGGCCGCCGCGGAAGGTGACCGCTCCGAGAACGCTGAATACACCTATCGCAAGAAGCAGCTGGGCGAGATCGACCGTCGCGTGCGCTACCTGACCAAGCGGCTGGAATCACTGCGCGTGGTCGACACCACGCCGACCGACCCGCTGGCGGTGTTCTTCGGCGCATGGGTGGAACTGGAGAATGTGGACAGTGGCGAGACCAGCCGCTATCGCATTGTCGGGCCGGATGAGACCGATGCCGGGCTGGGCTGGATCAGCATCGATTCGCCGTTGGCGCGGGCGCTGCTGAAGAAGCGACTGGATGATGAATTCTCGGTGGAGCTGCCCGGCGGGCAATTCACCTTTGCGGTGATCGGGGTGGAGTACGCGCCGTTGTAGAGTCGAGTCATGCCCGACCTCGCTGCCGTTGTAGAGCCGAGCCCATGCTCGGCTGGCAGGCGGAAAAAACCCCGCAAAGGCGCGGCGCGAAAAACGCGGCGGGGTATTTGGCCCAGGAACCCAACGGCGGGAAAAAACGGCCA
>NZ_JCACKF010000043.1:0-27324 GCF_059505245.1 Stenotrophomonas sp.
GTTGGCGCCATGGATGGCGCCATCGAGCCCCCAGGGATGGGTTTACGGCGTGTCCCGCCTGCCGACACCGCCCTGCCCGCCACGGATTGCCTGCCGTTGCTGTTGCTGTTGCTGTTGCTGTTGCTGTTGCCGGCCAGCGGCCGGCACTACCGCGGGTGCCGGGTGCAACCCGGCCAGAAGCCCCTTACCCCCGCAACAGCATGAACGGCAGCAGCACCAGCGCCGCCGCAGCGGCCATGCCCAGCAGCACCAGCACCACGAACACCGGCCGCCGCCGGAACAGGCTGCCAAAGGTCTCCGCCGTGCCATCCCGCAACGCCTGCTCACGCTCGGCCCGCACGCGCACACCGCGCGCCGCCTGATATCCGGCCATCAGCGCCTTCGCGCGCGGATGATCGGCGTCCTCGCGCAGCCACAGGCCACCGTTGGAAATGCCCCAGGGGCTGGGTTCGGTGCGGTACCAGGCGATGCCGTGCTGGTCGAGCAGCGTGCAGACATCGGCATATTCGTCGTCGCCGACATTGCGCAGATTGAGCAGGAGTTTTGCCATGCCGCCATGATACCCGGCGCCGATGCGCTACCCTTGCCGCCCTCGCCCTGCGCCCTTCTGGAGACGCCCGATGCGCCGCCTGCTGCTTCCCCTGCTGCTGTCCCTCGCCGCCGCTGGCTGCTCGAGCGAGCCCTCCGGTCCGCCGCCGGGCGGCACCCTGACCACCTTCGAGCGCATCGATACCGTCGCTGGCACCGGCACCGAAGCCGTTCCCGGCAGCAAGGTCACCGTGCACTACACCGGCTGGATCTACGACAACCGCACCGAAACCAAGCACGGCAAGACCTTCGACAGCTCCTTCAAGCACGGCCAGCCGTTCACCTTCGCGCTCGGCGCCGGCCAGGTCATCCGCGGCTGGGATGAGGGCGTGGCCGGCATGAAGGTCGGCGGCAAGCGCACGCTGATGATCCCGCCGGATTACGGCTACGGCGACCGCCGGGTCGGGCCGATTCCGGCCGGTTCGTCGCTGGTGTTCGATGTCGAGCTGCTCGATGTCAAGCCGTAATACCGCATTGCCCCATCGGGTCGCCGTCATCGGCGGTGGCCCGGCCGGCCTGTTCGCCGCCGAGCGCCTGCGCGCCGCGGGGCTGGACGTGGACCTGTACGAGGCCAAGGGCTCACCCGGCCGCAAGTTCCTGATCGCCGGCAAGGGCGGTCTCAACCTCACCCATTCCGATCCGCGGCCGCTGTTCGACAGCCGCTACCGCGAGCAATCCACGGCCGTGGGTCGCTGGCTGGATGGCTTCGACGCGCAGGCGCTGCGCGACTGGGCTGCCGGCTTTGGCGTGGAGACCTATGTCGGCAGCTCCGGCCGCGTGTTTCCGGTCGACCGCAAGGCTGCGCCGCTGCTGCGCGGCTGGGTGCGCCGACTGAAGGAACAGGGCGTGCGCCTGCATGCCAACCACCGCTGGATCGGCTGGGGCAACGACGGCGCGCTGCGCTTCGCCACCGAAGCCGGCGAGATCGATGTCCACGCCGATGCCAGCGTGTTGGCGATGGGTGGCGGCAGCTGGCCGCAGCTGGGCAGTGATGGCGCCTGGGTCGCCCCCTTGCAGGCACGAGGCGTGGACATTGCGCCGCTGCAATCGGCCAACTGCGGCTTCGACATCGACTGGACGCCGTTCTTCGCCCAGCGCAATGCAGGCGCACCGTTGAAGCCGGTGGTCGCGCACTGGCTCGACCTGGCCGGACAACCGCAGTCGCTGCAGGGCGAATGCGTAGCCAGCGAGTACGGCATCGAAGGCAGCCTGATCTACGCGCTGGCCGCAGACCTGCGCGAGACCATCAACCGTGATGGCCATGCCATGCTGTGGCTGGACCTGGTGCCGGGACGCGATGAAGCACGCCTGCTGGCCGATCTTTCGCGGCCGCGCAAGGGTCGCAGTTTTGGTGAGCATCTGCGCCGCCAGGCCGGACTGGATGCGGTGAAGGCCACCCTGGTGTTCGAGATCCTTGGCAAGGATGCGGGCCACGACCTGCCTGCCGTGGCTACCACGCTCAAGCGCCTGCCGTTGCGCCTTCTGCGTCCACGGCCGATGGCCGAGGTGATCAGCACTGCCGGCGGCGTGCGCCTGGATGCGCTGGATGATGGCCTGATGCTGCGGGCAGTACCCGGCGCGTTCTGTGCCGGCGAGATGCTGGACTGGGAGGCCCCCACGGGGGGCTACCTGCTGACGGCGTGCTATGCCAGTGGCCTGCGCGCCGCCGAGGGCGTGATCGGGTGGCTGGCTGGGCGGTGACGCCCGCATTGTGGAGTCTAGCCATCCTCGACTGCCTTTGATTCAGACGATGAAGCAGTCGAGCATGGCTCGACTCTCCAATCCCCGGGCGCTCACCACGGCCTGCGCATGCTCACCGAAGCCAGCGCCACGCCGCTGGGATGCGGGTAGGCTTCCTCCCGCACGGCAATGAATCCCTGCCGTTGGTAGAACGGCACGGCGTTTAGCGAGGCTGACAGCACCACCTCGCGCTCACGATCGGCCATCGCCAGCAGACGCTGCATCAGCGCCTGGCCGATGCCCGTGCCGCCACGATCCGGATCGACGAACAGCGCATCGACTTCATTGGCGTCGGTATCAAACACGCCGAACCCGAGCAGGACACCCTGCCCGTCCTCGGCCACCACGCAGCCTCCCTGCCCCAGCAGCCGTGCGTACTGCGACGGCGGCGGCGAAGCAGACCACGGATCGATCACCTCCGCCGGATAATGGCTGCTGCACGTCTCGCGAACGCAACGCGTGCGCAGTGCCCACAGCATGGCGACATCGTCGATGGTGCCGGTCCTGAACCGCATGACATCCCCCTGTAGGGCCAAGCCCATGCTCGGCTCGGCTGTTCTTCGTTCCAATATTGCGATGAGAGAAGCAGCCGAGCATGGGCTCGGCTCTACAGCAACACATTATCGCGACTTGCTGGCGCGCAGCGCCTGGATCTTCGGCGGCGGCTGGAACGAATCGCTGCGTGCATCGGCCCAGAATGCATGGAACACCGCATGATCCGGCACCTTGTGCAGCAGCTCGCCCGGTTCCAGGTAGCGGTACAGCGACGCCAGCGAGCGGATCTCGACAGGCGAAACACGACGCAGGATGTGCTCCGGCCCCAGTTCGGCCGGATCGTTCAGGCCGGCCGCACACAACAGCTCCTTCAGGGCGTGCAGCGTGTGCTCGTGGTAGCTGTACACGCGGGTGGCCTTGTCCGGTGCATCCAGGTGCTTCCAGCGCGCCGGGTCCTGGGTGGCGATGCCGGTCGGGCACTTGTCGGTATGGCAGCTCAGCGACTGGATGCAGCCCAGCGCGAACATGAAGCCACGGCCGGCATTGCACCAGTCGGCACCCAGCGCGATGGTGCGCGCGATGTCGAAGGCGCTGGTGATCTTGCCCGCCGCGCCGATGCGGATCCGCTCGCGAAGGTCCAGGCCGACCAGCGTGTTGTGCACCAGCAGCAGTGCTTCGTGCATCGGCACGCCGACATGGTCGACGAACTCCGCCGGTGCTGCGCCAGTACCGCCTTCGGCACCGTCGACCACGATGAAGTCCGGCAGCAGGCCGGTTTCCTGCATCGCCTTGGCAATGCCGAACCACTCCCACGGGTGGCCGATGGCCAGCTTGAAACCGACCGGCTTGCCGCCGGACAGTTCGCGCAGACGGGCGACGAACTGCAGCAGTTCGACCGGCGTCGAGAACGCCGAGTGACGCGACGGCGATACGCAGTCCACGCCCATCGGCACGCCACGGGTGACCGAGATCTCGGCGGTCACCTTTGGCGCCGGCAGCACGCCGCCATGACCGGGCTTGGCGCCCTGCGACAGCTTGATCTCGATCATCTTGACCTGATCATGGGTGGCGTTGGCGACGAAGCGCTCTTCACTGAAACCGCCCTTTTCGTCACGGCAACCGAAGTAGCCCGAGCCGATCTCCCACACCAGATCGCCGCCCATCTCGCGGTGGTATGGCGAAATCGAACCTTCACCGGTGTCGTGGTAGAAGCCACCACGCCGCGCGCCTTCGTTCAGTGCGCGGATCGCGTTGGCCGACAGCGAGCCAAAGCTCATCGCCGAAATATTGAACACGCTCGCCGAATACGGCTTTGCACAATTGGCGCCGATCAGCACGCGGAAATCGTGCTTGGCGATGGCGGTCGGCGCCAGCGAGTGGTTGATCCACTCGTAATCCACCGCGTAGGTGCTGCGCAGGGTGCCGAACGGCACCGTGTCCATCTCGTTCTTGGCCCGCTGGTAGATCAGTGCACGCTGCTGGCGCGAGAACGGCACGTCCTCCAGGTCGCTCTGCACGAAGTACTGGCGGATTTCCGGACCGATCGATTCCAGGCCGTAGCGGAAGTGCGCCATCACCGGATAGTTGCGGCGCAGCGTGCTGCGCTTCTGCAGCAGGTCCCAGGTCCCCAGTGCCACCATCGCGGCGGTCAGGCCGACGCCCCAGTACCAGGCCGGCCAGATCGTGGCCAACCACAGGCAGATGGGGAACATCAGGATGGCGAGCAGGTAGACGATATACCGGTGCATGGCGTTCCTTGGTTGCAACTGCCTGCGAGTCTACCGTGCTGCCCGCCGCCCGGGTTTACAGGCGATCGTCAACCACGTTGCGTGGCCAGGCCGATTTGACGTCGTAGACCAGGCCGCCCGGCGCCAGCAGCGACCGGATACCGGCCTCGTCCATCGCCTTGAAGCGGGCATGGGCAACCGCCAGCACCACCGCGTCATAGGCCCCTGCCACGGGTTCGGCCAGCCACTGCACGCCCTCATCGGCCAATGCCGCCGGGCCGACCCAGGGATCACTGACCTCGACCTGAGCGCCGGCATCACGCAGGCGCTGCGCCAGCTCCAGCGCGCGGCTGTTGCGCAGGTCCGGGCAATCCTCCTTGAAGGTCACACCGAGCACCAGGATGCGCGACTGCACTGGTTCACGGCCGCGTTCGGCCAGCATCGCCAGCACCCGCGACGCCACATGCTCACCGACGCGGTTGTTGACCTGCCGCGCCGTGTGGATCAGGTCCGGGTGGTAGCCCACGCTCTCGGACTTGTGCAGCAGGTAATACGGGTCCACGCCGATGCAATGGCCGCCGACCAGGCCCGGCCGGAATGGCAGGAAGTTCCACTTGCTGCCGGCGGCATCGAGCACATCCTGGGTATCGATGCCCAGCCTGTCGAAGATCAGCGCCAACTCATTGACCAGCGCGATGTTCACATCGCGCTGGATGTTCTCGACCACCTTGGCCGCCTCGGCCACGCGCATCGATGGCGCGGGGAACGTGCCGGCGGCAATGATGCGCTGGTACAGGCCATCGATCACCGCAGCCACTTCCGCTGTCGAGCCCGAGGTGATCTTGCGGATGTCGGCCAGGCGCCGCTGGCGGTCACCGGGACTGACCCGCTCCGGGCTGTAGCCGCAGTAGAAGTCTTCGTTGAAGCGCAGGCCCGAGCCTTCTTCCAGCAGCGGCACGCAGACTTCTTCAGTGGTGCCGGGGTACACCGTGGATTCGTAGATCACCAGGTCACCCGCGCGCAGATGGCTGGCGATCAGCCGCGTCGCCGAACGCAACGGCTCCAGATCGGGCTGCTCATAGGCATCGATCGGCGTCGGCACGGTGACGATGTAGACGTTGCATGCATCAAGCAAGGCCGGATCGCTGCCGTACTGCAGCTGCCGAGCACTGGCCAGCTCGTCGGCCTCCACCTCCAGCGTATGGTCCTGGCCATCGCGCAGCTCGGCGATGCGATCGGCATCGATGTCGAAGCCCAGCGTCGGCCAGTGCCGACCGAAGGCCACCGCCAACGGCAGGCCGACGTAGCCCAGGCCGATCACCGCAAAACGCGGGGTCTCCGCTGCCGCAAGGGACGCGCTCACTGGCATGTCCCGCGCAACGGCATGCATGCCGCCATGGATTCGGCCGACCTGCTCATTCGCTGCACCACTCCGTGTAATTCCACGCCAGAAAGGCGACAGCGTAACGGCCCGGGCGCCTGCCCGCCAAGATGGGATCAGGAGCCCAGTGCGACCGCGGCCGGTTCCAGTTCGCCATCGGCGCCGGTCCAGGCCTGCCGCAGGCGCTCGAAGCCACCGCTGCCAAGCAGGAAGCCCGGCCACGCCGATTCAACGATCTGTGCCAGCAGCTCCGCATCAATGCGCCGGGTTCCCATCGACCAGCGCGGAAACGCCCGCTGCGCCACCGGCGCGCGGCACAGCACCTTCAGCTGGCCATGGCTGCGCGCATTGACGATGCGCTGGTACACCGAATCGATACCGTCCTCCGGGCCTTCCAGGTACTGCAGGAAACGGCTGCCATCGAACATCAGCACACCGGTGACACCGGCTACACGGTTGAATGCCGTGGCATCGGCCAGCAGGCGGTCAAGATCGGTTGTCTGCAGATCGGCGCGGGCCTCACTGGCATAGGCAATCGCGTGCAGCGACATCGTGCGGCTCCCCCCCTGGGAACGATGGTTGGGACTATGACATGAATGGGAGCGACAGTTAAACACGCTGCCGCCCCACGGCAATCCGGCTGCGATTCTGCAGCTGGGCTACAATCGGCGCCGCGCTGCAGGCCCGGATGGCGAAACTGGTAGACGCATCGGACTTAAAATCCGCCGGGGGCAACCCCATGCCGGTTCGATTCCGGCTCCGGGCACCAACCGCGCTGCGCGAGTACACCTTAGATTGCACGCGAGTAACGCGGCTGTTCATGCGCCGCGCGCAGGTAGGGGTCGAAACACATCGCCAGCAGCCGCAGCAGCGGCCGACCCGGCTCGCTGGCGCGCACCACACCGTCGCGGTATTCGGCCAGGCCGTCTTCCTGCAACCGCTGCACCGAACGCAGGTCCTCGGCGAAGTACTGCTCGAAATCGACGCCATGGCGCTGGCCCAGCACGGCACCGTCCACCTCGCCCTGGCACATCAGCTGCTGGATGAGTTCAGCGCGCAGCTGGTCGTCGGCGCTCAGTGCCACGCCGCGCCAGACCGGCAGCTGGCCCTGGTCCACCGCGTCCTCCCACGACGGCAGGTCGCGCGGATTCTGGCTGTAGGTGGCACCAATATGACTGATCGCACTCACGCCCAGGCCGAGCAGGTCGGTATCGGCGTGGGTGGTATAGCCCATGAAGTTGCGATGCAGCTGGCCGGCACGCTGCGCGCGTGACAGATCTTCTTCCGGCAGTGCGAAATGGTCCATGCCGATGTACTGGTAACCCGCAGCAGAGAGCTTCTCCACCGCCAGGCCCAGCAGCGCCAGCTTGTCTTCCGGTGAAGGCAACCGGCGCTCGTCGATCTGCTTCTGCGCGCGGAACAGGTGTGGCAGGTGTGCGTAGCCATACACCGCCAGGCGATCCGGTCGCAATGCCAGCACTCGTTCCAGGGTGCGGCCGAATCCCTGCAGGCTCTGTCCAGGCAGCCCATAGATCAGGTCGACGTTGACAGAGCGCATGCCGCTGTCGCGGCAGGCATGCAGGATGTCCAGCGTCTGCTGCACGCCCTGTATGCGGTTGATCGATTCCTGCACATGCGGATCGAAATCCTGCACGCCCAGGCTGGCCCGGTTGAAGCCCAGCCGCGCCAGCATGGCGACATCGCGGGTATCGATGAAGCGCGGATCGAGTTCGATCGAGAAATCGCGCTGCGGCGAATCGCTGAAATCGAAGCGCCGGCGCAGCCCCTCCACCAGCGTGGTCATCGCCTCGGCCTCGAGGAAGTTCGGCGTACCACCGCCCAGATGCAGCTGGATGACCTCACGGCCGTCCTCGAACTGCGGCGCCAGCAGGTCGGCCTCGGCCAGCACGCGCGCGACGTAGCTGTGGCCCCGACCGCGGTCGCGGGTGATCACCCGGTTGCAGCCGCAGTAGAAGCAGGGGCTGGAGCAGAACGGCACATGCACGTACAGCGACAGCGCGCGCGCCAGCTGGTTGCTGTTGGCGATCGCCTGGCGCAGCGCCGGCGCGTCGAAGCCATCGTGGAAGTGCGGCGCGGTCGGATACGAGGTGTAGCGCGGCCCCGGCCGGTCATGCCGGCGCAGCAGGTCGGGGTCGAAGGTCCAGGCCAGGCCACCGGCGGCGGGAGAGAACGTGTCCATGCCGCCAGCATCGCGCCGGACGGCCATGACCGCCTTGACCCAGATCAATCGCGGGTGGGGATTCCCAGCACCGGCAGACCCACCTGCGGCCAGCGCAGCATCTGGTAGCGCTTCCAGAAGGTGTCACCGATGCGCGCGGCGACGTCGTTGGCCAGCTCCTGCATCGGCGGGTTGCCGCACTCGGCGGTGGTGATCCGGAACAGCACCAGCCAGCGATCGAACAAGTCCTTGTCCAGCTCGATGGCCATGTGCCTGGACATCGGCGAGCCCTTGAAGCGGCGCGTGCCGCGCAGCATCGCCGACCAGAAATCGACCAGCTGCGCCAGATGTTCCGGCCAGTCGTGGACATGCGCCTGGAACACCGGCCCCAACCGCTCTTCCTCGCGCACGCGCGCATAGAAGTCGTGGACCAGGCGGGTCACTTCCTGCTCGGTGCACAGCCCGGGCGAGGCGACGGGCAGGACAGGTGGCGGTATTGCGTTCATCGGGGGTACCCAAAGCGTGCCGGCAGTGTGCCGCAGCCGGCCGGCACCGCCGTTGATCCAGATCAATGTCGGCGCAGTCCGCTGCACCTAGGCTGCCACGATTGCAGGAAGCATGCCCTGCGGATGCTGCGCCGGCCTCGGCGGAGTATACGCGCCGCCCTCATTCCGATCCGGGACAGCATGAACAGACCCTCTCCCAGCCGCCGCCAGCGGCTGATCCAGCACTGGGGCGCCATCCTCTGGCCCAGCTTCATCGCTGCCGGCCTGGCCAGCGTGGTGTTCTTCGCCTTCGTCGACCCGCTGCGGTTGCAGGCGATCAGCTTCCCGGGCACGGCGATCAGCCGTGAACTGGGCTATACGGCAGGATTCTTCATGTTCTGGTCGGTGACCGCACTTTCCAGCGCGGTCACCTGGTACCTGCAGCGGCCCCTGCCGAGCGATGACGACGACGAGCTGCCGCTGGGATGAGTACGCCCTGTACCGGAACCGGAACCCCACGCCCCTGGCGTTGGCGCGGCGCGCTCAGCGCGCTCTTGCTGGTCCTGTTCTATGCCCTGCCATGGCTGCGCTGGAATGGACACCAGGCCCTGCTGCTGGACATCAACGCACGGCGCTTCGACCTGTTCGGCTGGACGTTGTGGCCCGGCGATGTCGGCGTGCTGATCGGGTTGCTGGCGGTGCTGGCGGTGGGCCTTGCGCTGCTCACCCACCTCGCCGGCCGCATCTGGTGCGGTCATGCCTGCCCGCAGACGCTGTGGCGTCGTGCCTTCGACTGGATCGCGCACGGCATGGCCAAGGTCTTGCCAGTGCCAGCCGTGCGCCCGGCCACCCAGGTCGCCTGGGGGTTGCTGTCGCTGTGGACTGGCATCACCTTCGTCGGCCTGTTCAGCCCGATCGCCGGACTGCTGGCCGCCGCTCCGCATGCCGGCTGGAGCGGCTGGGAAACATTCTGGGTGCTGTTCTATGCCGCCGCCACCTGGGGCAATGCCGGCTTCCTGCGCGAGCAGGTGTGCCGTTCGCTGTGCCCGTTCGCGCGCATGCAACCACTGCTGATCGATCCACATACACCACGCATGCTGTACGACGCGCGCCGCGGCGAACCGCGCGGCATGCGCCCTCCGGGCATGGGGGGCGTGCTCGGACGCGGACGCGGCCTGCTCGACCCGACCACCGCACAGGACTACGTGTTCCGCGCCGCACATCCGCTGCTGGCCGGACCGATGCCCACCTTCAGCGCCGACCGCCTGGGCGACTGCACCGACTGCGCCGCGTGTGTCAGCGCCTGCCCGATGCAGCTGGACATCCGCCAAGGACCGCAGGCCGATTGCCTGGCCTGCGGCGCCTGCCTGGACGCCTGCTCGCGGCAGCAGCACCAGGCCGGTTTCGGCCCGGGGCTGGTGCGCTACTGCAGTCCGCAGGCCATGGCCGGGCAACCGCGGCAATGGTGGCGACCGCGGACCCTGGCACTGCTGTCGATGCTGCTGGCGCTGTTGGCCTGTGGCGCCTGGCGCCTGCTTTGAATCAACGGGTCAACGCGGCCCGTTGGCGTGCGGCGGCACCAGCTGCGCACGTCGGACGATGCCGAGCTGTTCGATGATCAGCGCCATTTCATTGGTGACTTCGGTACGCTCGGTCCCCTGCGGGACCAGGCGGTCCAGCACCTGCTGGTAGGTATCCCAGAACGCCGGACCGCATCCGTGTTTGTGATAACTGGCTTCCAGTTCGCGGCGTACCCGTTCAGCCAAGCCATGCATGCCGTATTCCATACGACCTCCGTTGGACTTGTTCTGCATCGTTGACGGTCTACCGACTCACTTGCGAGCTACTGAAAGACTCCCGGGCTTCACGCCCGGTTGATGCCAATTAGTCATAGATTTCACGACAGGTCAATTACATGCAGCGACTTTCGTGATCGAAATTATTAATCGTTCACGAAACCACATACGGGATGACAGGCTTCCCGGATGGGCCGGAGCCGACAACCTACCCGATTCCTCCAGCCCCTGTCCTAGTAGGCCTCATCGATAGCCCGGCCCCGTTCCATCGAAGTTTCCTATGTTGCTAAGCATACTTAGCAAATGGCACTTAGAGTGCTATATGCGACAAAAGGCGGCGCAGTTGAGGCTTATTCGCCCTGCGTGGCTTCAGTTGCCGGGAACAGGTTGGGATAGCGCTGATGCAGGATGTATTGGCGTAACGCAGGAATCGGGAAATCCTTGGGCCATTGCGACACTGCAGATCGGCTTATGCCAAAGAAGCGCGCCAGTTCGGCATCGGTGCGGAAACCCAGCCGGGTGCGCACCTGCCCCTTGCTCCAGAATTCGGTCACGGTCGGTCCTTCTGTTAACCAGACTTATTCTTGGAACAAGGGATCTTTGCGATCCACGCGTTAAGCTGGCTTGCATAGATGAATACTCTCGGCCAACGACTCGCCATTGCCATGAAGAAAGCCGGGCACCCTCGCCCGGCCGATCTGGCCCGCGCCGCCGATTCGACGACGGCAACCATCAGCAACTGGCTCAACGACCACGTCAGCCCCGCCCATGTGAAGGCCGAACAGCTGTTCCGCATCGCCGATGCGGCCAAGCTGGACGCGCGTGAACTGCTGTATGGCGTGAGCGGGCTTGGCGTCGGTGAGCGGGGCAATACCTATATCCCCAGCCAGGCCCACCTGGATGTCTGGCAGGACGCCTACGAACTGGTCAGCCATCTGGTGGAAGAGAAGGGCCTGGAGATCGACCACCGCCGCCACGCGGCCCTGGACCTGCTGGCCTTCGAACTGCTGATGGACGGCTTCAGCCGCAGCAAGGTCATCCGGGTGCTGACGACCTCGATGACGTGAATGCACTACCGCTGGTAGCATGGTCGCCGATGGGGATGGGGCTCCCCCGATAACCGCCTGAAAGGGCTGATGGCTCCTGCCAAGACGAACCGGCGTTCGTCGATGGCAGGCCGTGCCTGCCCTCGGCGTTCGCCATCGAATCAGCGAACCCGTACCCGAGGCACGTGATGCACGCATTGAACAACTACTTGCTGGTCTTCATCGGCGGCGGGCTCGGCGCCTGCCTTCGCCATGCCTGCAACATGATCGGTACGCGGGTGGCAGTCGGCAGCCCGTGGCCATGGTCGACCTTCCTGATCAACATCAGCGGCGCGCTGCTGATGGGCGTGCTGGTCGAAGCCTTCGCCCTGCGCAATGGCGCCTCGCCGCAGCTGCGCCTGCTGCTGGCCACCGGCGTTCTCGGCGGCTACACCACGTTCTCCACCTATGCGCTGGAAATCGGCGTGCTGCTGCAGCGCGGCCAGCACGGCCTGGCAGCGTTGTACGCCGGCGGTTCGGTGGCACTGGGCCTGGTCGGCCTGTTCGGTGGCATGAAACTGGCCCGGCTGGTGCTGGGCTGAGACTCAGGCCGCGCCGGCGCGGGCCTGCCCGCGCCACTCGCGCGGCGACTGCCCGGTGTGCGCCTTGAATGCGCGCGACAGCGCGGCTTCGCTGCCGTACCCCACATCGTCGGCAATCCGCTTGAGCGGTCTGCCCTGGCGCAGTGCCTGCTGCGCCAGGCCCACCCGCCAGCCCTGCAGGTATTGACCGGGCGTGGTGCCCATCGCCTCACGGAAACTGGCAGCAAACACGCTGCGTGACATGCCGGCGACCTCGGCCAGGTCTTCCAGGGTCCAGGACTGTGCGGGCGCCTCATGCATCGCCACCAGCGCCAGCCGCAGCCGCGGATGACCCAGCCCGGCAAACAGGCCACCACGCATCTCGCCCCCTTCCATCAGCTGCCGCAGCACCTGGATCATCACCACCTCGAACAGCCGGTTGACCATCGCCGCACGCCCGCAGCGCTGCTCGAAGGCTTCCTCGAACAGCAGTTCCAGCGCTGCGTTGCCGCCGTACAGATCGGCCAGCGGCAGGCAGATGAAATCGGGCAATGCGGCGCTGATCGGGTTGAGCCGTCCACCCTCGAAATGCAGGTTGGCGCAGGCCATGTCGGCGCCGTGCTGCGGATCGGTGCTGAACCGATGCGGCATCGGCCGCGGGTACAGCAGCAGGCTCGGCACCTCGACCTGCACGGTCTGCTGGCCGTGGCGGACCTGCAGCGGGCCACGTCGCACCAGGTGCAACTGCCCGGCTTCATCCTCGCCGTCCAGCGTGTTGATGCCGCACAGCGCGCCGGCATGGAACACCGAGGCGGTGACCGAAAAACGTTCCAGCAGAATGGCGAGACGGTCGACCATGACGGGACCCCGGATCAAGCGAGACGAACTCAATGCGACAGATCGTATCGGATTCGGCGGTTGAAGGGGCGGCACTGGCTGAGTGATCCGTCGAACGCTATACAGGCCGCACATCCCCGCGCATGGAGGCACTGATGTCGATCCGCATCGCCCTGGCCCTGTTGCCACTGCTGCTCGTGGCCCCGCACGCCCTGGCCGCTCCGTCGTCGAAGATCGACCACCTGGCGTGGCTGGCCGGTTGCTGGCAGCTTGATGGCCAGCCGGCCGGCGCCGGCGAGCAGTGGTCCACCCTGGCTGGAAACACCCTGTTGGGCAGCAGCCGCAGCCTGCGTGACGGCCGCACCGTGGGTTTCGAGTTCATGCAGCTGCGCCAGCATGACGACGGCCGCCTGGTGCTGACCGCCCTGCCCTCCGGCCAGAACGCCACGGACTTCAACGCCACCCGCGTCGATGCCAACGAGGCAGTATTCGAGAACCCGGCCAACGACTTCCCGCAGCGCATCCGCTATCGACGCCTCGATGAACAGCGCGCGCATGCGCGCATCGAGGTCGCGCAGGACAACCCGAAACAGGCCCTGGACTTCCCGATGCATCGCGTTGCCTGCGGTGGACCATCACCCACCCACTGAAATACAAGCGCCCCGGACTGGCCGGGGCGCCTGCATACGGTCAACACCACACGGACATTCACCCGGCCAGCGTGGTTTCCAGCGCCTTCAGGCCATCGCGGTAGATACCCTCGAACAGCGCGGACGCTTCTTCGTTGCTGACGCCCATCGGAGTGAACTCACCGGACCAGTCGATCCGCGAACCGCCGCCCTGCTCGACCACACGCAGCGTGGAGCGATAGCCGGTAACCGGGAACGGCGCCTGCAGGATCGAGTAGGTGTAGCTGCGATCGGCCTGGTCGAAGGCTTCCAGGCGCTCGACGATGGCATCGCCGTCGGGATTGGCCAGGTGGCGCACGCGACCGCCATCGCTGAGCGTGCTCTGGGGAATGTACGGAAGCCAGTCGGGCAGCGAATCGAAGCCGCCGATGAGGTTCCAGACCTGGTCGGCCGGGGTCGGTACGGTGATGGAGGCAGATGCAGTTGCCATGGGAAGGTCTCCTTGGGACTCAGATGTTGTCGATCGGCAGCGGGGCGTTGGCCGCAACCAGGCCCTGGGCGCGCAGTTCCTGCCAGAACCCGGCCGGGATGATTTCCTTCAGTGCGGCGTCGTCTTCGGCGATGCGCTCGGGACGGCTGGCGCCCGGGATCACCGCAGCCACTGCCGGGTTGGCCAGCGAGAACTGCAGGGCGGCCGCCTTGATGCTGATGCCGTACCCGGCGGCGACGGCCTTGATGCGCTCGACCCTGGCAAGGATCTCAGGCGACGCCTTCTGGTACTCGAAGTGGCTGCCACCGGCCAGCACGCCGGAGCTGTACGGACCGCCGACCACGATGCCGGTGTTGCGTTCGGCCGCCTTCGGCATCACCCGCTGCAGCGCACGCTCGTGGTCGAGCAGCGAGTAGCGGCCGGCCAGCAGGAAGCCGTCCGGACGGGCTTCGTCCAGATCCAGGGTCAGCTCGATCGGCTCGACACGGTTGACGCCCAGGCCCCAGGCCTTGATCACGCCCTCCTCGCGCAGGCGGGTCAGCACCTTGAAGGCGCCGCGGCGTGCGGTCTCGAAGTACGACAGCCACTCATCGCCGTAGAAATCCTGGGCGATGTCGTGCACCCAGACGATATCGAGACGGTCGGTCTTCAGGCGCGTGAGGCTGTCATCGATCGAACGCAGGGTGGCATCGGCCGAGTAGTCATTGACCAGCTTGTTGGGGCGGCCGGCGACGAACAGGCCGCCCTTCTCGCCAAGATCGCGGGCGCTGGTGTCTTCCACTTCGTCCAGGATCAGGCGGCCGACCTTGGTGCTGAGCACGAAGTCGTCGCGGTTGCGCTTGGCCAGCGCGTCGCCGAGCCGGATCTCGGCCAGGCCGGCGCCGTAGAACGGGGCGGTATCGAAGTAGCGGGTGCCCTGTTCCCAGGCCGCGTCCACGGTGGCCTGGGCCTCGGCTTCCGGGATGTCACGGAACATGTTGCCCAGCGGCGCGGTACCGAAGCCGAGGGCCTTTCCAGCCAGCAGAGTGTTGATGCTCATGGGGTTCCCCTTGGGGACGTTGTTGAGGTTGAGGCATAGGCTAGGCTTGCCCAATAAGACTGTCCAAGACATAATTTGTCCATCTTGAGTCCCGGACGGTCTTATGCTCGATCTCCGCCAACTGCGCTATTTCGTGGCCGTCGCCGAGGATGAACACGTCGGCCGCGCTGCCGAGCGCCTTCACATCTCCCAATCCCCGCTCAGCCGGCAGATCGCGCAGCTGGAGGAACGGCTGGAACTGCAGCTGTTCGAACGCTCGCAGCAGCGCATCCGGCTGACCGCCGATGGCCGCACCTTCCTGGCCGAGGCACGCGCCCTGTTGACCCACGCCAACCGGCTGGAATCGCTGGCACGCCGGCTCGGCCGCGGCGACGAGGGCGGCCTGTGCATCGGCTACCTGGAGTACGCGATGCACTCCGGCGTATTGCCCGCCGCCCTGCGCGAACTGCGTGGCGACCGTCCTGCCGTACACATCGCGCTGTACAACCAGCAGTCGGACACGCAGCTGGAAGGCCTGCGGCAACGCAGCCTGGACATCGCCCTGGTCTGCGAACCCCCCGCGTTCGACGATCCGGACCTGGAGGCCACGCAGGTGCTGAACGATCCAATGCTGCTGGCGCTGCCGGCCGGCCACCCATTGGCCAGCGCAGAGACCATCACGCCAGAGGATCTGGCCAGCCAGCAATGGATCGGCGTGATGCACAAGGAAAGCGCGCTGCGCCATGACACCTTCATCGCCGCCTGCGCGAAGGCCGGCTTCACCCCGACCATCGCCATGGAGGCGACCGAGCCGCTGGCCGCACTCGGTCTGGTCGCTGCTGGGCTGGGCCTGACCACCCTGCAGCGCAGCCTGGACCACCAGGCACCGCAGGGCGTGGTACTGCGCGAGCTGCCGTGGTTCAGCTACCGCACACCGCTGTGGGCGGCCTGGCACCGCATCAACCTGCGCCCGCTGGTCGAGACCTTCCGCAGGACGCTGGTGCAGACCGCAACCGAGGGCAAGCCGGCCTTCGTCGACTGAACTGACCGCGCTATGCCGGGCCTGCCTCGGTGTAGCGCATCACCACAAAGCCCTCTTCCGCGGCCGGTGCAACGAAGTGGCGGGTGATACGTTCGAACTCCTCGTCGCTGGCCTGGAACGGATGTTCGCCGAGAGCATTGCGCGCGCGCAGCCGCGCCTTGCAGACCTCATCGGCAATGTCGAGGAAATGCAGTTGATGTGCAGCGCCAACCGGCGAGAACACTTCACGTGCCCACGCGCGGCTGGCTGGCGTATTGAATGGAAAATCGAGCACCACCGAGACGCCCATGCACAGCAATGTGCGCAGATGATCGGCCAGCACATTGCGCAACGTGGCTGCACGCTGCAGATAGTCGGCAATGGAATGGATTTCGCCCGGATACAGCGCCGCCAGCCAAGTGTCTTCGCTGATCAATACATGGCGTGGCTTCAACGCCAGCTGCTGCGACAGGGTGGATTTACCGGCACCGATCTTGCCGCACACCAGGTGCAGGGTCGGCGCAGCGTCGTTCGATGAAAGGTCGTGCATCTGCATTCTCCTTGGTGGATTCATTACCCGGGAGAGCGCTGCATGCAACCCGCCTTCCCGGGCAGGTTGCTTGGCCGTGATGACCGCGCGCTACCCCGCCTTCCCGTGGGGAATGCGGATAATCGACGCGATGCTGTGCAGGGCCATGCCGCCAGCGTAGAGCGCAGCACCGCCGACCGGCAATGCCCTGCGGCACTGCAGCGCGCGCAAGGTGGTGCAGGGATCTATGCTCGGCGCCATTCCCGCATGGAATGACCCCGATGCGAACCTTGTTTCGATGTGCGCTTGCCCTCTGCCTGCTGCCTTGGATGGCATCGCTGGCTGCACCACCGCCGGCACCGCGCACGCTCAGCGGCGAGCTGCAGGGCGCACCGTGGCGGCTGGATGTACCGGCCAGCTGGAACGGCGACCTGGTGATGCTGGCCCATGGCTATGAACCGGTCGGCATGCCACGCACCGCACCCATGGCGGCCAATGACAGCACCGCGCCACTGCTGGCAGCAGGTTACGCCGTCGCGCAGAGCGCCTATGCCAGCCAGGGCTGGGCGGTGGCCGATGCGATCACCGATACAGAACGCCTGCGCCAGCAGGCAGTGGGTGAACTCAAGCATGTCCGCCACACCTGGATGCTGGGATTCTCGATGGGCGGCGCCGTGACCATCGGCAGCCTCGAGCGCTTCCCGCAGCACTACGCAGGTGGCGTGTCGCTGTGCGGCGCCAATCTCGGCGGCGAACAGATCGCGACCGATCTGCTGACCACGCTGGTCGCATTCGATTACTTCTTCCCCAAGGCCGATGGGCTGCCGGCCGCCGGCCTGGTAGCGCGCGAAGCCGCCGCGCAGCCACAGGGCGAGTTGTACCAGGGCATCGCCAATGCCCTGCAACGTGATCCGTCGCACGCCGCAGTGCTGGCGCGGCGGCTGCAGGTGTCCCCTGATGCACTGGCCGGCACCATCAGCCTGCACGCGCTGGTGCTGCACGAACTGGCCACGCGCAGCGGCGGCATGCCGGTCGGCAACCTGGGGGTGGTGTACAGCGGATTCGGTGACGACGCCGCATTCAATGCCGGTGTTCAGCGCATCGATCCCGTGCCTGCGGCACAGGCGCATGTCCGCAACTCGCTGGCAATCACCGGCGCACTGAAGCGACCGCTGGTGATCCAGTTCAACCACAACGACCCGACCATCGTGCCGCACATGCAGACGGCGTATCCGCAATTGGCCGCACGGGCTGGCGCACGCCCGCTGCCACGCGTGTTGCCGCCAGTGGGCGAAGGACATTGTGGTTTTTCTGGGGCACAGGTGGTCGACGCCTTGAAAGCAGTGCAACGCTGAGTCCACCGCGTGCCGCAACGCATCACCACCGTGCCGGAAGGGGCTGCTCGGGTGGCGTGTGTCGTTCAGCCGCCAAGGCCTCGGCCTGACCGGCATGGTGCTGCACGATGGACGCCGCCCGATCGGCATGCAGGGCCAGGCGCTGACCGTGCGAGCGCAACCATGACGGGCCCAGTCAGCCGCCCAGCGTGCCCATTGTGAAGGTGTAGCCCGAGCTCATCAGGAATTCGCGCATGCGCATTTCCGCGCGCCGCGGTGAGGCCAGGCTGGCCGGCGCATACAGCGCATACACCAGGCCCGATCCCTCGATATGCTCGCGGCGGACCTCGCAGCGGGCGGTTTCCGAGGCAATCACCCATCCGTCCTTCAGCCGCTCCGGCCCGATGGATTGCCCGTTCTTCAAGCGAAAGGTCAGCCAACGCACATCTGCCATGACTTTGCTCATTTCCGTTTCGCTCCGTGGCTGAAGCGACGCGTGATGTCCTTGCTCGCCATTGCGGCTCCCTGAGACGTGGAACCTGACCATAGCGCCTTTCCATGTCGTGGCCGGCTGAGACTGGCGGCCGCGGCATGCGAGCTGCCGCACGGGTTCCCTCGCGGCGTCGGAAATGGCGACGGCAGGGAGCGTCCTGCCGGCGCAGTTCACAGGCAGGGAACCCGACTCACGCAGCGCGGTCGCTGCCCTGGTTCAAGGCGTGCAGCGCATCGGCCAGCGCCTGGATTTCGGCACGCAGGGCCAGCCGCTGCAACCACCGCCCGGGGATTCCGCGCGCACCATGGAATGCGCCCGCCAGCTGCCCCGCGATGGCGGCCGTGGTGTCGGCGTCCTCGCCAAGATTGGCCGCCTCGAGTACGACGGCTTCAAAGGTGTCGTGGCGATCAAAGCACCAGAGTGCAGCTTCGACACTGTCGACAACATAGCCATTGCCACGGATCTGCTCACGCGCGGCACCGCGGTAGCCGCCCGCCGCGATCTGCTGCAGCCGCGCGCTCTCGACGGGGACATTGCTGAGATCCAGCACCGCGTCACGGGTGCCACCTGCCAACGCCCGCTCCAGCGCGACCGCCAGCAAGCGGCACGCCTCCAGGCACTCCTGCGCAGCGTGCGTCGTTCGCGAACTCAGCTCGGCCATTGCCTGCAGGTCGGGGGTCCCGGCGTAGCGCAATGCCACCGGCGCCAAACGCATGATCGAGCCATTGCCAGCGCTGCGTGGGTCGTCACTACCCGCCAGCGGATGGCCATCCTGCAGGAACCGGTCGATCGCAGCCCGCGTTGCCATACCGATATCGAAGCACTCGCCGGTCGCACTCCAGTACCCATGCCGGTACCAGTTGGCGTAGCGGTTCATCTGATCGTGCACATCGAAGGTGTCACAACGCACCAGGCTCTCGGCCAGGCACATCGCCATGGAGGTATCGTCGGTCCATTGCCCCGGCTGCAGCTGGAACGGCCCACCACCCACCATGTCGGTGATCGGGGTGAAGCTGCCACGAGGCTTGAACTCCAGCGTGGTACCGACGGCATCGCCGCATGCGAGGCCGAGCAAGGCGCCGCGGAAGTGATCAATCTGGTTCATCAGACCAGTGTAGCGCCACCGGATCCGCCATGACTGGCCGCCAGGCCGCGCAACGATCGCGCAAGCGGGAACGCAATCGTAGCCAACAAAAAAGCCCTGACCGGAGTCAGGGCTTTTCAATTGGAGGCCTCAAGCGGAATCGAACCGCTGTAAACGGATTTGCAATCCGGTGCATAGCCACTCTGCCATGAGGCCAACGTACTGCGCGCCAGGAACGGAACCCTGACAAGACAAAACCCCATGATGGGGCCTGTCGGAACATGGAGCGGGAAACGAGACTCGAACTCGCGACCTCAACCTTGGCAAGGTTGCGCTCTACCAACTGAGCTATTCCCGCGTAAGCCGACATGCTACCGGAAATCCGGAAAACACACCAGCGATTTCACCTTTCTGACTGCGCGCAAAGCCTTGCGGCTCAACGTGCCCCGCCTTGCCGTGGCGGGAGAAAAACAAGGCCCCTGCCGGGGCCCTGTAGAATCTGGAGCGGGAAACGAGACTCGAACTCGCGACCTCAACCTTGGCAAGGTTGCGCTCTACCAACTGAGCTATTCCCGCAGATTCCGTTCGACCTGCGTCGAAGGAGCGCTATTGTGTCCAAATTCCTTCACGCCGTCAACAGTCTTCACATCATGCGGTCACGGGCGTCCGCACTGGGGTACGCTGCCCCGCCCAGCCCCATGCGCCCATGTTCCTTCGCGGCAAACCCTTGTTGATCGCCCTGCTGCTGCATCTGCTGGTGGCGCTGCTGTACTGGGCACTGATTCCGCTGGGAATGAACTGGTATCGCGACCATTTCGGCTTCACCGCCCATCGCGACATCGGCCTGGGCATCGCCCAGTTCCATCTGTTCTGGATGTTCATTGGCGCCCAACTGCTGATCGCAGTGTTGCGGCCATTGTTCGCCAAGCTGCTGGTGCTGGCGGCGCCGCTGGCGTTCGCCAGCTGGACGCTGATGCACGACCATCCGCTGCGCCTGGTGTACTTCACCGTTGGACCTGGCCTGCTGGCACTGGCCGCAATCGCCGCAAGCCTGCGCTATTCGTCGCGGGCAACCTCCCGCTACACCACGGACACCACCGATGCCTAGACGTTACATCCGCCTGTTCTGGCTGCTGGTCGCGCTGACCTGGCTGGCGCTGATCGCCGCACTGGTCAATGCCGGCTTCACTCCGGACTACTGGCTGCTGCACCACCTGGAAGGCGCCGAACTGCCCTACCCGACCAGCACCGTCATCGTCTTCGCGTTGCTGGGCACCGTCGAACTGGTGGTAGCCGCCTTGATCGTGCGGCCGTGGAGACTGAAACGCCTGTGGCTGCGCCTGCTGATCGCCTTCGCCCTTCTGCTGCTGTGGTCGGTGCCGTGGATGCTGTCGGCGATGCATCAGCCGCCGGTACAAGGCATGCATCTGCTGTGGCTGCTGCTGTTGGACGTGGGCCTGCTGCTGGCGCTGTGCATGGTGTCGGCGGTGAGCGCGTGGCGGGCGTTCAGGCGTCGAGGGCGCGCGGATGCGCCCCCGTTGCAGCACTAGGCCTACTTCCGGAACTCCACCCGCACATGCTGGCCGAAGCGCGCCTTGGCCTCGCCATCGAACTCCAGCACGCACTCCACCACCTTGGCCACGCCACGCCCCGCGTCTTCAGGCAGGCGAGCCTGCGCGAACACCGGGCTGATGCGTACCACGCGTGCGGGCGGCAGCGTGCTGGCGTTCTCGGCACCATCGCTGTCTGGCACCACGGTGGCCCTCATGCCCACCTGCACGGCATCGGCGTAGGCCGCGCTGAGTTCGGCACGTACCTGCAGCGGGCGCGCCGGCAGCAGTGATATCGCCGGCTTGCCGGCCTGCACGAAGGCGCCGAGGCCCGGCACCTGGCCGACCACGGTGCCGGCTTCCGGCGCGCTCAGCGACATCTGCTGCAGTTTCAGCCTGGCGTGTTCCAGCTTGTGCTGGGCCATGTCGACCTGCGCACCGGCCACGTCGACATCGGCGCGTACGCCAGCCAGCTGCTGCTTGGCCGCATCGGCCTGCTGGTTGGACGACACGCCTTCGCTCGCACCCGTGGACAGGCGGGTGGCATTGCGCTCCAGTTCGCGCAGCTGCGCCTGGCTGCCCTTCAGGCGGTCATTGGCCAGTGCGAGATCAGCGGTGGCCATCGCCACTTCCTGCTGCAGCAGCGCACCGTCCAGCGACAGCAGAAGCTGCCCCTTCTTCACCGTGGCGCCCTCCTTCACCAACGCGGCGGTGATCGAACCATCCACCGGCGGCGCCAGCGCGATCAGGCCACCCTCGACATCGATGATGCCGCGCGCCACCGCAACCTTGCCGGCGGTGGCAGTGCTGGCTTTACCTGCAGGTGCCTGGGCGGGCGCGTCCCTGGAACAGGCGCCGAGCAGCAGTGCCGCGGACAGGGCCAGGCTGAGGGGAAGCAGGTGCGACGTCTTGGTCATGGGGCGGACTCTACGGTTTCGTTCTGGCGGCGGTCATCACGGACCATGCCGTCTTCCATGGCGATCACCCGATCGGCATGCCGGATCAGGCGCGGATCGTGGCTCACGCACAGCACGGTGGCGCCATGCGCACGTGCGTAGCGGTGCAGGATGTCGATCACGCGCTGGCCGTTCTCGGCGTCCAGCGCGCTGGTGGGTTCGTCGGCGAAGATCAGCGTCGGCGACTTGGCGAAGGCACGGGCGACGGCCACACGCTGCTTCTCACCGCCGGACAGCTGCGCCGGGCGCATGTGGCTGCGGTGGCTGAGGCCCACTTCTTCCAGCGCCTTGCGCGCCAGCGGCTCGCTTTCGCGATTGCGCATGCCGCGGTAGCCCAGCGGCAGCTGCACCTGCTCCAGCGCAGTCAGTGCCGGGAACAGGTTGAAGCCCTGGAACACGAAGCCGACATGGTGCAGGCGGAAGCGCTCCACCTCGCCGCGGGTCATGTGCCCCACGTCCTGACCCAGCGCGTGCACGCGACCGCCATCCGGCGCGGACAGGCCGGACAGCAGCGACAGCAGCGTGCTCTTGCCGCACCCCGAAGGGCCCGAGACCAGGGTCAATTCGCCCGGATAGATGTCCAGCGACAGGCCGCGCAGCACCGGCACCTGTACATCGCCGGACATGAAGCCTTTTTCCAGTGCGTCGGCCTGCAACGTGGGGGCGACGGCATGTTTGGAGGTCATCGGCCGGTCCTCAACGCAGCAGCAACGATGGATCGGAGCGGACCACACTGCGTACCGCCATGATGCTCGACAGCATGGCCATCACCGCGACCAGCGCCACGCAGCCGATGATGACCATCGGCGTCAGCTGCACCGGCACGCGCTGGGACTGTGCGATCAACAGCACGACGGTACTGAACGCCGCCGCCAGCAACATGCCCACGCCACCGATCAGCAATGCCTGCTCGAATACCACCCGTGCCAGCGCGTAGCGACCTGCGCCGAGCGCGTTGAGCGTGGCGTACTCGCGCACCGAACCAGCCACCACCGAGGCGAACGACTGGTTGGTGATCACCGCGCCGACGAAGCAGACGATGACCGCCATGAACAGCACCGCGATGCCGGCGCCGGTGTCGAACAACCAGTACTGCTGCGAACGGCTGGCGAACGCCGGCGCGGTCCAGAACTCGACCGGCGTGGCCTGGCCCATCGACGCAGCGAGGCGGTCGCGCACGCGGTCGGCCAGGTCCGGCGAGCGCAGGCCCGCCACGAAATAGGTGCTGCCCTCGTGCGGATCGGTACCGGCGATGGCACGCGCGGTATCCAGCGAGGCCAGCACGTTGACGCCACCGAGGCCACGCAGGCCCGGTTGCGCGGCGACCACACGCACCGCCTTGCCATTGATCCATGCACGGTTGCTCTGCAGGTCCACGCCGAGCGTATCCAGGTCGGCGCTGTCGACGATCACCGCCCCCGGCTCGCGCAGCTGCGCGCGCAGGTCGGCAGGCAGGATGCGTGCGAACATCATTGCGTCATCGCCGGTGGAGATGCCGGACAGGTACACCGACACGTTGCCGGTACCCTGCGCGCCCGAGCGCCATTCGCCATCGACCCACTCGTAGGGTTCGACGCGGGTGACATCCGGGTCCATGCGCAGGTGGCTTTCGACGTCGGCGCTGATCGCATGGCCGTAGTTGACGCTCTGGGTGCCGGGGAAGCCGGCCCAGATGTCGGCCGAGGACGCTTTCACGTAGATCGCAGCGGTACCGAAGATGCCCAGCACCAGTGCCGCCTGCACGATCAACAGCACACCGGCGAAGCACATCGCCAGCACCACCGGCAGGAACCGGCGCCATTCATAGGCCAGGGTCTTGCGGGCCAGCGCGATCATTGCGATTCGCCCTCACCCTCGACAGGCAACGGAGCACCACCGAGGGCGCGGTAGAGCGACGCAAAGGCCAGCACGCGCGCACCCTGTGCACCGATCAGGTCGGCCTGCGCGGCGAGTGCCGCACGCTGCCCGTCAAGCCCGTCGAATTCGCTGGACAGGCCCAGCTGCACCTGCCGCGCCTGCCGCTTGACCTGTTGCCCGGCGGCATCATCGGCCGCGCGCAGCGACTGGATGCTGCTGTCCTGGCGCGCCAGGCTGCCGAGCGCGCCTTCCACTTCGCTCACACCTTCCAGCACCGCCTTGCGGTAGCCGAGCAGCGCAGCATCCAGCTGCTTTTCATCGGCATGGAAGCGCGCGCGTCGCTGGCCCCAGTCCCACAGCGGGATGTCGATGTACGGGCCGATGGACGGACTGGAATCGGAATTGGAACGGGCGTTCTGGGTGAGGTTGTAGGCGTACAGGATGGAGCCACCGAGGCTGACACGCGGATACATCGCGGCGCGTGCCGAACCCTTGCTGGCAGCAGCCTGCATCACCTCCGATTCGGCCAGCAGGATCTGCGGCCGATGGCGCAGCAGATCGGCCGGGACCTGCTGCAGCGAGAACGCACCCAGCGTCGGCGGCGTGCGATAGGCACGCCAGGCCGGGTCCGGGCCATCGCGTCCCAGCAGCAAAGCCAACGCACGGGCAGCGTTGTCCGCGTTTGCGCGTGCCTGCGCCGTGGCCGCGCGGGTGGCTGCCTGGCGTGCACGCAGGCGATCAAGTTCGCCGGGCTCATCAAGGCGCAGGCGCTGGCGTACCAGGGCCAACTGTTCGCCGCGATCGTCCACCGCCTGCTGGCGGGCCAACAGGTCCTGCTGGGCCTGCGCCACGGTCAGATCCAGATAGCTGCGCACCACGTCGGCGATCACCGCGACCTGCGCGGCACCACGCAGCGCCTCGGCGTTGCCGGCCGACGCCTGCGCGCTCAACTGCGCGCTCTCGGCGGCGCCGAACAGGCCCAGGTCCCAGATCGCTTCGATACCCGCGTGGAAGTAGGTGTCGACCGCAGCGGCATCCTGCACCTGCTTGGCGCTGGCCGTGATTTCCGGCAGGAAGCGCGAATCGGACGTGCCGGCGACAATCCGCACGGCCTGCAGGCGCAGCGTGGCCTGCTGCAGGTCGAGGTTGCCGGCGATGGCCTGATCGACCAGTCCATCCAGCGCCGGGTCGGACAACACTTTCCACCACTGTTTGGCGTCCACCGCCACGCCCTGGCCCTGCGGCACCTGGGTCCAGGTACTGGGCGTGCGGTCAGGCAGATCCGGAACCGGCACCGACATGCAGCCCGCCAATGCGAGGCTTGCGAGCAGCGCGCCGGGTCGCAGCACTGCCTGCAGGGAGAGTCCGCGCCCGGTCCTGGGCACCGCCACTGGAGTGATACGCCTGACCACCAGCCCGCCAACGTGTAGAAGGAGCATGAAGGCTACCGTGCGATTGTGGAGCGAACATGGAGAAATGGTCCGAAAAAGGTCACAGCACGCGTGCGGTTCAGGCAACGCCGGCGCAGGCCTTTCGCCAGCCTTTCAGTGCCTGCAGCAGGCGGAACACTGGTGCGGATTCCAGGTCATTGCGTCTGTTGCAGCCCCTCGTGCCAGGTGCTTCCGATCGTCCCCACGATCGCTGCGCCCCCGTCATGCCGATTGCGACACCAATGTCGGAATCGCCCCCCAGCTGCAGACTTACCACGCCCACCATGAAAATGTCGTGGCCCGCCTGTAGCGACCCGCCTGGCCAACGTCATGACAAACGAAAAACGCCCCCTTGCGGGAGCGTTTTTCTTGAATCTGGAGCGGGAAACGAGACTCGAACTCGCGACCTCAACCTTGGCAAGGTTGCGCTCTACCAACTGAGCTATTCCCGCAGATTCCGTTCGACCTGCGTCGAAGGAGCGCTATTGTGTCGATATTGCTGCACGGCGTCAACAGGAATTTTCACGTGAACCGAAGGACGGCGTTCAGGCGCCCCCTGCCTGCTCGCTTTACGTGCGCAGGCCACGGCGGTGGAAGTAGACCTGCTCGGCGATGCGCCGCGTGGCCCCCGTGTGCAGCAGTGCGTTGAGCGGCCAGTCGGCCTGCAGATGGTCCATCGCCCAGCGCAGCAGGCGCTTGCCGTGGAATGCCGGCGCCACCTGCCGCGCCACCCGCTCGGCGTCCGGCCCCTGGCCGCGCAGATGCCGGGCGATCGCCTCGCCGACCGCCCAGCCGTGCCGCCACGAGGAGTGGATGCCGCCGGCGGACAGCGGCGAGACGATGCCTGCCGCGTCGCCGGTCAGGATCACGCGTTGGCCGGTGAAGGGCCCATCCGGCCGGCCGCACGGGACCAAGCCGGCGCGGGTGGCCGAGGGACGCGCCGAAGGCGGAATGCCGACCACATTGCGCACGTGGTCGAGGAAGCCATCGATATCCGGCGGCCGTACCTGTTGCGGGTCATGACGCAGCGCCAATCCCACCTGCAGCCCGGTCGGATTCTGCGCGACCCAGCCGATGTAGCCCGGTGCGTAGCGCTTGCTGACGAAGCAATGCAGTGCATCGCCCTGCGACACTTGCAGGCCGGCGAACTCACGCTCGACGCCGTAGAGGTTGTCACGCACCTGGCCAAGCCCGGTGCGTTGTGCCACGCGTGAGCGTGCGCCGTCAGCGCCAACCAGATAGGCGCATCGCCCTGCCCCATCCACCTGCCAGCCGTCACCACTGCGATGGGCGTCGGTAAAGGACTGCTGCAGGCGCAGGTCGACGCCGTTCGCATGCAGCTCGCTGGCCAGCCAGCGCATCAGGTTCGGCGTATCGGTGGTGAGGAAGTAATAGCCCGGTGCGGCCAGCAACACGCTGCGAAGGTTCGGCGCATACAGGCGCACGTTTGCGACCCGGTCCACCAGATGTTCGGGCATGCGCCCCAGCCAGGTCTCCTCCATCGCTTCTTTCACCACGATACCGGTGGTGTGCAGGCGCTCGCCGGGGTCGACCTTGCGTTCCAGCACGCAGACGCGCAGACCGTACTGCGCGGCGGCCAAGGCGCAGGCGGCACCGGCGAAACTGGCGCCGACGATGACCACATCGTGGTCGTAAGCAGAGGATTGATGAGGCATCGCGGCATCGCCGGGCTGGAACGGAGATACAGCTTCGCGAGCACGCGTGGTGAGGCGATGGGGTGGCGGTGAAGCAGGGATGAAGTGCCCTGCACACAAACGAAGAACGCTCCCTTCCGGGAGCGTTCTTCTTGAATCTGGAGCGGGAAACGAGACTCGAACTCGCGACCTCAACCTTGGCAAGGTTGCGCTCTACCAACTGAGCTATTCCCGCTTGGGAGGCGAAATTCTACCTGTTCCAAGGATGGCGTCAAGCGGTTTTTCCGGGGCCTGCGAGGCGCCTTGCACCGCGTATCCATGCATGGCGTGGATCTACCACGGCATCCCCGCAAACCGATGGATCCGCCCCCTCCGTGGATGCGGCATTTCCAGTAGCAACTGTCTTGTCAGGGGCAGCCGAGGGCCACCTCGGCGTCCCGCTTA
>NZ_JCACKF010000044.1:0-25303 GCF_059505245.1 Stenotrophomonas sp.
CCCGCGAACCCACCCCGCCCGGCCAAGCGCGGCCTTTGATATCAGCGCCCAACCACGAGGGGCTCAGCCGTTCGCCGCCGCAAACGCCGGCCGCGTCAGGTTGTCCGCCTCGCCCTCGGTGCACAGCACTTCGTCTTCAATGCGGATGCCACCATACGGACGGAAGAAATCCACGCGGTCCCAGTTGATCGCATCACCATGGCCGGCATCCTTCACTTCGTTCAACAGCATGTCGATGAAGTACAGGCCCGGTTCAATGGTCACCACCATGCCCGGTTGCAGTACGCGGGTCAGGCGCAGGTACGGGTGGCCCGCCGGGCGCTCGATGCGGCCGCCCTCGTCGCTGGCCGCGAAACCGGCCACGTCGTGCACCTGCAGGCCGATCAGGTGGCCGATGCCGTGCGGGAAGAACGCGGCGCTGACGCCGGTCTCCAGCGCGGTCTGCGGCGAGACCTTGATCACGCCGAAGTCCTTCAGCACGCCCATCAGCGAAAGATGTGCGTCCACGTGCAGCTGCCTGTAGTCGAAGCCCGGGCGCACCGCTGCGCACATCTGCTGCTGGGCGGCGTCGACGGCAGCAATCATCGCAGCGAATTCGTCGTGGCCCTGCGCGGCGTAGGTACGGGTGATGTCGCTGGCGTAGCCGTGCGCGCTGGCGCCTGCATCGATCAGGAAGCTGCGCAGCGGCTGCGGCGCCTTGCGGCCCAGCTCGGTGTAATGCAGCACGGCGGCATGTTCATTGAGCGCCACGATGTTGCCGTAGGGCAGCTCGTTGGCATCCTGGCCCACTGCCTGGCAGTACGCCATGTGGATGCTGAATTCGTCGGCGCCGTTGCGGAACGCGGCTTCGGCGGCGCGGTGGCCGCGCACGCCCAGCACCTGCGCCTGGCGCATCAGCGCGATCTCATACGGCGTCTTGCTGCCGCGGTGCCATTCCAGGTAGTTCACCACCGGTGCCGGGTTGTTCGGCACGTAGCTGCACAGCGCGCTCTGCGGCTCGCCGAGGATCGCACAGCGCGACGGGGCGGCCGGCAGCAGGGCCAGCGCCTCTTCGGGCTTGCGGATGATGTGGATGTCGAAGTGCTCCACCCACCAGCCGCTGGGGGCATCCGGTACCACGTGCCAGTAATCGAAGGGCTGGTGGAAGATCACCGCCGGGCGCTTGCCCGGGGTGAACACGATCCAGCTGTTGGGCACCCGGGTCAGCGGCAGCCAGGCCTTGAACTGCGGATTGACCGCGTACGGGTAGTCGCGATCGTCGAACACCTGGTAGTGCAGGGTGCCGCTGGGCACGACCAGATGGTCGAAGCCGCCGCGGGCCAGCGCCTGTTCGGCACGTCGGCACAGCACGGCCAGGTGGTCGGGGTACAGGGCGCCGGGGTCTTGCTGGATCATTGCGGTGGCTCGACACGGAAAACGGCCCTAGATTCTGCCGCATACCGGGAAAAACCGCTGTGCTGGAACCGGCACTCAGGCCGTCGAAACCGGTGCCTCGTCGCTGTCTTCGCCTATCCACTGGCGCAGCAGCTGCCGATGTTCGCGTGACAGGGTGAGGAAGCGGAAGCCGGTCCAGCTCTGGCCGGGCACATGCGCCGGCTCGCTCCACAGCAGGTGCACGCCCACGTCAATGGCCTCGTGGCGGCCGTCACCGATCGGCAACGGGAAGCGGAACTGGTACAGCGCGTCCTCGCGCAGCGGGGTGCTGGCGAGCATCAACATGCCAGTCTCGGAGACATTGCCGAGCCGGCCCACCACGCATTCGCGCATCTGGTCGGTGACCGGTACCAGGTCCGAGACCTGGCGACGCGGCGCGCGGCGGGTGTCCTGCGGCGGTTGCACGTTCAAACGGACGCCTCCTTGTAACGGCCGCCGGCCAGCGCACGCAGCGCACCGAGGCTGGCCTGCCATGCGCGATCGACCAGCCGCCCCTTGTCTTCGGTGACCAGCTGCGCACGTCCGGCGCTGATCTGCCGGGCCAGCGTATCAAGGTCGGTATCGGCGATCTTCTGCCCGCGCGGGTTGACGAACAGGGCGTGGCCGGTCAGCAGGCTGTACCAGGACAGGCGCTGGCGGCGCAGGGTGCCGTCACCGTTGTCGATGTCGAACCAGCTGCCAAAGGGCAGGGTCACGAGCTGCTGGTAGGCCGCCTCTTCGGCGCTGCTGCGCGGCGTGCGCGGGGCGTCGGCGCTGCCGCTGGCAGCATGTTCGCCCAGTCGTGCACGTGCCTTCAGGCGCGCACTGAGCTCGGTGCGCGAGGTGCTTTCATCCTCGCCTCCTGGCGTGGCCAGGCGGCGCGCAACGGCGGCGGCTTCCTCGGCGTGATAGCCGACCTGCACGAGCGCCGATTCCACCTCGCTGGCCAGCACCGCATCGGTGCCACCGTTGGCATCGACGGCCTGCGCGGTCACCGCGGCGATGCGCTCGGTCTGTAGCAGGCGTTCCTGCCACTGCGGCGAATCGTCGCCATGGCGCAGGCGGGTGAGGGTGAGTGCATCGGCCCAGGCCTGGCGCAGCAGGGTCTGCACGAAGCGCGGCGGCGCCTGTGTGTCGCAGCACTGGTCGATCTGCGCATTGGCCTGGCGACGCGCCAGTTCCAGCCGTTCCTTGCCACGCGCGGCCTCGACGTGGCGGCGCTCGGCCAGTTCGGCGCGATGGGCCGCCGCGCGCTGATGCTGCTGCACGTCCTCGTTGGCGGTGGCGAAGGCCTCGGGCGAGCGTGCATCCTGGCCGAGCAGACCCTGCACGCTCTGCGCCATGCGCTGCAGCAGCTGGGGGTCCACATCATCGTCGCCCAGCCAGTTGGCGCCGACTTCGGCAATCTGGTTGAGCAGTTCGCGTGCAGGGTGTTCGTCGCGCACGAAGAAGCCGGGGTCGGCCATCGCCGCACGTGCCAGCGGTACCTGCAGGCGCGCCAGCAGGGCGGCCGGCACCGGGTCGGGGCGCTGCTGTTGCTGCACCTGCTGCATCAGCAGGCGCAGCAGGTCGAGGTTGTCGCGGTCGTGGCCGCCCAGCTGGGCCTGCGCGCCGTGCTCGCTGCGCAGCTGGGCGACCACCGCGGCCTGCAGGTCGGCGACGCCGGTGGCCGCGCTGGACTGGGCTTGCAGCCGCGCGAGGACCGCATCGACGGCCGCACTGGGCACGGCGGCGGTGTCCGCAGGAGGGGCAGTGGCATGGCGGGCCTGCTGCAGCAATTCATGCAGCGCACTGCCGGTGGACGTGGTCACGCCAGCGGTGGCTGCGCCCGGCGTACCCGCGTCGTTGAATGCGTCCTGCACCAGGTTCGACCAGGAACCGGCCGGAGCGGAGCCGTTCCAGCCGGTCAACGGCGCGGCGGAACGCTTGGCAGGCTGGGTCGTGCGGCCGCCGCCCACCGACTGGGTGATGATCCGCCGGGTGCTCGACGAGCGTGCCAGGTACGGGGTGTAGACCAGGCCCGGCAGCACGCCATGCTGGGCCAGCAGCGCATTGGCGCGGTCCAGCACATCGCCCAGGCGTTCCAGCACCTGCCGCTCGAAGCTGCGGTACAGCGCAAGCTGCACCTCCACGCCAAGGGCGTCCTGTTCGGCGATCCGGCGCACCATCGCGCACAGGGCCTGCGGTGCCAGTGGCAGGGTGTCGGCCTCGAACGCCGGCGCCGCCGCGAGCACGCCCAGGCGCTGTCCCAGCAGGTTCAACGTATTGGTTGAACGCAGGGTCTCGCGCCGGATCATTTCGGTCAGCAGCAGGTCGCGATCCACCTCGTGCTCATCGACCAGCGACAGGCCGAGCGCGCCCGGTAGCGGCGGCGGCGAAGCAGGGGCCGCAGCGGCGGTGCACGGCTCGCGCAGGCCCGCCAGCGCTTCGGCCACGGCATCGAGCATGCGGTCGGCGAAATGGCCGGCGAAGGCGTGCAGCTGGCCACGCTGGGCCATCAGGTCCGCCTGCTGCATCGGATTGCGTGCACGGTCGGCGTCGTGCAGCAGCGTCTGCTCCAGCGCTTCGACGGTCAGGATCAGGGGCGCGGCCAGCGTTTGCCGGCACAGGCCGATCAACGCACCCAGCAGTTCACGCACCCGCGATGGCAGGTCGCTGGCGGCCAGGCGTGCTTTGTCGGCAGAGGTGATGGAAAAGACAGCTGACATCGGCGAGCGGTACCCGGATTCCCGCGGATCGATCCTGTGAATCTACCGTGTCGGCCGCAGTCGGCGCTACTTTAGGCTGAACGTGTCTCACGTTCATCGGGCAGGGCCGACGGATGAACGGTAGTGCCGGCCAGCGGCCGGCACTACCCGGTATGGCGGAAGGCTTATTCCTCCAGGAACAGGCTCACCACATCGTTGGTGAACCGGCGGCCCAGCTCGGTCGGCTGCACATGACCCTCCGCCACCTCCAGCCAGCCGCGCTGGACGGCCTCGGCCAACGGAGCGTCCAGCACGCCGCGCGGCAGCCCGGTGCGCGACTCGAAATCGCGAAGGCCGAACCCTTCGTGCAGGCGTAGCAGGTTGAGCATGTACTCGAACGGCAGGCGCTCGGCTGCGATCACATCGTCACCCCCGAAAGAGGCCGGCGTGCCAGCGCTGTCCAGGTAGGCCTGCGGATGCTTCAGCTTCCAGCGGCGCAGCACGTGTTCTTCGGCGCCCGAGCTGATCTTGCCGTGCGCACCGGCACCGATGCCCAGGTAATCGCCGAAACGCCAGTAGTTCAGGTTGTGCGCGCTTTGCCGGCCGGGGCGCGCATAGGCGCTGACCTCGTACTGGCCGAAACCAGCCTGTGCCAGCAATGCCTGGCAGTGTTCCTGCATGTCCCAGGCGTTGTCTTCGTCGGGAATGCCCTGCGGCGGCCGCGCGAAGAACACCGTGTTCGGTTCCAGGGTCAGCTGGTAGTGCGAGATGTGCGCCGGCTGCAGCGCGAACGCACGCTCCAGGTCGGCCTCGGCGCCGGCCAGGGTCTGTTCCGGCAGCGCATACATCAGGTCGATGTTGAAATTGTCGTAGCCCGCGTCCTGCGCCATCTTCACCGCGCGCTCGGCTTCGCCACTGTCGTGGATGCGGCCGAGGCGCTTGAGCATGGCATCGTCGAAACTCTGGATGCCGAAGCTGAGGCGGTTCACGCCGGCCGCGCGGTAGCGGTCGAAACGGCCATGCTCGGCGGTGCCCGGGTTGGTTTCCAGGGTGATCTCGGCATTGGGGGCAAAGCGCAGGCGCGCGCTGGCCTGCTGCAGGAAGCGGTCGATCGCCTCCGGCGGGAACAGGCTGGGCGTACCGCCGCCGAAGAACACGCTGTGCACCACCCGGCCCCAGACCAGCGGCAGGTCCTGGTCCAGGTCGCGCAGCAGTGCATCGATGTAGGCCTCGAACGGCAACTCGCCCTTGGCCTGGTGCGAATTGAAATCGCAGTACGGGCATTTGCGCACGCACCACGGCAGGTGCACGTACAGCGACAGCGGTGGCGGCACCAGCCGCGGCGGGCTGTCGTGGTCAGCGGAGCAGGCTTCGCCGGGCAGGTGGTTGCAGTGGTCGTGGGCGTGCGGCATGGGCTTCATCGGTAGTGCCGGCCGTTGGCCGGCTTCCCTGGTTCGATCAGGTCGGGCGTCAGTACAGCGTCGCCAGCTGTTGCTTGAGCTGCTGCAGGGCAATGGCACGGTGGCTGATGGCGTTCTTCAGCGCCGGCTCCATTTCCGCGGCGGTCAGGCCGTGGGTGGTGTCCAGGAACACCGGGTTGTAGCCGAAACCATTCGTGCCACGCAGCTCACGGATGATCTGCCCTTCCCAGCGGCCTTCGCAGATCAGCGGCTGCGGGTCGGTGGCGTGGCGCAGCAGCACGATCACCGCATAGAAGCGGGCACTGCGCTGGCCATCGGGAACACCGGCCATCGCGTCCAGCAGCTTGGCGTTGTTGGCAGCGGCGTTGGTCGGGTGGCCGGCATAGCGCGCGCTGTACAGGCCCGGTGCACCACCCAGGGCATCGACGATCAGGCCGGAATCATCGGCCAGCGCCGGCAGGCCGGTCGCTTCGCAGGCGGCGCGTGCCTTCAGCAGCGCGTTCTCGACGAAGGTCAGGCCGGTCTCTTCCACGTCGCCCAGGCCCAGCTCGGCGGCCGAGGTGATCTGCAGCGGCAGGTCGGCGAGGATCTCCTGCATCTCCACCAGCTTGCCGGCATTGTGGCTGGCCAGTACCAGTTTCTTCATTGACGGGGCTCCAACAGGTCCCAGGTGTTGCCATACAGGTCGCGGAATACCGCGACCGTTGCATAGGGTTCTTCGCGCGGTGCTTCCAGGAACTCGACGCCGGCGGCCAGCATCGCCGCGTGGTCGCGGTGGAAGTCGTCGGTGTTGAGGAAGAAGCCGACGCGGCCACCGGTCTGGTTGCCGATGCGGCTGCGCTGTTCCTCGTCGCTGGCACGGGCCAGCAGCAGGGCGGCGGCGCTGCCGTCGGTCGGGCCGACCACCACCCAGCGCTTGTGCCCCTGGTCGATGTCTTCGAGCAATGCGAAGCCGAGCTTGCCGGTGTACCAGGCAATGGCTTCGTCATAGTCGGCCACCACCAGGGTGGTCAGGGCGATGCGCCGGTTCATGCCGACAGCGCCGCCTGCTGCGCGGCCAGCAGCTCGGCCACGCCCTTCTCGGCCAGGCCCAGCAGCGCGTCCAGTTCATCGCGACGGAAGGCGTGGCCTTCGGCGGTGCCCTGCAGCTCGATGAAGCCGCCACCGTCGTTCATCACCACGTTCATGTCGGTGTCGCAGTCGCTGTCTTCGGCGTAGTCCAGGTCCAGCACCGGGGTGCCGCGGTACACGCCCACCGACACTGCTGCAACTGCGCCCAGGACCGGGTTGCGCTTGATGTCGCCACGCTTCATCAGCACGTTCACCGCATCGACCAGGGCCACATAGGCGCCGGTGATGGCGGCGGTGCGGGTGCCACCGTCGGCCTGCAGCACGTCGCAGTCGAGGGTGATGGTGCGTTCGCCCAGCGCATTGCGGTCCACGCAGGCACGCAGGCTGCGGCCGATCAGGCGCTGGATCTCCAGCGTGCGACCGCCCTGCTTGCCACGGGCCGCTTCGCGGTCGCTGCGGGTATGGGTGGCGCGCGGCAGCATGCCGTACTCGGCGGTGACCCAGCCTTCGCCCTTGCCGCGCAAGAAGCCCGGCACGCGGTTCTCGACGCTGGCGGTGCACAGCACGCGGGTTTCGCCGAAGCACACCAGCACCGAACCTTCGGCGTGGCGGGTGAAGCCGCGTTGGATGACGACCGGGCGGAGCTGGTCGGGCTGGCGGCCGCTGGGGCGGGAGTCGGACATGGTGCGGGTTCCGTAATGGCGAGGGAGTACGCCGCCACGCCCGCGGCCTTCACGGGGCGGGCAAGGGGGCTCTGGTGAGGGCGCTAGGGTACCATTCCCCCTTTGCACGCACCGGACACATTCCATGATTCGAAGCATGACCGCCTATGCCGGCGGCGAGCGGGTCACCCCGTGGGGCACGCTGGGCTGCGAGCTGCGCTCGGTCAACCACCGCTTCCTGGAGGTCGGCACCCGCCTGCCCGAGGAACTGCGGGCGCTCGAACCGCAGCTGCGCGAGCGTATCGCCGCGCGCCTGAGCCGCGGCAAGCTGGATCTGGTGATGCGCCTGCGCGCGCCGGAGGCGGCTGCCAACCTGCAGGTGGACGAGGCCCTGCTGGGCCAGCTGGGCCGCCTGGCCCACCGCCTGACCTCCGATTTCCCGAACCTGCAGGTCAGCTTCACCGATCTGCTGCAGTTGCCGGGCGTGACCCGCGGCGAGGCAACGGATGCCGCCGCCCTGCAGGTCGAGGCGCTGGCCCTGCTGGACCAGGTGCTGGACGGCTTCGTCGAAGCGCGTGAGCGCGAAGGCGGCAAGCTGGCTGCGGCCATCAGCGAACGCGTGGACGGCATCGAACGCATCGCCACCGAAGTGCGCACCTTGATTCCGGCCATTCGCGACGGCCAGCGCGCCAAGCTGGCCGCCCGTCTGGCTGACCTGCCGCACCCGGTCGACCCGGGCCGTGCGGAGCAGGAGCTGGTCCTGTGGCTGCAGAAGCTGGACGTGGATGAAGAGCTGGACCGCCTCGGCAGCCACATCGTCGAGATCCGCCGCGTGCTCAAGCAGCGCGAGCCGGTCGGTCGCCGCCTGGACTTCCTGCTGCAGGAGTTCAACCGCGAAGCCAATACGCTGGGCTCGAAGTCGGTGGACAGCCGCACGTCCAATGCCGCGGTGGAGCTGAAGGTGCTGATCGACCAGATCCGCGAGCAGGTGCAGAACATCGAATGATGTTGCGTGCAGCGATACAGCAGGGGCGCCTTCGGGCGCCCTTGTCGTTCCAGCGCATCAGCGCACGCTGACGCCCGGCGCCCCTTCACCCAATCGCCCGACCACGGCCGCCTGGCCGAACCCTGCGTCGTGGAAGCAGGCCAGCACCGCATTCGCTGCCTCCGGGGCGCAGGACACCAACAGCCCGCCACTGGTCTGCGGATCGGTCAGCAGTGGCTGCCAGTGGCCGGCCAAGCGCTCGGCGAAGCGCACTTCGGCGCCGTACGAGGCCCAGTTGCGGTTGGAGGCGCCGGTCACGCAGCCGCGCTGCTGCAGCTCCAGCGCCTGCGGCAGCAGCGGCACCTTTGCACTGTCCACTTCGGCGGCGACGCCGCTGGCGCGGCATACTTCCAGCAGGTGGCCGAGCAGGCCGAAGCCGGTGACGTCGGTCATCGCGTGCACGCCGTCCAGCGCGGCCAGCGGCACGCCCACGCTGTTCAGGCGGGTGGTCGACGCGATCATCTGCCGGTAGCCCTCTGCATCCAGCACTTCTTTCTTCAGCGCCGACGAGTACACGCCCACGCCCAACGGCTTGCCCAGCACCAGCACATCGCCGGCGCGGGCATCGGCATTGCGCTTGAGCCGCTGCGGATCGAGCACGCCGATCGCGGCCAGGCCGTAGATCGGTTCCACCGAATCGATGCTGTGGCCGCCGGCCACCACGATGCCGGCGTCGGCGCAGGCACGCTCGCCGCCCTGCAGGATGCCGCGGATGGTGTCCTGCGGCAGGGTGTTGATCGGCATGCCGACGATGGCCAGCGCGAACAGCGGCCGCGCGCCCATCGCGTACAGGTCCGACAACGCGTTGGTGGCGGCGATGCGGCCGAAGTCGAACGGGTCGTCGACAATGGGCATGAAGAAATCGGTGGTGGCGACGATTGCCTGCCGGTCATCGAGGCGGTACACCGCGGCGTCGTCGCTGGTCTCGCGGCCAACCAGCAGTTCGGCCGGTGCGGGAAGTGCTGGAACGCCGCGCAGCAGTTCGCTCAGCACGCCCGGCGCGATCTTGCAGCCGCAGCCGCCGCCATGCGCGAGAGAGGTCAGTCGTTGCGGGGCATCGGCCGTTGATGGGGCGGGTGACTGCGCGTGCGTGGCCATGCCGACATCTCCTGCGGAAACACGAATGGCGGAAGGCAGCAGGAGTCGAACCTACCAGGGAACGATCGACGCCCCCTACTGGGTTTGAAGCCCAGCCACATGCCCGGATGCGCATGCCTTCCGAAAGTACGGCGGTACCGGTGGGCTCAGTCGCGGGCTGCGTTCCACTGCAAGTCGCCGCGCGGCCGATGCTGGTCACCGACGCGTCGAGTGTAGCCAACGCGATTGAAGAACTCCAAGATCTGGATGCTGCGTTTGCGGCCCAGGCCGATGGCATCGCGGAAGGCCGCCGCATCCACCGCGCCGCTGGCCTGTGACAGCTGCGCGACCATCGCGGCGAGTTCCGCAATGCGCGCGGGTGCATAGAACAGGTCCGGCACCACCTGGAACAGTTCGCCACGTGCGGCGGCGCGGCGCAGGACGGCGCGGACATCGTCTTCGGTCAGTCCGAAGTCGGCGGCCAGAGTACGCACCCACGGCGGATCGAAGCCACCGGCGTGCAGTTGCGGCAGCACGCGTTCCAGCAGCAGGCGCTCGCGTTCCGGTGGCGCATGGTCATGGCCGGGCAGGCGCCACCAGGCGCCCACGCGTTGCACGCTGCCGTCGTCCAGCAGGTCCTGCAGCAGCGCATTCCAGAGCCCCGTCGCAAGCGCGGGCAGGGTGCTGCGTTGCAGGCGCCCGCTGTCGACACCGGGTTCGTCCGGGCGTCGCTCATGCCAGCTATGCAGCGATGTGATCACCTGCTCGCGCAGCACCTGCCAGTGCGAGGCAAGGATGACCACCGTGTCCTCGCGGGTGATGATGCGCTGTGCGTCTGGAGGAAGATCGATCCGGTCGGCCGCGCGCCGGCAGTAGCGTTGCAGCGCGGCCATGGCAATGCCGAAGGGCGCCTGCTGCAACAGCGGGCCGATTCCCGCACCTGTGGCCAGCTGCTCCAGTGCGCCCAGCCAGGCGAGCCGTGCCGGGCTGCGCCGGCGCCGCTGTGGCGGGTCCGGGTCGAGCGCGACGCCACCGCCCAGCGTGTGGGTCGCGGCGGAATCGCGGGCGATGAAGCGATCACCACACATCGCACAGACCGGTGCATCGAACACCAGCTGCACCAACTGCCCATCACCTTGGTCACGGTCCTCCAGCAGCACCACATGGGCCTGCCGGTGCATCGTGCCCCAGTGGATGTGCAGGGGTGCCCAGGCGCGCAGTGGTGCTGCCCGTGCGGACAGGCGCAGGCGCACATCGACGCGGGTGGTGGCCAGCAGCGCGCGCGGGTCGGCAATCCAGTCGCCACGATGAATCTCGTCGCGGGCGATGGCGGCCAGGTTCAACGCGCAGCGCTGTCCGGCCATCGCGTGTTCGCTGGCCTGGTTCTGCGCGTGGATGCTGCGTATGCGCACTTCAGTGGCGGCCGGCATCAGCTGCAGATGCTCGCCCACCGCGGCGACACCGCCATGTACCGCGCCGGTCGCCAATGTGCCGTGGCCGGCCAGCGAGAACACGCGGTCCACCGGCATGCGGAACAGCTCGCTGCGCAGCGCGGCCTGGCGCGCGTTGGCATCGCCGGCGGCCCATGCGTGCAGGTGGGTGCGCAGGGCGTTGATGCCTGCGTCATCGGGGGAAGTGCTGTTGCAGGCGAACACCGGCGCATCCTGCAGCGGCGTGCCGGCCAGCAGTGCAGCGATCTCGGTCTCGACCTGGGCCATGCGCGCGGCGTCCACCCGGTCGATCTTGGTGAGCGCCACTGCGCCGCGATCCACGCCCAGCAGCTGCAGGATCGCCAAGTGCTCGCGGGTCTGTGGCATCACACCGTCGTCGGCGGCAATCACCAGCAGCGCCATGTCGATGCCGGTAGCACCAGCCACCATCGTATGCACGAAGCGTTCATGGCCTGGCACGTCGACGAAACCCAGCGTCGCCGACGCGTCTCCAACTGAGCCGTCCACCGGGACATAGGCATAGCCCAGTTCAATGGAAATGCCGCGCGTGCGCTCTTCCTGCAGGCGATCGGTTTCGATGCCGGTCAGTGCCCGCACCAGGCGCGTCTTGCCATGGTCGATATGCCCGGCGGTGCCGACGATCATGGTTGCAGCGCGCCCCACTGGGCGAGGAAGTCCGCTTCGTCGGACGGTTCCAGGCAACGCAGGTCCAGCCACAATGCGTCCTCGCCGATGCGGCCCAGCACCGGTCGCGGCAGCTGGCGCAGGCGCTTGGCCAGGCGGTCCAGGCCGCCGCGTTGCGCAGTGGTGATGCGCAGGCCGGCACTGCCGAGCTGCGCCTGTGGCTGCGCACCACTGCCGATCTGGCTGTGCATCCGTGCCTGTTCAAGCATGTAGCCGGCCGGCAGCGCCGAGCGCATCGGCGGCAGCAGGCGCTGGGCCTGCGCATCCATGTCATCCTGTGTCCGCGAGAGCGTACGCAGCGTCGGCAGTCGTTGGGCCAACAGTTCCGGCTCGCGGTACAGGGCCAGCACCGCCGCCAGCGCGGCCAGGCCCATCTTGTCCATGCGCAGCGCGCGCTTGAGCGGGTTGCGGTTGATCCGCGCGATCAGGTCGGCGCGGCCGGCGATGATGCCGGCCTGCGGCCCGCCCAGCAGCTTGTCGCCACTGAACGAGACCAGATCGGCGCCCGCCGCCAGCGTTTCCTGCACGGTCGGCTCGTGCGGCAGGCCGAAGGCCGCCAGGTCGCACAGGCTGCCACTGCCCAGGTCCACCACCAGCGGCAGGCCATGGTCGTGCGCGATGGCTGCCATCGCCGCGGTGTTGACCTTGGCGGTGAAGCCGGTGATCGCGTAGTTGCTGGCATGCACTTCCATCAGCAGCGCGGTGCGCGCGCCGATGGCATGGGTGAAATCGGCGGGATGGGTACGATTGGTTGTACCCACTTCCACCAGCCGCGCGCCGGCGCTGCGCATCACATCGGGAATGCGGAAGGCACCGCCGATCTCCACCAGTTCGCCGCGCGACACCACCACCTCGCGGCGGTTGGCCAGGCTGTTGAGCAGCAGCAGGACCGCCGCCGCATTGTTGTTGACCACGGTGGCGGCTTCGGCACCGGTCAGCTCGCAGACCAGCGCCTGCACCCGTGCATCGCGGTCGCCGCGGCGGCCGCGGGTGATGTCGAATTCCAAGTCAACCGGTGCGGCCATCGCGCGGGTGACGGCCTGCACCGCGGCCTCGGGCAGCAGGGCGCGACCCAGGTTGGTATGCAGCACGGTGCCGGTCAGGTTGAACATCGGCTGCAGGTTCAGCCGTGCATCGGCGATGAGTGCGGCATCGAGCGCCGCGACCAGTGCCGGGCCTTCAATGGCCTGATGCAACTGCTCGGCCGAGAGCTGCGTGGCACTGATGCGCTCACGCAGCGCCTGCAGATGTACGCGCAGCAACTGGGTGATGCGGCTGCGGCCGTGATCTTCGATCAGTGCCGACAGCACCGGCAGGCGCAGCAGCTTGTCCAGCGAGGGCAGGGCGGCGGCCGATGCCGGGGCGGCGGAGGTGCGTGGCATCGGTCAGTCGTCGTCGGATTGCCACAGCAGCGGATTCTGGCTGGCTCGCGCGTAGCCTTCCTCGCCCAGCAGCAGGTCCAGCGCCAGCGTGCCAAGGTCATCAGCCACCGGTTCCAGCGACGGATCTTTTTCCAGATACAGGATCTTGCGGTAGCTGTGGCAGTGGTCGCAGGTTTCTGCACGTACCGCGCTCTCGCGCACCGCCTGGCCGGTATCGCCGTCGGCATCAGCCAGGGCGCGATAGGCGATGTCCTTGCCAGCGGCGCCACACTGGCTGCACTGCACGCGCACGTAGTGCCACTGGCAGGCGCACAACGAGCACGACAGGTAGCGGTAGGAGGCATAGGGCGGGCGGGCCTGCACCACGCTGGCCACCGGCAGGGTGCCGCACAGCGGGCACAGCCCTGGCGCATCGGCCAGCGGCTTCAGGTCGCTGGGGCGGAAGCTGGCCGCCAGTACTGCCCAATACACCTGCAACGCGTTCATCACCAGCAGCGCAGCGACCGCGTCGACCGGGGGCGCGTCATCGCGTTCCAGCACGGCGTGGGCCTGCGCATCCAGCCAGGTGTCGTCGGCGGCGGCGACGCGCAGCAATTCCTGCCGTGTTTCCGCCGGTAGCCCCGCTTCGTCGGCGCAGTGCCGGCACAGCGTGCGCAGCCAGTCGCGCCAGCGCCCGTCCAGATGAAGCGTGTTGGCGGGCCGCAACGGCATGCCGGCACTGGCGGCCGCGCTGGACTGCTGCGCGCGCGCGTGGTCCTGCAGCGCCTCGCGTTGCTGGGGTGTCAATTCCTCCAGCAGCGCCTGCTGTGCGTCGGCCAATGCCGCCAGCAGCTGCAGGTAACCGCCGATGGCGCTGTGCGCGGCCAGGCTGCGCAGGCGCGCCGCGCGTGTGGCGAACAGCGACCCGGTATCAGGCAGGATGATGCGCGGCACGTCGCGCGAGGCGAGCGTCTCGATCTCACCGGGTTCAAGGATGCGTTGCGCCATGCAGGGCCAGCCAGAAGAACCAGCCTCCATCCTCGCCGTTGTCAGCGCTGGCGTCCAGCGCACTGTAGGCCATTTGAAATGGTCGGGGTCAGATCCGTTTTCCACAGGAAAACGGATCTGACCCCATCGGTTGTTGCCGTGTTCATCGTGTCGACCAAGGTCGACACCTACCAAAAGCACCGGGGAACTGTCGAAGGCGCCTCTGCAGGTGCAGGGCCGCAGGCCCAGCCGTTATCCCTCTTCCCGACGTCCGCGCAGGATGTCGCGGAACCACTGCCGGTGGTGCTTGTACGCCCACCCATAGGTCACCTTGCCCTGGGTCATCGCCCGCACCGAGCCCTTGATCCAGAGCGCCGCATAGATGTGCACCACGATCGCGCACACCAGCACCCAACCGAACAACGCATGGGCCAGCACCGAGAAGCGGATCAGCCCGATCGGGAAGAGATGGCTGAAGTATTGCCGCCAGATCACGAAGCCGGTCAGCAGCAGTGCCGACAGGCAACCAATGATCGCCCAGAACAGGAGCTTCTGGCCGGCATTGAAACGGCCCACCGGCGGCAGCTTCTCATCCTCGTTGCGCAGTACATCGCGCATGCCGCGCATCCATGCGCGATCGTCGGCGGTCGGCAGATTGTCGCGCCACATGCGGAACGCCAGCAGCGCAAAGCCCACCACCATGGCCAGCCCGATGAACGGATGCAGGATGCGCGTCCACGGGCCGCCACCGAACAGCTGGGTCAACGGGAACAGGGCAGGGTGGAACAGCGCCAGCCCGGACAGCGCGGTCAGCACGAAGCAGATCGCCACGATCCAGTGGTTGATGCGGGTCGGTGCGCGGTAGCGGATGATCTGCCGCGGGTGCGGGGCGTACTTCATGGCCGCTGCTCCTCTTCGATCTTCTTCGCCTCGTGTTCGGCTTCCTCTTCTTCCTCGTCATTGACCGTGTTGCGGCCGATGCCGATGTAATGCAGGAAGCCGGCGAAGGCGGTGGCGGCGATCGCCAGCACGCCCAGCGGCTTGGCCACGCCCTTCCAGACTTCCACCATCGGGCTGATCCGCGGGTCCTTGGGCAGGTCGGCATACAGCTCCGGCTTGTCCACATGCTGCAGCACGTACATCACGTGGGTGCCACCCACGCCCTGCGGGTCGTACAGGCCGGCGTTCCCGTAGCCGCGCGATTTCAGGTCTTCCACGCGGCCGGCCGCGTGCTCGGTCATCGCCTGCTTGCTGCCGAAGGTGATCGCCCCGGTCGGGCAGGTCTTCACGCAGGCCGGTTCCTGGCCTACCGCCACCCGGTCCGAACACAGCGTGCACTTGTAGGCCTTGTGGTCCTTCTTGGAAATGCGCGGCACGTCGAACGGGCAACCGGTCACGCAGTAGCCGCAGCCGATGCAGTTCTCTTCCTGGAAGTCGACGATGCCGTTGGCGTACTGGATGATCGCGCCCGGCGACGGGCAGGCCTTCAGGCAGCCCGGGTCGCTGCAGTGCATGCAGCCCTCCTTGCGGATCAGCCACTCCAGCTTGCCCTTCTCGTCCTCGTACTCGCGGAACTTCATCACCGTCCACGACTGGTCGCTCAGGTCGGGCGGGTTGTCATAGCTGCCAACGCAGCTGCCGACCTCGTCGCGCAGGTCGTTCCATTCCATGCAGGCGACCTGGCAGGCCTTGCAGCCGATGCATTTGCTCACATCGATCAGCTTGGCGACCTGGCCGGTGTGCGCACCGCGCGCTTCCGGCGAGGGCGTGGTGGTGGCCGAGCGGCGGATGATGTCCAGCGATTGCAGTGACATGGCGTGTCTCCTACACCTTCTCGACCTTGACCAGGATGCACTTCGATTCGGGCGTCTGCGAGTTGCCGTCACCGATGGCGTTGGTCAGCGTGTTGGCGATGTATCCGGGCTTGGCCGCACCGAGGAAGCCCCAGTGGATCGGCACGCCCACCTGGTGCACGGTCCGGCCATCGATCTGCAGGGCCTTGATGCGCTTGGTCACCATCGCCACCGCTTCGATGTGTCCACGCTTGGAACTGACCCGCACACGGCTGCCGTTGCTGATGCCCAGCTCGTCGGCCAGGGCCGCGCCGATCTCGACGAACTGCTCGGGCTGGATGATGGCGTTCAACTTGCCGTGCTTGGTCCAGAAGTGGAAGTGCTCGGTCAGGCGGTAGGTGGTGGCCACATGCGGGAACTCGTCCGGCGAACCGATCTGTGCGCGATCGCTGGCGAATACGCGGGCGGCCGGGTTGTTCAGCGTCAGTGCCTGGCCGGGGCTGAGCGGATTGCTGCGCAGTGGCGTGTCGAATGGCTCGTAGTGCTCCGGGAACGGCCCTTCGGCCATGCCGGCCTTGGCGAAGAAGCGGGCGATGCCTTCCGGGTTCATGATGAACGGGCCCATCCCGCCGGCGGGATCTTCGTCGGCCTTGAAGTCCGGTACGTCCACGCTGCCCCAGTTCTTGCCGTTCCAGGCCAGCAGCGTGCGGCGCGGGTCGAACGGCTGGCCGGCCACGTCGCACGACGCGCGGTTGTACATCACGCGGCGATTGGCCGGCCACGCCCAGGCCCAGCCCAGCGTGTTGCCGATGCCGGTGGGGTCGCTGTTGTCACGCCGCGCCATCATGTTGCCGGTCGGGCCCCAGGCACCGATGTAGATCCAGCAGCCCGACGCGGTGCTGCCATCGTCGCGCAGGTCGCCGAATGCGGCCAGCTGCTCGCCGGCCTTGCGCACCAGCCTGGTCGGGTCCTTCGGATCGAACACGTCGGCCAGCGCCTTGCCGTTGTATTCCATCGCCAGCTCTTCCGGCGTCGGCAGCTCCGGGTTGGAATACTTCCAGGCCAGGTCGCGCACCGGCTCCCACCACGCACCGCCGTCCTTCTCGTACATCGCCTTGATGCGATGGAACAGCTCGGACATGATCTCGATGTCGCTGCGCGCTTCACCCGGCGGATTGGCGCCCTTCCAGTGCCACTGCAGCCAGCGCGAGGAGTTCACCACCGCGCCGTTCTCCTCGGCGAAGGACGTGGTGGGCAGGCGGAATACTTCGGTCTGGATCGTGCTCGGGTCGACGTCGTTCAACGCGCCGTGGTTCTGCCAGAAGGCGATGGTCTCGGTTTCCAGCGGGTCCATGCTGACCATGAACTTCAGCTTGGAGAACGCGCTGATCAGCTTGCCCTTGTTAGGCGCCGAGGCCAGCGGGTTGAAACCCTGGCAGATGTAGCCGTGGATCTTGCCCTCGTTCATCAGCTCGTACGCCTGCAGCATGTCGTACGGCTTGTCGAGCTTGGGCAGGTAATCGAAGCACCAGTTGTTGTCGGCGGTGGCGGCATCGCCCCACCACGATTTCATCAGGCTGACGTGGAACTTCGGATAGTTCTGCCAGAACGACATCTGGTTGGCGCGCAGCGGCTTCTGCGTGCGCTTGGCGATGTAGGCGTCGTAGTCCTGCTCGTCCTGCCTCGGCAGCGTCAGGTAGCCGGGCAGCAGGTCGGACATCAGGCCGATGTCGGTCAGGCCCTGGATGTTGGAATGCCCGCGCAGCGCGTTCATGCCGCCACCGGCCACGCCGATGTTGCCCAGCAGCAGCTGCACCATGGTGCCGGCACGCACGTTCTGTGCGCCGATCGAGTGCTGCGTCCATCCCAGCGCGTACAGGATGGTCATCGCCTTGTCCTTGCCGGCGGTGGACGCGATCATGTCCCAGATCTGGCGGATGCTGTCGGCCGGCGTGCCGCAGATGCGCTCGACCATCTCCACGGTGTAGCGCGCGTAGTGTTGTTTCAGCAGGTTGTAGACGCAGCGCGGGTCCTTCAGCGTCGGGTCGCTGCGTACGTAGCCGTCGTCACCGTAGGCGTAGTCCCAGCTGGAACGGTCGTAGCTGCGCTTCTCTTCGTTGTAACCCGAATACAGGCCGTCCTTGAAGGCGAATTCGTCCTTCACCAGGAACGGCATGTCGGTGTAGTTCAGCACGTACTCGTGCTGGATGCGGTCCTCGGTCAGCAGGTAGTTGATCAGGCCGCCCAGGAACACGATATCGGTACCGGTGCGGATCGGCGCGTACACGTCGGCCACCGCGGCCGAGCGGTTGAAGCGCGGATCGACCACGATCAGCCGGGCCTTGTTGTGTGCCTTGGCCTCGGTCACCCATTTGAACCCGCACGGGTGCGCCTCGGCGGCATTGCCACCCATGATCAGGATCAGGTCGGCATTCTTGATGTCGACCCAGTGGTTCGTCATCGCACCACGGCCTAGCGTCGGGGCAAGACCTGCCACCGTCGGGCCGTGTCAGACACGTGCCTGGTTGTCGAATGCCAGCATGCCAAGGGAGCGGACGACCTTGTGGGTCAGCACCGCAGTTTCATTGCTGGTGGCCGAGGCCGCCAGCATGCCGGTGGTCAGCCAGCGGTTGACCGTCTGCCCGGCCTCGTTCTTCTGCACGAAGTTGGCATCGCGGTCTTCCTTCATCAGCCGCGCGATGCGGTCCAGCGCATCGTCCCAGCTCAGCCGCTTCCACTCGTTCGAGCCCGGCGCGCGGTACTCGGGGTAGAGCAGGCGCGACTTGCTGTGGATGATGTCGGCCAGGCCGGCGCCCTTCGGGCACAGCGTGCCGCGGTTGACCGGATGGTCCGGGTCGCCTTCGATATGGAAGATGCTCGGCTCGGCGTTCTTGGCACCATCGCCGAGGCTGTACATCAGGATGCCGCAGGCCACCGAACAGTAGGTACAGGTGTTGCGGGTCTCGGTCGCGCGGGTCAGCTTGTACTGCCTGACCTCCGCGAGCGCGATGCCGGGCGCGAAGCCCATCAATGCCAGGCTGGAGCCGACCAGGGTTGTCCCGGTCACTTTCAGGAACTGGCGGCGGCTCATCGATGGCATGCCGTTCTCCTGGGATGGCGGGGAGGCGCAGGCCTCCGGGCTGTCGTTGGGTACGGCCCGGTTATAGCACAGGCCCCCGGATGTCCATGTGGCACAAGGCCCGGCGCCTGCCGGACGGGCGCGCAACGGGGCCGCTCTGGTAAAGTTGCGTGCCCGCCCCCCGGGGAAGCGTCTGCCGGGCCTGGTTCCAGGATGTTCCGCGCAGCCCCCGCCGTCCTGGCGCGATCCTCCGCGCCGGATCTGGAACACCGAGGAAAAATTTTGCGAAATCAACCCGTTGGATCCCCCGCATGAGCGCCCCGTCGAAGCCGTCGGACGCCGTTGCGCGCGGCACGCTGTACATCGTTGCCGCCCCCTCCGGCGCCGGCAAGAGCAGCATCGTCAATGCCACCCTGGCGCGTGACCCGCAGATCGCGCTGTCGATCTCCTTCACCTCGCGCGCGATGCGCCCGGGTGAGGTGAACGGCCAGCACTACCATTTCGTCTCTGCGGAAAAGTTCGAGGAAATGATCGCCGCTGGCGACTTCTTCGAGCATGCCTGGGTGCACGGCGACTGGAAGGGCACGGGCCGGCAGTCGGTGGAGCCGCAGCTGGCCGCCGGCCAGGACGTGCTGCTGGAAATCGACTGGCAGGGCGCGCAGCAGGTGCGCCAGCTCGTGCCGGGCACGGTCACCGTGTTCATCCTGCCGCCGTCCAGGCAGGCCCTGCAGGATCGCATGCGCAAGCGCGGCCAGGACAGCGAGGCGGTCATCGCCCAGCGCCTGGGCGCGGCGCGCGATGAAATGCTGCACTTCAACGAGTTCGACTACGTCATCGTCAACGAGGTGTTCGACACCGCCGTGGACGAGTTGTGCGCCATCTTCACCGCCAGCCGCCTGCGCCGGGAGGCCCAGAAGGTCCGCCACGCCGGCCTGATCCAGGCCCTGCTGACTCCCGATCCGGGCGCAACTGACTGATTCCAAAAGAATCGGGTAGGGGTTGGCTTGATTTTGTCCAGCCCCTGCCAGTACACTCCGTCCCCTTTCCCTCATTCGACTGAGCGGCCGACCGGTCGCCGGGAGCCCGTATGGCCCGCATCACCGTAGAAGATTGCCTGGAAGTCGTTAACAACCGTTTCGAACTGGTCATGATGGCATCCAAGCGTGCCCGCCAGCTCGCCAACGGCGTGCAGGCCACGCTGGACAACAGCGAGACCGAGGACAAGCCGACCGTGCTGGCGCTGCGCGAAATCGCCGCCCGCAAGATCGACAACGCGCTGATCGACGAAGTCGAGAAGGCCGAGCGTGAGCGCGCCGAGCGCGAAGCGCTGGAGTGGGCTGCCGCCGAAGTGGTCGCTGACGAAGACATGTCCAAGAACGACGATTGATCGCATCGATCAACGTAATCGTTGGATACACCGAACAGCCCGCCCCGTGCGGGCTGTTTCGCATTCAGGATTTGCCGTAAACGTCGCGCTGGAATAGGCTGCGGGCATGAACCCAGGCCCCACTGCCAAGGTCGCCGCAGCCCCCACTGCCGCCGTACCCGACTACGTCCTCCAGCTTGAACGCGCCGCCCATTACCTGCCGCCGGAACAGCTGCCGCTGTTGCGCCGTGCCTGGGAAGTCGGAGCCTCCGCGCACGCTGGGCAGACGCGCAAGTCGGGTGAGCCCTATATCACCCACCCGGTGGCGGTGGCCCAGGTGCTGGCCGAGCTCGGCCTGGACGTGGAAGCGCTGATCGCCGCGATCCTGCACGACACCATCGAAGACACGCCGCTGACCCGCGAGGCGCTGGCCGCCGAGTTCGGCGAAGCCGTGGCCGAACTGGTCGACGGCGTCACCAAGCTGGACAAGCTGAAGTTCCGCGACCGCCAGGAGGCGGCCGCCGAGAGCTTCCGCAAGATGCTGCTGGCGATGTCGCGCGACCTGCGCGTGATCATGATCAAGCTGGCCGACCGCCTGCACAACATGCGCACGCTGGGTGCGCAGAGCCGCGAAGCGCGCGGCCGCATCGCCCGCGAGACGCTGGAGATCTACGCGCCCATCGCCCAGCGCCTGGGCATGAGCCTGGTCAAGAGCGAGCTGCAGAACCTCGGTTTCAAGGCGCTGTACCCGTGGCGCCACGCCATCATCGAGAAACACATCCGCAGCCAGCCGGTGGTGCGTCGCGAGGCGATGGCGCAGGTGGAAGTGCAGCTGTCGCAGCGCCTGGCCAAGGAGGGGATCGAGCATCGGCTGATCAGCCGCATCAAGACCCCGTGGAGCATCTACAACAAGATGCGCGACGAGAACAAATCCTTCGACCAGGTGATGGATGTGTTCGGCTTCCGCCTGGTCGTGCGCAGCGTGCCCAGCTGCTACCACGCGCTGGGTTCGGTGCATGCCACCTTCAAGCCGCTGGATGGCCGCTTCCGCGACTTCATCGCCATTCCCAAGGCCAACGGTTACCAGTCGCTGCACACGGTGCTGTTCGGGCCGTATGGCTCGCCGATCGAAGTGCAGATCCGTACCGAGGAAATGGACCTGATCGCCGAACGCGGCGTGGCCGCGCACTGGACCTACAAGTTCGGCGGCGATTCGCCCAACAGCGCACAGAGCCGTGCCCACGCGTGGATCGTCGAGCTGATCGACTCGCAGCGTGCCGCCGGTTCCTCGCTGGAGTTCCTGGACAACGTCAAGGTCGACCTGTTCCCGGACGAGGTCTACCTGTTCACCCCGAAGGGCAAGATCCTGGCCCTGCCGCGCAATTCCACCGCGCTCGATTTCGCCTACGCCGTGCATACCGACGTCGGCAACATGGCGGTGGCCTCGCGCGTGGACAAGAAACTGGTGCCGCTGCGCACCAAGCTGGTGTCGGGGCAGTCGGTGGAGATCATCACCGCACGCTCGGCCACGCCGAAACCGCAGTGGCTGGAATTCGTGGTTACCAGCAAGGCGCGCACCGCCATCCGCCACCAGCTCAAGCAGCTGGAGCACGAGGATGCCGTGCAGCTGGGCCACCGCATGCTCGACCGTGCGCTGGAGGCGATGGATTCGTCGCTGGAGCGGCTGCCGAAGGGGCGTCTGGATGCGTTCCTGGCCGAACACCGCTTCCCGCGCCTGGAAGCCCTGCTGGCCGAGGTCGCGCTGGGCAACTGGATGCCGACCCAGGCCGCGCAGGCGCTGATGGCCTACGCCGAACTGCGTGGCGGCCCGCATTCGCGCCACCACTCGCAGGAAAAGATCCTGATCAACGGCAGCGAGCGTGGCGTGGTCACCTTCGCCGGCTGCTGCCAGCCGATTCCCGGCGACGAGATCATGGGCTACCACACCGCCGGCAAGGGCATCGTGGTGCACCGCATGGACTGCCCGAACCTGGCCGAGCTGCGCAAGTCGCCCGAGCGCTGGGTGCCGATCGGCTGGGACACCACCGTCTCCGGCGACTACGACACCTCGCTGGTGGTGGAAGTGGAGAACGGCACCGGCGTGCTGGCACAGCTGGCCGCTGCCATCGCGCAGAGCCACTCCAACATCGAGCGCGTGGACTACCTGGATCGCGATTTCAACGCCGCCGTGCTGGCGTTCAACATCCAGGTGCGCGACCGCAACCACCTGGCCGAAGTGATGCGCCGCCCCCCCCGCCAGCCGCCCGCCCAGACGCTACGCCCCCCCGCCGCCCACGCCATGCGTGTTTCACTTTCCGCGAACACGACACCCGGGGTCGCATCCGTTTCCCGCCGGGAAACGGATCCGACCCCCAGCCGATGCCGCGCCCACCCGGTACAATCACCGCTCTGTTTTCCCCCAAAGCACCGGAGCGACCCATGTCCCGCCAGATCATCAACACCGAAAAGGCCCCCGCCGCCATCGGCCCGTACTCGCAGGCCGTGCGCGCCGGCAACACCGTGTACTTCTCCGGCCAGATCCCGCTTGACCCGGCCACCGGCGACATCGTCGGCGCTGGCGACGTCGAAGCGCAGGCCCGTCGCGCCTTCGACAACCTCAAGGCCGTGGCCGAAGCCGCCGGCGGCTCGCTGGACAAGGTCGTGCGTCTGGGCCTGTACCTGACCGACCTGGGCGAGTTCGCCAAGGTCAACGCGGTCATGCAGGACTACTTCCAGGCCCCGTACCCGGCCCGTTCCACCATCGAAGTCTCCGGCCTGCCGAAGGGCGCCAGCTTCGAGGTCGACGCGGTGATGGTCATCGACTGACCACCACGTGGCACGCAAGGCGGCGGTCACCCCGGTCCTGTCACCGTCCGGCGAAGCATCCCTGGCGATGCTCGCCGGCGTCGGTCCGGCCGTGGCCGCCAAACTGCAGGCGCGTGGCCTGGCCACCCTGCAGGATCTCTGGCTTCACCTGCCCCTGCGCTATGAAGACCGGACCCGGCTGACCCGCATCGAAGACCTGCGCAACGGCGTGCCGGCGCAGGTGGAAGGGCGGGTGGTCGCGGTCGAGCGCGGCATGCGCTATCGACCGATGCTGAAGGTCGCGGTGGAGGACGAAGGGCAGGGCACCCTGGTGCTGCGCTTCTTCCATTTCCGCCAGCAGCAGGTCGGCCAGTTCGCGGTCGGCAACCGGCTGCGCTGCTTCGGCACGCCCAAGCCCGGCCACCTCGGCCTGGAAATCGTCCATCCCAGCTACCAGGTGCTGGGCCGCAACGATGATCCCGAACTCGGCGACCGCCTCGACCCGGTGTATCCCACCGTCGAAGGCGTGGGCCCGATGACGATGCGCAAGCTGATCGGCCAGGCCCTGGATCGCCTGCCCGAGGAGAGCACGCTGGAACTGCTGCCCAGCGGTTGGCTCGATGGCCTGGGCCTGCCGTCGCTGCGCAGCGCGCTGCTGACCGTGCACCGGCCACCGCCGGATGCCGACCTCGCCGCGCTGGCCGCCGGCACCCACCCGGCGCAGCGCCGCCTGGCGATGGAAGAACTGCTGGCCCACCACCTCAGCCTGCGTCGCCAGCGCATTGCCTTGCAGGCACACCATGCGCCGCCGCTGGCTGGTCCTGGCAAGTTGGCCAAGGCGCTGCTGAAGCAGCTGCCGTTCGCGCTCACCGGCGCGCAGGCGCGCGTGTTCAAGCAGATCCGTGAAGACCTCGCGCGCCCCAGCCCGATGCTGCGGCTGGTGCAGGGCGACGTCGGTTCCGGCAAGACCGTGGTGGCCGCACTGGCGGCGATGCTGGCGGTGGAGCAGGGCAAGCAGGTCGCATTGGCAGCGCCCACCGAACTGCTGGCCGAACAGCATCTCAACAACCTGCGCGGCTGGCTGGAGCCGCTCGATGTGCGTATCGCCTGGCTGGCCGGCAAGGTCACCGGCAAGGCACGCGCCAAGGTGATGGCGCAGGTCGCCAGCGGTGAAGCGCAGGTGGTGGTGGGTACCCACGCGCTGATGCAGGAGGCGGTGGTGTTCCAGGATCTGGCTCTGGCCATCGTCGACGAGCAGCACCGCTTCGGCGTGCACCAGCGCTTGGCGCTGCGCGACAAGGGCGCGGGTGGCAACAGCGTGCCGCACCAGCTGGTGATGACCGCCACGCCGATTCCGCGCACGCTGGCGATGTCCGAATACGCGGACCTGGATGTGTCGGCCATCGACGAGCTGCCGCCGGGCCGCACGCCGGTACAGACCGTCGCCCTCAACAATGACCGCCGCCCGGAGCTGATCGAGCGCATCGCGCTGGCCTGCCAGGAAGGGCGGCAGGTCTACTGGGTGTGCACGCTGATCGAGGAAAGCGAAGAGCTGGATGCCACTCCGGCGCAGGCCACCTACGAATCGCTGCAGGCACTGCTGCCCGGCGTGCGCGTGGGGCTGGTGCACGGGCGGCTGAAAGCGGCCGAGAAGCTGGCGACGATGGTGGCCTTCAAGGCCGGCGAGATCGACCTGCTGGTCGCGACCACGGTCATCGAAGTGGGTGTGGACGTACCGAATGCTTCGCTGATGGTGATCGAGAACGCCGAGCGCCTCGGCCTGGCCCAGCTGCACCAGCTGCGCGGCCGCGTCGGCCGTGGTTCGGCGGTGTCGCGCTGCGTGCTGCTGTACCAGGCTCCGCTTTCGCAGATGGCGCGCGAGCGCCTGCAGACCATGCGCGAAACCAACGATGGGTTCGTCATCGCGGAGAAGGATCTGGAACTGCGCGGCCCCGGCGAGCTGCTGGGCACCCGCCAGACCGGCCTGGCCGGTTTCCGCATCGCCGACCTGGCCCGCGACGCCGGGCTGCTGCCCGGCGTGCACGCACTGGCCGAGCGCCTGCTGGAGCAGCAGCCTGCACTGGCCGATCGGGTGGTGCAGCGATGGATCGGCACCGCCGTGCGCTACGCCTCGGCGTAAGCACCCTGGGGTCAGAGCCCTTTGCGCAGCAATGGCCTCTGACCCCATTTCCGGCACGCTCATCCACGCACGGCGTGGATCTACTGTAGAGCCGAGCCCACGCTCGGCTGCCGTGCGCGCTGCGCGCGGGAGTCGAGCATGGCTCGACTCTACAGAGAGCTCTTCCCCGCCATCCGCGGGAAACCCGTTTTTGACGTTGCTGTTGAAGTTGCCGGCCAGCGGCCGGCACTACCGCGGGTGCAGGGCGCAGCCCTGCCGAAC